>JANMQK010000038.1:2500-19049 GCA_031370485.1 Acidobacteriota bacterium | reverse complement strand
TGTCGTTGTCACGGCTCCTGAAGGTCGCCACGGTGGCGGTCAACGACGCGATGTTGCCGGTCAGGTCGAACTGCGGGGCCACCACGATGGGCGCCATTCGCAGCGACTGGGGAGTCGCCGGGCCGCGCGAATTGTAGGCGGTCAGCGACTGCTCGCAGTCGGTGGTGCCGAAAAATGTCAGGCAGTCGGCCGTCGAGCCGCTAACCGAGATAATGTTCTTGGCCGTGGCCGGAGCGGAGGTCTGGATGGGCTGCGGGACGTTCGGGTTCTCGTCCGCCGCCGTTCCGTTGAACAGGTCGGGGATGACGCGCAGCGACAGGCCGAGGCGGTTGGTGCTGACCAGTCCGCCGTTGTTCCCCACCGGCACGGCGATCATGAAGTCGCGGTTGTTGTAGAGGAACGTATCCAGGTCCGCGGACTGCTGCGGATAGGTCCCGTTGTCGGCGATGAACTGCAGCGTCGAGAAGTTCGACGGGGCGCCGAAAGGCAGAACCGCCAAGTGGACCTCGGTGGCGCCACCGGTGATGCCGGAGCAGGCTCCGCCGCCGGGCACCTTCGGACAGATGACTTCGTTCAGCCGGGTCAGCAGCACGCCGGGCGTCACGTTGCCGCCCTTCTCGAACAGCGTGTTGATGGTGCACTGTGACTGGTCGCCGATGTCGGTCACCATGAGGCGCGCCCCGCGGGCGATGCCGTCCATGTTGGCGTTGCGGGGCTGGTTGCCGCCGCCGATGCCCGAGCGGGTCGCGAAAAACCCGAGCTCGCTCGGGTAGGCCGCGATCGTCGCCGCCACGATGTTGCCGTGCGAGTGCGTCCCCGACAGGGTCGAGTCGCAGTCGTTGCCGCTGTCGGTGATCGCGATGATCGAGTGGACCTTCCGGTGCGACGGGCCGATCGGGGCCAGCCCGGTCGTGACCGACGTGGCGGTCTGCGAGAAGTTCGGCGTGTCAAGGCTGATGGCGTTGTCGATCACCGACACGATCTGCGGCGGAACCACCGCCGTGCCGTTGTTGACCCGCGTCCCGGTGGGATTGCCCGATGCGTTCAGACCGCCGCCGTCAACCCCGGCGTCATCGAACGGCCGGATCGCCAGCGTGTCGTCCACGGAGCCCGCCTGCACGGTCGGGACGTTCTCGGAGTTCGTCTGCATCATCTCGAGGTTGTTGTCGATCCACCTCACCTGGTCCAGACGCGCCAGCCGGCCCACCGCGGAGTAGTGCACCCGCAGCGTCACACCGGTCCCGTCGAAGGCGTTCTCGGTCACCTCGGAGACCCCCTGGGTGTTCCTCAGGGCCTGCAGGAACGCCGGGGTCCGCTTGCCGGGCACGAGGGTCACATAGACCGACAGGTTCGGATTGCGCGACTCGGCCATGTTGATCAGCGGACGGCTGCCCAGCGTCAGCGTCACCTTGTCCCCGGGCTCCGTGATGCGCGAGTGCAGGATGTTGGAGTCCTGCCGCACCGCGGTCACCTGGGCCGGCTCGACGTACACCAGGTAGGTCGAATTCGGCATCGCATCGAGGATCAGGGCGCGGCTCGAGATCTCCGCCAGCACCTGGTCGAGACCCTTCGACGCGATCGCCGCAGGATTCACCTGGACGTAGTTCAGACCCTTCCAGATGCTGTTCCCGCCGGCGTCCTTCGTGTACTCCGTGGACTTCGCCAGGAGAGCCTGGGGAAGCCGGGCGCGCAGCTCGTCCTGATCGATCGCCCAGGGCCTGTGGCCGAGAGGCGTGAGCACCATCCCACTGGCCTCGGCCGCGCCGCGCAGCTGCGGGGAAAGCAGCCCGCCGAACGGCGAGAACTCCGCGGGCGGATAAAACGCCGGCGGCAGATTGATCTCGCCCAAACGTCGGCCCTCGATCTCGGCCATCCGCTGTTCCATCTGTTCGTCGGTGGCCGGATCGATCGGCTGGATCCTGCTGGCCCATAGCAACACGGCCGGTGCCATAAGCAGCAAAGTCAGTCCGATCGCTGCCAGGACCTGCGTGCGCTTCGCTCCAGGCGCGAAGATTGCTTTCATCGTTCTCCTCCTTGGCGAGGGGATGTGGTACCCGGTTTCAGGAAAATGGCTATCTCCATCTCAAGATCACGTGAACCCATTGATTCTCAAAGGGTTCAGAAGACCTTCGACTCACTGTGTCCTTGTTAAAGTCAACGTTTGCAAGCAATTTAGAGAATCCAACGGTGGCAGTTCGCCCCGTCAGGTGTCCCATATACTGTCAAGGGTTAGGGCTGTCAAGAAAAAGTTGTATTCAAACCCCATAGTTCCGGGCGGCCACACGGACCTCATCGAATCCCGACGTTGACAGCAGACCGCCGGCCTTTTACAATGCGCTCAACTCATGGGTTCCGGCCGAGCGAGCCGCCGGATGCCGTGGGCTGTTCAAGAGCGCGATACACCCGCAAGGAGACCGATCGATGCGCAGTCTGCAGGCGTCAGTATCCGCTGAGTCGGTGAACGCAGGATTGGCTCTCCCGCTTGGCGCCCGCGCCGCCCTCCTTGCCGGGACAGGAATGTTCGCGCTGCTGACCTGGGCGGGCGCCCGGATCGCGGTGCCCCTCCCCTTCACCCCCGTCCCGATTTCCATGCAGACCCTCGCGGTCCTTCTCTCGGGCGCGTTTCTTGGTGCCCGGGCGGGGGCGGCGAGCCAGGTAAGCTACCTGGCGCTGGGGCTCATGGGGCTCCCGGTCTTCGCCCTCCCGGGATCGGGGCCGGGATATTTTCTTGGACCCACCGGGGGCTACCTGGCCGGCTTCGTGCTGGCATCTTTCGTGACCGGGCTGGCGATGCCGCGACTCCGGTCCCTGGGAGCCATCGGGACATCCCTGGCCTTTCTCGCCGGGAGCGCCGCGCTTTACGCCTGCGGCGTGGCCTGGCTCACGTTGAGCCTGGGGGGGGACGTTTCCGGGGCCCTGCGAGCGGGTCTTTTCCCTTTCGTCCCGTCTGATCTCGCCAAGATCGTCATTGCGACCGGGATCCATTCCGGATGGACGCGCTTCGGGCGCAGGATGGCAGGACGATGGGGGAACGCCTCGTCTCTTCTTTAGAGCGCATTCTCCGCGACATCGGTCCCTGTCTCGTCGCTTTCTCGGGAGGTGTTGACAGCACCTTCCTGCTGAAGGTAGCCCACGACGTTCTGGGCGACGAGGCGCTGGCCGTGACCGCGGTTTCTCCTTCCTTGTCTGCGGCCGAGAAAGATGATGCGGTTCGGCTGGCCCGCCTGATCGGATCCCCCCACACGCTGGTCGAGACCCGGGAGATGGACGACCCCGCCTACGTTCGCAACGACGGTCTGCGCTGCTATTACTGCAAGGCCGAGCTCTTCAGGGTGCTCGCCGGAATTGCCTCCCGGCAGGGAGGCAGGACGGTGATCTACGGCGCGATTCCCGACGACCTCGGGGACGAGCGGCCGGGGATGGCCGCGGCCGCCGAGTTTCGCGTTCGCGCGCCGCTCATCGAAGCGGGGCTGGACAAGTCGATGATCCGCGAGCATTCCAGGCGGCTCGGCCTTCCCACATGGGACAAGCCCGCGATGGCCTGCCTGGCCTCGCGGATCGCGCGCCTCACCCCGGTGACCCCCGGCGCCCTGGCGCAGGTGGAGCGCGCCGAAGCGGCGGTTCGATCGATGGGGTTCAGGCAGGTGCGCGTGCGATCGCGCGGTGAGGATGCCAGAGTCGAGCTCGATCGCGAGGGGCTCGAACGTGTCAGGGTTCCCGCCGCGCGGCGCGGCCTGGAGGACGCCGTGCGAGCGGCAGGGTTCCGGCGTGTCACCGTGGATCCCGATGGCTACCGGCCCGGCGGACGGCCGGCGCCCGTTCCGCGCGGCAGGGCCTGAGCCACCCGGTCCCGGGAACCGGCCCGACCGGGGCCGCCCACGGCAGCGATTGATTGTGGAGGATGCCCCTGGACCCCCTCACGCTTCTCCGGCGGAGGCGCGCGCCGGCCTCATTCCGTTCCGCCCGGCTTGACCGGGAGCGCCTCGACGCCGTGCTCGAGGCGGGACGTTACCTTCCGCCGGGCATCTCGTCCGGCTGCCGCGCGGTTGTTCTCGAGGCGTCTCTCGTGAGGGACGCCCTCGTCGGGGCCTTGCGTGCTGCCGGGATGGCGGAGACGGCCACGGCATGCCTCGAAGGGGCCCCGTTGCTGGTCGCCCTCTGCGACCCTGCGCCCGGCGGCGCGGGTCGCCCGGGCGCCTGGCTCGCCGCCGCGCAGATGGCGATGGCTGCCGAGGCGGAGGGAATAGCCTCGCTGCTCTTCGAACCTCCCGAGGGTGTCCTGCCGCCCCCGGCGTTGTCATTGCCGCCGGGAGGCCGCCTCGAGGCCGTGCTCGCCCTCGGGGTGCCCGGCCCGGCAGGGGAAGCCGTACGAGCGATCGCGGCTCCCGGGCAGGAATTCCCCGCCCCGGGCGCCGAGCCGTATGTGGCCACGGCGCTCCCCCGCTCTTCCGATCCTTCCGGACACGGAGACCGCCAGGTGCTCGCGAGTTTCATGGAGGTGCTCGGGGCGGCCGCGCGGGCCGATGACCTCGACGGGCTTCTCGAAACCATCGCCTCTGCCCTGGGACGGCTGTTTCCCGTTGACGGGGCCTCCCTTGGCCTACTGGAGGACGGGATGATCGTGGTGCGGGAGGTGCTGCGCCATGGAGAGGCCGTGCGGCGGGAGGGGCAACGCCTGCCGGCGGACCGTTCCCACCTGATGGGATGGGTGATCGAAAGCTGCGCGCCGCTTTGGCGGAATGACGTCACATCCGAACTGCGCTTCGCGGAAAGCTTCCCCGGGGCAGGGTTGCGCAGCGACATGACCATACCGCTCCGGGTCCGCGGACAGGTCGTGGGTGCTTTCCGGGTAGGCTGCCGGAGGCGGCACGCCTTCGACCTGGAGGATTTCGAGGCGCTGCAGCGCTGCGCCGACCTTACCGCCGTGGCGGTCGAGACGCAGCGCCTCTTGCTCGCCACCCGGAAGCTCGCCGAGATGGACGGGCTGACCGGCGTCTACAACCACCGGTACTTTCTTGGTCTGCTGGCGCAGGAGGTTGAAAGGGCGCGCCGCGCCGACCGGCCGGTGGCACTGCTCATGATCGACATCGACGATTTCAAGATGGTCAATGACACGCACGGACATCCGGCGGGAGACAGGGCGTTGCGCCACGTCGCGCAAGCCGTGGCAAGATTGCTGCGGCGGTCCGACGTCGTGGCCCGCTATGGTGGCGAGGAGTTCGTGGCGATTCTCCCGGAGGCCTCCCTGGCCGCGGCCATGGAGGTTGCGGAAAAAATCCGGGCCGGGGTCGAGAACACTCCCCTCGCGCTCCCCTCCCTGCCGCGCCCGCTCCGGATCCGTATCAGCGTCGGCGTGGCCTCCATTCCCGAAGACGCCACCGGGGAGGCCGGGCTCGTCGAAGCGGCGGACCGGGCCCTTTACCGGGCCAAGAGATCAGGGAAAAACCGCGTCTGCCATGGCGGGGACGCCTGAGCGGCTCTTGGGGGGATCGCAGGCCCGCCGGCGGCTCAGTCCCAGAGGCCGCCCTGGCCCCGGCGGCGGGTCAGGTTCAGGTGCTCGAGCGCCCTCGGTGTCACGCGCCGGCCGCGCGCCGTGCGGTCGAGGAATCCAATCTGCAGCAGGTAGGGCTCGTAGATCTCCTCGATCGTCTCGGGCTCCTCGCCGAGCGCGGCGGCGATGGTGCCGACGCCGACCGGGCCCCCGTCGAACTTCTCCTGGATGGTCCTCAGTATCTTCCGATCGAGCTGGTCCAGCCCGTATCGGTCCACCTCGAGACGCTCCAGGTAGCGCTCGGCGACAGGCGCGGTGATCGCGCCTTCCGACTCCACCTGCACGAAGTCCCGCACGCGCCGCAGTAGGCGGTTGGCGATGCGGGGCGTGCCGCGGGCCCGCCGGGCGATCGCCTCGGCCCCGTCCCGCTGCGCCGCAACACCGAGGATGCGGCATGATCGCTCGACTATGCGGACCAGGTCCTCGACCGGGTAGAAATCGAGGTGGTGCACGATTCCGAACCGGTCCCGCAGCGGCCCGGTGATGAGGCCGATGCGGGTCGTCGCGCCCACCAGGGTGAATCGCGGCAGGTCGATCTTCACGGTCCTTGCCGCGGGGCCCTGGCCGATCACGATGTCGATCCGGAAGTCCTCCATCGCCTGGTAGAGAATCTCCTCGAGGGCCGGATGCAGCCGGTGAATCTCGTCGATGAACAGGATCCCGACACCTTCGAGGTTGGTCAGGATGGCGGCCAGGTCTCCCGCCCGCTCGATCGCCGGCCCGGACGTGCAGCGGATGGAGGTCGCCATCTCGTGGGCCAGAATGCAGGCGATGGTCGTCTTCCCGAGACCCGGGGGCCCGTAAAGCAGGACATGATCGAGCGGCTCGTGCCGCTCCAGGGCCGCCTTCATGAAGACCTTGAGGTTGGCCTTCATCCTCTCCTGGCCGATGTACTCGTCGAGCACGCGGGGACGGAGTGTCGAGTCCTCGGCCCGATCGTCAATGTGCAGCTGGGGGTCGAGGATGCGGAGCGGGTCGTCCTCGCCCACGGGGATCGGCGGGGCCGCGGGAACAGACGGCCCGCCGGGGCGGACCGCCCCCGACTTGGGCTTTCTCGGCCTGGTTGGTGGCGGCTCCTGGTTCACCCGACTCCCCCTCCGGAGAGCCGCGCCGGGGGGCGCGGCCTAGCGGGACAGAATCCTGAGCGTCTGGCGCAGGAGGATCTCGAACGGCGGCGGCGGCCCCGACCCTCCAGGAAGGGCGCGATCGACCGCCTCAGAGGCGGCCCGGGCATTGTAGCCGAGGTTCAGCAGCGCGGAGAGGAGATCCTGGCGCGCCGAGCCCGCGACGCCCGCCGCCGCCGTGCCGCCACTTTCCGCGGATGCGATCGCCTCGATCTTTTCAGCGGCGTCCAGGAGGATGCGGTCGGCGGTCTTCCTGCCGATGCCCGGGATGGAGGCGAGCCGCTTCGCGTCACGGGACCTGACGGCTTCGATCAGCTCCCCGGGCCCCAGCCCCGAGAGGGCGGCGATCGCCGTCTTCGGGCCTACGCCGTTGACCTCGATGAGCCGCGCGAACAGCTGCTTCTCGGCTCGCGTGGCGAATCCGAAAAGCGCGATCAGGTCCTCGCGAACGTGGGTGTGGACGTGCAGCTCCACCCGGCTTCCCGGCTCCCCGAGCGCGGAGTAGGTGGAAAGCGGTATCGATAACTCGTAGCCGACCCCCCCGGCGTCCACGACCGCCCGTCCGGGATCCTTGTCGACCAGGGTTCCTGAAAGACGGGCGATCATCCCCGCTCCCGGGCGTCCCTGACGGGGAGAGCGGGCAGGGGGCTCACCGGCCCGGGGTCTCGGCCAGCGGCCGTCCCTGCTCGATGTCACTTCGCAGGCGGAGAGCGTCGCGCTGGCCGGGATCGAGCGACAGCGATTCGCGCAGGGTGGCCAGGGCCTCCTCGTCGCGGCCATTGAGATGAAGGGCGTACGCCAGCGCGTTGTAATACAGCGGCACCCGCTGTCCGGACCCCTCGGCGGACTCAACCTGGCGCCGGGCTCCTTCGAGGTCGTGCTCCATCCCCAGCGCGACGATCAGGTTCGTCCTCGATTCCACGGAGCGGGGGTCCTTCTCGACGGCCCGCTGCAGGATCGCGACGGCAGCGGTGGCGCGGCCTTCCTGCAGGTAGAGCGCCCCGAGGTTGGCCATCGGGCCGACCAGGTCGGGGGCAATCTCGAGGCAGTTCCGGAACTCCGCCTCCGCGTTCTTGAGATCCCCCTTGCGCTTCAGGACGAGACCGAGCCAGTTGTGGTGCATGGCCGAACGGGGCTCCCGGGAAAGGGCGGCACGAATCTTCGGCTCGAGAGCGGCGGCGCGGTTCTGCGCATCGTAGAGCGCGAACAGCTCCTGCATCGCCCCCAGCGAGGCCGGATCGACGCCGAGCGCCCGAACCAGCGCTTTCTCAGCGTCCGCTTCCTTCCCGACGGCGAAGTATAGCCGCCCGAGCGCCACGTTGAGGCCGATCGCGTACCGTCCCTTGAAGCCGCCCGATGCTTCGAGGTCCTTCATGTAGGTCAGTCCGTCCGCGGCGCGTCCCATCCGGACGAACAGCTCCGCCATCTTTTCGAGCGTCACGACCGGATCCGCCTCGTCCAGGCGGACCAGGGTCCTCAGCATCTCGAGCGACTGCTCCGGCTGCCCCTTGGATTCGTACAGGACGGCAAGCCCTGACAGCGCCTGGACGGAGGAAGGTTCGATCGCCAGCGCCTTCCTGTATTCGGCCTCCGCCTGGTCGAACCTCCTCTTCCCCAGATAGACGGTCCCGAGATTCGTGTGGTAGAGCGCCGTCGGGACAACTCCCGGAGCGGCAGCGGTCGATGGCGCTCCTTCTCCGCCCGGAGTCCCCGATGCCGGGGCCGGCCCGGTCTCGCCGCCGACGTAGCCGAGGGATTTCAGCTGCTCGACGATTTCCTCATCGGCGGTCCCCCCGGGCGCGCGCGGTCTTTCGCCGGAGCCGGCCGTCCCGGGAGGCGCCTGGCGCGAGGCCGCGCGGGTTCCCTCCAGGCTCTCGTAGGATGGAACTCTCACGATAGGGTGGGCCGCCGCGAAATCGCGGCTGAAGGCTGCTTCGAGGACTTTTCCCGGCATGTCGTCGGGGACCGGCAGTCCGAGCAGGTCCAGAAGGGTGGGGGCGATGTCGTAGAGCGAGACGGTCGGGATCTCCCCGTGCCCCAGCCCGGGGCCCGCGGCAAGAAAGACCCCGACCAGGTCGTGCCACAGGCCCGGCTTCCCTTCGATGAAAGGCTTCACGTCGTCCGGGCGGTCCCCCCCCGAGGCGAAGCCGTGGTCGGACATCACCATGATGGTCGCCTTGCCGGCGCGCTGCGCGATCTCCCCCAGGATTTCGTCCTGGTAGGCGTAAAACGCGGTGACCGCGTCCTTGAAGCGGCGGTAATCGGCATCGTAACAGAGCGACATGCGGGGGGGCGCACAATGCGCGAACCGGTGGTTCACCTCGTCCACACCCTGGAAGTAAACCGCGAGGAGGCGGGCGGGGCTCGAGTCCCGGCGTCGCGTCTCGAGAAGGTCGAGAACGACCCTTCGATAGGTCTCCGTGGCCGCCAGGACACGGGTCATGACCATGATGGACTGCTGCGACTCGCTCAGGGGCGCCTTGCGCGCCGCGGCCGCCCGCGCCGCGCGGAGCTCGTCCTCGCCAATGTGCAGGAAGCGGGAAAGGAAACGATGGCCGATCGCCGAGTCGGACACCCTCAGCTTCTCGACGACCGCGGCATAGGCCTCGGGGTGGACGGCGCCCGCCCCGGCCCCGGCCCTCCCGAGGTCGAAGGTCGAATACGCCACCCGATCAGAGATCAGGTGTCCGGAGATCGCCTCGGCCGGCCAGGTGGCCCACCAGGCGACGATGTCGCAGGAGAGACCGGCCTCGCTGAGGATGTTCCAAATCGCCTTGGTGCGCCGGAAGGTCGAGTCAATGGGCACCTGGTGCCCCGTGCGGGCGTCGGCGACCAGGAAATCGTTTATGCCGTGCCGATCGGGAGACTTGCCAGTCGCGACCGTGGTCCAGAGCAGGGGGGACAAGGTGGGCACGTTCGAGCGCAGCTTGGCCCAGACGCCATCTTTCTTGATCCGGGCCAGGTTGGGCAGCTCTCCGCGGGCGATCATGGGATTGATGATGTCCCAGTCGGCGCCGTCGATGCCGATTAGAACGATGTCGAGGCCGGTCTCCTTGCGGCGGGCGTAAATCGTACCGGTGTCGAAGGCGGCCCTCAGCTCCGGGGAGAGTTGCGCCTCGCCGATCGACACCTCGGAATTGTCGTAATGCTCCTCGAGTGCCGCCCTGGCCTGCGATTCGAGGATGCGTGCCGCAGCGCCGGCTGCGAGGTCATGGGTGCCGAACCCCGCTGCGGCCTTCTTGAGCCGTTCGCCGACCAGGTCCAGCACGGCGGCCCGGGCCCCCGGTCCGCCCCCCGCGCGGTGGAGCGACAGGAGCTGCTGTGCGCCCGGCCGCAGGCTTATGGTGATCGGCAGCGTGATCGCGGCCCCTTGTCGAGACTCCACGCTCACCGTCCCCAGGAGCGTCACGACCCCATCCGGATATCGGTCCACTCTCTGGAGAATCGGTATCCGGAACGAGAACCCGGGACGGAGCAGGGCGGGTGTGCCTCCTCCCCTCCAGGTGAGAACAGCCGCGGTCCCGCGCGGGACGTGCACAATGGAAGCGAGGCCGAGGACGCCGGCCGCGGCGGCGCCGAACAGCGCGGCGCGGATCCGCCTTTTCATCGCGTCCTCAGGGATGGACCGCTTGCTCGAGCCTGTGGAAGGTGGCTGCGTGGGCATGGCAGATTGCGACCGCGAGCGCGTCGCTCGCGTCAAGGGATATCGGCGAGCCGTCCTGCAGGCCGAGGAGAATCCGGACCATTCGTCGCACCTGCTCCTTCTCCGCCCCGCCGTAGCCGGTCACGGCCATCTTGACGCGCCGGGCCGGGTATTCGTGGACCGGGATGCCGGCCCGCAAAAAGGGCAGAAGAACGGCGCCACGGACATGCCCGAGCTTGAGAGCGGCGCGCGTGTTGCGCGCCAGGAAGATGTCCTCGACGGCCGCGGCGTCGGGCCTCATGCGCTGCAGGATCCGCTCGAGAGCGTCCACGATGTGGGGAAGCCTGCCGAGGAAAGGGAGCCCACGGGGAGGAACCAGCGCACCGTGCGCCACGGCGCGCAACCTGCCGGAACGGCTCTCGACAAAACCGAACCCGGTTGCGTTCGACCCGGGATCGACCCCGAGGATGAGCATCCCCTAGGACGCCGCCCGTTGCTCGCCTATCTCGGAATCGTCGATGTCGAAGTTCGCCCAGGCATTCTGGACGTCGTCGTGATCTTCCAGCGCTTCCATCATCGTCAGCAACTGCTGCGCCTTCTTCCCCTCGAGCTTGACGGTGTTCTTCGGGACCATCGAAATCTCCGCGGTGCTGATGGCTATGGACCGCGCGGCGATCGCCTCCCGGACATGCTCGAGCTTTTCGGGCGCCGTCAGGACCTCCCAGTTGTCCCCGTCGTCCCTCACATCGTCGCCACCGGCCTCGAGCACGACTTCAAGGAGGTCCTCCTCGGATCCCTTTCCCTTGGGCAGAACGATGTACCCCTTCTTCTCGAACATCCAGGAGACGCAGTTGCTCTCTCCGAGGTTTCCCCCGTACTTGGAGAAAAGATGGCGGATCTCCGGCAGCGTCCTGTTGCGGTTGTCCGTCACCGCCATCAGATAGATCGCGACGCCGCCCGGTCCGTAGCCTTCGTAGCTGACCTCCTCGTAGCTGACACCGGGGAGTTCGCCCGTTCCCTTCTTGATCGCCTTCTCGATGTTGTCCTTGGGCATATTGGCGGCCTTGGCCGTGAGGATCACCGTCCGGAGCCTCGGGTTGCCGTCGGGATCGCCGCCGCCCACCCGGGCCGCCACGGTGATTTCCTTGATCAGCCGCGTGAACACCCGGCCTCGTTTCGCGTCGGCCGCGCCCTTCTTGTGCTTGATGGTGTGCCACTTCGAGTGACCTGACATGGTTACCTCGCGCCCTTCATCGAATCTGGCTCATTCTAGCATCACGCAGGGTCGTAAAAGAAGAAGCCCGCGAGCTTGCACTCGCGGGCTTCCGGCAATTTATCCCGGCGATGTCCTACTCTTCCACGCCGTTGCCAGCGCAGTACCATCGGCGCTGGAGGGCTTAACTTCCGTGTTCGGGATGGGAACGGGTGTGACCCCTCCGCTATGGTCGCCGGGAAACTCATCAAATGACAGGCGCTACCCTACCAGAACTTCCCTAGAAAGTAAACTTCATTCCAAAGCCAATCGAGAACCCCCCGAGCTTGATCGTCCCCCCCTGCACCGTGTACTCGTCCTGCAGGTCGTCAATACCGCTATTCGTCACGGAAGTCGACCGCGGCACGGGGCAGCCTTCTTGCAAATTCCCGATGAGGTCGGAGGTTGACTGTGAGCACCCTTGTGGCCATACATAGTGGTCGCCAGAAGGGCCGCCTGCTGCGCACAACGGGTTGCCCGCCCCTTGCTGCGTCGAGCAAAGGTCAAGACCGTAGAAGAGGAATCGGTCCAGGAATAGATTGCTATTGCGATCCTCCGAGTCGGGCCCACCGCCATTGTTCTTGCAGGACGGACAGAAGAAGCTGCCGATGGAACGACTCGTATCGGGGCCCCACCCTTGATGAAAGGGCCCAGGGCCCGGCCCGACAGGAAAGACGTAGATCATGCCGTCGTCCTCGCCCAGTTCAGTGTCGAGTGTCCCGTTGCCGTTCTTGTCTTCGGTTTCGAAGTATTTGTCGCGCGTGCAGGAAGTGCCATTGGGGATTCCGGGCACCCCGTTGATGACACAACCGTTGAACCCCCTGTCTTCCCAAAGATAGGGCTCGGTACTGTGGGCGGGGTCGGGGTCCAGAAACTGGGTCTGGCGTAACAGCCGGCCGAGATCGTTTGCCGCCAGGAAGACCTGGTGTTCCCCGTCGGTCCGAATGTCGACCTTGCCTCCGGTCCAGACGTAGCGGGCGTCAACGTAAAAGGAAAGATGCTCGTTGATGAAATAATCCACGCCGCCGATGGCGTGGTACTCCCAGGCGTTGGTGACCGTGGCGGTGATAGGCCCCGGCGTGAAGCCCGGAAAGATTGCATTCTTGGTTCCCGTCGGCGGCTGCCCTGTCACCAATTCACCTTCAAACGCGACACCCACCTTGAGGCTTTGAATCTCGGCCGACCGGTCCTCGAACTCGCCCGAGTGCTTGAGGTTCGCGAAGATGTACCCCGTACCGAGGCCGATGTAGGGATCGAACGGGCTCTCCGGACGGAACCTCACGAGCGCGCTCAGCTGAACCGGAGTCTCCGTGATCTGTCCGACCGGGAGAAAGATGTTGTTCTTTGAGGTGACCTTGTCTTGTGTCACGTATTTGTAGCATTGCGCGTTCTGGCTCGGGCCGCAAGTTGACAGAGGTTCAAGATCGGGCAACGACAGGGGAGGGATATTGTTGTCTTCGACATAGAACTCGATGTTGCCGACCGGCGATCTCATGTGTCCGACCGAGGCCTCGATGGCCAGCCAGCGCGTCAATCCATAACTCATATTGAGATCCAGCTTGAAATTGTCACGGACCGAAGGTTGGTTCAGGATATTCACGTCCGGCCTCTTGTCCACGAATCCGACGCCTGGAAGACCGGTTTCGTCGGGAAGGCCGGCGGCAAACGCGATGTCCGCGTTGCTGCGGATGTAGTCCCGGGTTGACAAGTACGACAGGCCAAACCCGAACTGCCATTTTCCCTTGGTGTCCTCGGCCAAGGCGGGAAGAGCCAGCACCACCGCCCCCAGAGCGCCCAATGCCAGGGTTTTGACGATCCGTTGTCGCATCATTCATTCCCTCAATGAGATCGGGGGCAGATGGCCCGAATCAGACAGAGAGTACGACGATCGTGCTGTTCAATCAACAGGTTTTTGCTGGCGCCGCTGCAGGAACTCAGCGGCCCTGCGTGCCCTGCACGATGCCGGGTTGGGTAGGCAACTGGGAGGAGCGGCGCGGCCCCTCTCCAAAGCGGCAAGGGGCTGAGCCGCCTTTCGGCGACAATGATCCGGTAAACTCGCAAAGGCGGGGCGAAACTTCATGGTCAAGCCTCACGGCCGATTAGTACCGGTTAGCTGAATGGGTTGCCCCACTTACACCTCCGGCCTATCAACCTGGTCGTCTCCCAGGGGCCTACAGTCCGCCCGAAGGCGGAAGGGATACCTCATCTTGGGGCGGGCTTCGCGCTTATATGCTTTCAGCGCTTCTCCTTTCCGAACATAGCTACCCAGCGCTGCTCCTGGCGGAACAACTGGTACACTAGAGGTCCGTCCATCCCGGTCCTCTCGTACTAGGGACAGATCCCCGCAAGTATCCTGCGCCCACACCAGATAGGGACCGAACTGTCTCACGACGTTCTAAACCCAGCTCACGTACCGCTTTAATGGGCGAACAGCCCAACCCTTGGGACCTGCTTCAGCCCCAGGATGCGATGAGCCGACATCGAGGTGCCAAACCTGGTCGTCGATGTGAACTCTTGGACCAGATAAGCCTGTTATCCCCGGCGTACCTTTTATCCGTTGAGCGACGGCCCTTCCATACGGGACCGCCGGATCACTAGGGCCTGCTTTCGCACCTGCTCGACTTGTAAGTCTCGCAGTCAAGCTCCCTTGATGCCCTTACACTCTACGGCTGATTTCCAAACAGCCTGAGGGAACCTTCGCGCGCCTCCGCTACACTTTAGGAGGCGACCGCCCCAGTCAAACTACCCACCTAACAATGTCCCCCGACCGGCTGACGATCGTGGGTTAGAACTTCGGCGCGATAAGGGTGGTATTTCACTGTTGGCTCCACGCAGCCCAAAGGCCACGCTTCAAAGCCTCCCACCTATGCTACGCATACCAGGCCAAAACTCAGTGCTAGGCTATAGTAAAGGTGCACGGGGTCTTTCCGTCTTGGTGCGGGAAACCGGCATCTTCACCGGTGCTACAAATTCGCTGAGCCCCACGTCGAGACAGCGCCCATCTCGTTACGCCATTCGTGCAGGTCGGAACTTACCCGACAAGGAATTTCGCTACCTTAGGACCGTTATAGTTACGGCCGCCATTCACCGGGGCTTCAGTTCAGAGCTTCTCAGGGATTGCTCCCCGATGACCCCTTGCTTTAACCTTCCGGCATTGGGCAGGCGTCAGTCGCTATACGTCGTTTTCGACTTTGCAGCGACCTGTGTTTTTAGTAAACAGTCGTATGGGCCCTTTCACTGCGGCCCCCTCGGGCTTCCACCGCGAGGATGGTCACCCTACAGGGGCACCCCTTCTTCCGAAGTTACGGGGCTAGATTGCCGAGTTCCTTAACGTGGGATCACTCAAGCGCCTTAGGATTCTCTCCTCGTCTACCTGTGTCGGTTTGCGGTACGGTCGCCCTGGTTGCTCGCTAGAGGTTTTTCTTGGCGGCATGGAGTCAACAAGTTGGCTTGGCCGAAGCCGCGCTTCCCCGCTTTCCTCGGAGTTGATGACCCCCTGGATTTTCCTGGGAGGTCCCCCTAAAATTGCGGCCACACATTTCCAGTCGTGTGTATGTCTATCCTTCCGCGTCACCCCATCGCTCAAACGCACCAAGGCGGTCCCGGAATATTAACCGGAGCATCCATCGCCTACGCCTTTCGGCCTCGGCTTAGGGACCGACTAACCCTGAGCGGATTAACCTTCCTCAGGAAACCTTAGACTTTCGGCGAGCCTGGTTCTCACAGGCTTTATCGCTACTTATGCCGGCAGGGTCTCTTCCTTGCGCTCCACCGCTCCTTGCGATACGGCTTCACTGCCCATGGAATGCTCCCCTACCACCCTGGGGGTCCGGAGACCCCCACGATCCGCAGCTTCGGTATCAGCCTTGAGCCCCGGTGAATTGTCGGCGCAGAATCGCTTGACCAGTGAGCTATTACGCTTTCTTTAAAGGATGGCTGCTTCTAAGCCAACCTCCTGGCTGTCACTGCAATTCCACAACCTTTACCACTTAGGCTGAATTTTGGGACCTTAGCTGGCGGTCTGGGTTGTTTCCCTTTCGACGACGGAGCTTATCCCCCGCCGTCTGACTCCCGCACTATGGGTTGGCGGAATTCGGAGTTTGGTTGGATTCAGCAACCTTGTAAGGCCCTTAGTCCATCCAGTACTCTACCGCCGCCAACAAACATGCGAGGCTAGCCCTAAAGCTATTTCGGGGAGAACGAGCTATAACGGAATTTGATTGGCCTTTCACCCCTACCCTCAGCTCATCCAAGCTGTTTTCAACCAACACTGGTTCGGGCCTCCACAGGCTGTTACACCTGCTTCACCCTGGCCAAGGGTAGATCATCCCGCTTCGCGTTTACTGCGTGCAACTGATCGCCCTGTTCAGACTCGCTTTCGCTGCGGCTCGCTTAACGCTTAGCCTCGCTGCACACAGTAACTAGCCGGCTCATTATGCAAAAGGCACGCGGTCGGGCAGGGCCTCCCGAAGGAGGTCATAGCCCTTCCACTGCTTGTAGACATACGGTTTCAGGTACTATTTCACTCCCCTCAAAGGGGTTCTTTTCACCTTTCCCTCACGGTACTAGTTCACTATCGGTCGCACGTGGGTATTTAGCCTTGGAAGATGGTCCTCCCGGATTCCCACAGGATTCCTCGTGTCCCGTGGTACTTGGGAAACCGACTAGAGAGTCGATGCCGCTTTCGCCTACAGGACTATTACCCTCTATGGTCGAACTTTCCAGTTCGTTCGGCTAGCAGATCGATTTGTAACTCTCCGGTCCCGTCGTGACGGAACCATGTCAATTCCCGCGACCCCAAGCGCACAACGCTCACGAGCTATCACGTGCACTCGGTTTAGGCTGTTCCCTTTTCGCTCGCCGCTACTGGGGGAATCGCAGTTGCTTTCTGTTCCTGGGGGTACTGAGATGGTTCACTTCCCCCCGTTCGCTTCTCACCCCCTATTTTATTCAGGGGTGGATGATCAGGGATTAGCCTG
>JANMQK010000002.1:0-10637 GCA_031370485.1 Acidobacteriota bacterium | reverse complement strand
GGCGGGCGGCAACGGCGACCTCAAGATCCGCTGCATCCTGCTCGCGCCGTCCTTCTCCTACCGGTTCCTGCAGCGGCTGGCGCTGCTGGGCGTCCCGATCACGCCCTCCATCGTGCGGCGGCTTGAATCGCGCATCGAGGTTTCGCTCCTGATCGAACCGGCGCTACCGCTTTTCGGCCTCGAGCCCGCGGCGACCCCGGGCCCCGCGACCGCGGCCGCCGCGACCCTCCCGGCGCAGCCGGTGATCGAGGCGGCGCGCCGCGATGCGGCCTGGGAGCGATCGGAGGAAGGGTTCCGCGGCCGGCCCGGGGAAACTTTCCGCGAGCGGATCCGCGAGCGGCCTTACGACAGGCCCAGCGAGAAGCGCTCGCGGGAACGCCCTGCCGGAGAGAGCCAGTCGGGTCCCTCCGAACCGACCCGCGACCAGGACGACGAGCCCCTCCCGGTTTTCCCCTGGGATGACGAGGCGGGAGACGATGCGCCGGAAACTGTCGATATCTTTGCCGATTCCCCCGTCCCGGCGCCTGAGATGACGGAGTTCGGTCCCCTCGACAACCTCCCCCCGGTGACGCCGGCCGACTTGGCCATGCCGATCGAGCCTCTCACCGCCGAGGAGATTGCCGAGTTCGAACGGTTCGACTCGCAGCGCCGCAAGCACGACCGGGGAACTTCGTGAAACCCCGCCGGCTCGGACGCGGCCTGGGCGACCTCGGGGGCGCGGTGGCAGGATCGCCCGGTCTGGCCTTCGGCCGCGGCTCATCCGCTGCGGGTGATCCCGGCGCGCGCCAGTCCCGCGACCCGCGTCAGCCCGGTGACCCGCGCCCGACCCTTGTCTGCGTGACGAGCGGCAAGGGAGGCACCGGCAAGTCGGTGCTGACGTCTAACCTGGCGGTGCACCTCACGGCCGGCAACGTGCGGACCATCACGGTCGACGCCGACATGGGCCTGGCGAACCTCCACCTGCTTCTGGGCATGCGGCCGTCCAAGACACTTTTGGACGTCGTCGAGAGGGGCGCCCCCCTCGAAGAAATCGCCGAGACCGGCCCGACCGGCGTGCGTCTCGCCGCAGGCGGCTCCGGGCTTCCAGAGCTGGCCGACATGCACCCGTCGCGTCTCTACCGGCTGGTGGTGGCGATGGAAGCGGTCCGAGACGGGACAGAACTCGTGCTGGTCGACACCGGGGCCGGCATCGGCCGCGCGACGACGACATTTCTTTACGCGATCCCGAACGTCCTGGTCGTGACGACACCCGATCTGACGGCCATGACCGACGCCTACGCCGTGATCAAGAACGTGGCGCGCAACAACGCGACCGCGAGGGTGTACCTCGTGGTCAACCATGCCACGAGCGCCGTCGAGGGGCTCGAGATCTTCCGCCGCATGGACCAGATCGCACGGAAGTTCCTCTCCGCTTCGCTGAGGTATCTCGGGCACGTCCTGGAAGATCAGAGGATCCCCGCGTCCGTCGCGGCCCGCGTGCCTATCCTGTTGAACCAGCCGGCCGCTCCGGCCGCCGCCTGCCTGCGAGGGATCGGGCGCTCGCTGATGCTCGAGATGGCACAGCGCCGGGCGGCGTCCGTGCGCACGGCCGGGTGAGGGAGCAAGACGTGGCGCGAATACTCGCAATCGCAAACCAGAAGGGCGGGACCGGCAAGACCACCACCGCCATCAATCTTGGCGCATGCCTGGCGAGGCTCGGGCAGAAGACCCTGATCGTGGACCTCGATCCCCAGGCGCACGCCTCGCTCGGCCTCAGCCGCGGCCGTCCCGACTTCGAGGGGGCGACCGTTTACGACGCCCTCACGAACGGCGGGGAGATCGGCAAGGTCGTGCGAAGCATCGGCGACGGGCTTGACCTCCTGCCCTCGAGCCCGAGGCTGCTCCTCGCTGAGCACCGCCTCAACATGCTGTCGCACGGCGAGGAAACCCTGCGCCGCGCCCTGACCGACGTCCAGGGCCGGTACGCCTTCGTCGTGATCGACTGCCCGCCGACGGGAGGGATCCTGACCGCGAACGCGGTGCGCGCCGCCGACGAGACGATCATCGCCGTTGACACCGGCTTCTTCGCCCTGTACGGCGTCAGCCAGCTCCTGGAGTTCCTCCAGGGCATCCCGGGCGCGCGGGGGGAGCCGACCCGCGTGCGCGCCCTGGCGACGATGTACGACGGCCGGACCGCCTTCTGCAAGGAAGTCCTCAAGGATCTCGGCGGTTATTTCGGCGATGCCCTTTTCCAGACGGTGATCCGGACGAACGTGAAGCTCAAGGAGGCCTCCAGCTACGGCCTGCCGATCGTCGATTACGACCCGGGCGCCCGGGGGAGCGCCGACTACATGGCGCTGGCGCAGGAGGTGTTGTCGGAATGCTGAGCGCACTTCTCATCCAGCTTTTCGGACGTGACGTCATCGACCGGCTGGCGCGGACCGGGTTCGACACCACCGAGGCCATCGCGCGGGCGGGAGTGGATCGGCTATCGGACGAGGGGGGTATTCCCCCGAGCCTGGCGCGCCGTATCATCGCCGTGGCCGTCGAGACCCCGGTCACCGAAGAACCCGAGCCGGATCCCGCTGTCGCAACGCCGAAACGCCCGAAGACGCGGAAAGCCGCGCGCGGCGGCAAGCGGGGCACGACAAGCACCACCCCAACGGCCAGGCAGGATCTCGATGCCCCTGCGAGCCCGGACGAGACCGCGGGATGGCCGGACCACAGCCTCGACGCCTTTGTCGACGACGCGAGCCTCGTCTCCTTCATGGGGCTGGCCGCGAAGGGCGGCTCCCCGAACCCCTCGCGGTTCTCGGTCGCGGAGGAGATCCTCGACCCGGATCCCTTAATGATCCCGTTCGACGACGAACAGGACCCAGCCGTCGCGGCGTCGCCCCCCGCCGATCCGGCCGCCGCTTCCGGAATCACGCCTGAATCCGAAATCGCGCCCGACCCGACGGCGCGTGCCGTGCTGGTGGCGGCGCCTGGTCCAATGGCGGCGCCCGAGCCCTTTAATGATGTGGCGGTCCCGGACGACACCGGCGCGCCTCGTCCCCAGGCGAGGCCAGGCGCGGCCGTGGTCACCGGATCCTTCTGGGGTTTCGGGACCCCTGTCGAGGGAATCGGCACACTCCCCTTCCGGGAGGAGACTTCCCGCGGCCCCGGACTCCGGGCGCCGCGGAATTACGAGCGGGCGCCATTCGGCTTCGAGGACGCGCCGCGCCGGAGGAGCAGCGATGGCCACTGAGAAGCGCTCCCGTCCCGCCACCCCGCGACCCGCCGTGGCGGGGCCTCGCAAACAGCGGCTGAAGATTCCGCTGCCACCCCTGTCGTCCCGTTCTCCGGACGCCGAACGCCCGGCGCCAGCGCCGGTGGCCGCGGCGGCGGCACGGACGTTGGAAGAGATGGCGCGTGACGACGCCGAGGCTCAGGACGCGCTGCTTGCCCGGATCGATTTCGAGCTGCCGGCGGATCCCACGGACCTGGACCGGGCCGCCCATTCGGCCGGCGAGCCGGAACGGGCCAGGACGGGAGCCATCGGAGCCTCCGTGATGAACGACCTCGTGGACGAAATCGAGCGCGATCTGGAGAAGGAAGCCGCTCGACACGCGCCCGCCGGGCCGTCATCGGTGTACGGCCGCACGGTTGGCTGCACGTTTTCAAGGAGGTGACCGGATGAACCGTTTCCGTCTGGATGATTTTCCGCTGCTCGAGACGACACCGACGTCGGCGGCCGGGCTGCGCAGCAAGCTGGGCGAGATGCTGATCAGCTCGACCTCCGCCCGCGTTCGGGTCGAGTCGGTCGACCCGTCAACCGGCGAATACCAGATCGTTCTTCACGGCACCATCGATACCGAGAAGACCCCCTTTGAAGGGGTCTGACCGGATCAGCAACGCCGGCCCCTTGGGCCGGGGAGGCCACGCACCATGAATCGATTTCGTCTCGCGGACCTGACTCATCTTGAGGTTTCTCCGACGTCACCCGCCACGTTGCGCCAGAAGATCGGCGAACTGCTGGCCCACTCGGTGAGCGCCGCGGCGCGTGTCGAGCTGGTCGATCGCAAGACGGGAGAGTACCGGGTCCGCCTGCAGGGAGTGCTGGACCAGGAAGACGTACCGGTCGAAAGGTAGCTGCGCGCTCCCTGGAGCGGTCCATGTCGGACGAATTGCGACGCCGGTTTCAAGACAAGATGCAGGGGCGGGCCGCCCTGACGCACAGGTCTGCCGTCGCCAACCCCCGGGCGGCGGGCGGCTCCCTGTCCACGGGGACCGAGGGGCTGCGGGCCGGCGCGCCTCGGCCTGGCGTTCCGGCCGCCTCTGGGAAGGTCCGCGCTCCGAACGACACGATTCGGGTCGGCGGCCTTGAACACGGGCCGCTCCCCCTCACAGTGCTGCAACATCCCGCGCTTCAGCCGGGCGCTCTCTGCGTGCGGCTCACTATCGAGGTCGGCGGGGAGCTAAGGGGAAGCGCCCTCCGGCTAGGCCCGCGGGAGCGCGCAAGCCTCTTCGAGCTGTGCCCCCGCCTCGTGCACCACAATTGCGGCTCCGGGAAACCGATCCATGACCTCCTGCTCGAGACCTACGGAGGGACGGAGCGCAAGCCGCGGGAAGGGGCCGCCGGGAAAGGAAAGGCCCCGGCGGGCTCGAATCAGGCCGTCGAGGCGCCTGACGGAACGGCCCCTGGCGGTACGGCCCTTGGCAGTGCAGGCCCTGATGACGGGCTGGTCGCGGCCCACCTGATAGAGCATGTCGGCCTCGAATTGCTGGCTTGGACCGCGAAAGCGCTCGAGACGAGCGGCGCTGCCTGCGCCTACCGGGCCGAGCCGGGCCGGTGTGACGTTTATCTGAAGTGCGACGATGCCGCCCTGGGACGTTCCGTGGCGCTGCTTGCGACCGCGGTGGTCCGCGATCTATGCGGAGGCAGGGATCGCGGAACAATCCACCGGCGAACCCGGGACCTCCTGGCTCATTTCGCGGTCGAGGGCCGGGAATCCGTCGTACCCGAGGACGTCTCGAGAGACCTGGGCTGGGATCTGAGTGAGGCCCGGGAGGCACTCGAGGCGCTCGGACGCCTGGGATTCCTCCGCGCCGTGCCCGCCCCCTTCACTTTCAGCTCTCCCGGCGGAATCCTGTACAGGCGCGTGGCTCTCTAAGCGCCTGATCCCGGCCGCGGGCCTCAGGGTTCAAGCGATCCGTCTTTTCCCCTATCCGGATGGACCATGCGGCAGAGGTCCAGGTAGGCGCCCAGGGCGCTGCCGCTTTCCCGGTAGGACGCCCGGAAAAGCTGCGCGATTCCCTTCCGCATGAGCCGTCCGGCGCGGTACGCATCGTAAATCTGCTGCCCGAGAAAGTAGCCCAGCTCGTGGATGAGGATGTTGGCCCTCCGAGGGTCGGAGCGGATCCCGTCGAGGATGAGCCGCGGAACTTCGGTGTAGTTCTCGTAGGAACTCTCGAAGTCCTTGTGTAGCAGGATGAAGGCGATAATCTCGTTGAACTCATCAAACCGATACGGTGTCTTGCTCTCAATGGTGTCGCGGTCTTTCTTGTAGTACTCGTAGAACTCGGTCTCGAAGAAATGATTGCGGCTGGGATCGATGAGTTTCGAGCCGAAAAACCCCAGCGCCTCCTCCATCACGCCACCGTAGAAGACGTCGGGCTGCGGCATGGCGCGCGGCGCACGCTCCCGGATCTCCCCTTTCAGGACCAGGTTGACGAAGTGCGCGGCCTCCTCCCCGGCATGGACCATGTCGAATTCGCCGATGAACACGGCGTTCACGCGCGGGACGTAGCAGGAGCCGTTGCGGGCTACGTGCGAACGGACATCGTCGATCTCCTCGGGCGAGAACCTGTGGCTCGTCCGAAGCAGCCGCTCCAGGTCGTCGAGCTGTGTTTGCGAATAGATCTCGGGGAACACGTCCACCAGGAACTCGCGGCAGACTCTTTCCCTGGTCACGCAGTGCGTGTACTTGTCCACGCCGAGAAACCGCAGGATCGTATCGATCATGCTGTGGACGGTGGACGTCAGGTCGATCGCGTCGTCATCGACATCGCCCTTCCAGACCTCGATCCTCTGCCGGTAGGCCTCGTACTTCGCAATCGGGCTGGAATTGAAGTGGCAGAAAACGGCGCCATCCATCGGACGATGGTTTTTCATGGTCACCACGTCAACATGCTCGAGTCCCTTTTCGGCCAGGCGCCAGTAGACCTCTTCCTGGTTCTGCAGGACGATGACACGGCGCTTCTCGATGCACCGCTTCTTGAGGCGATCGGTCACCTTGGCCGGCAGGTGATTGGTGGCAAGGTGGGACTCCCCGATCAGCACGACCAGCCGGGCGCCCGGCCGTCGGGTGACGATGTCCACGATCCGCTCGGCGGCGTAGGTGTCGCGTCTGCGGATATAGCGGCATCCGGCGCGCGGTCCGCAATCGATACCGAACACGTCCACGCCATGCTCGCGCGCGGCCAGGAAGAGCCGGTGAAAGGAATTCCAATCGTAGCCCCAGTCGAGGTCGTAGCGGATTCCTTTCAGGAATTCGGCCTCGCCGACATCCCCGCTCATAAAGCCATCGAGGACCCTCTGATGGCATCCATAAACCATCTCCAGGCACAGCACCGCCTCGCGTGACCGCGAGGCGATGTCACGCAGCAAGCGCTCCGCAAAGGCCTGGCTCTGCGGCAGGGCGTGGTAGTCGCCGATGAAGATGATGTCGGCCTTGTAGCAGGCGATGGTCAGATCGTCGAGCGACGAGATGGCCTCGTAACGTCCGTACTCTTCGTGAAACTCGCGGATGTAGCGTTTGCGGCTGTTCGGATCGACCCCGAGGATCTCAGCTTTGAGGCGGTCGACGGCCGCCTTCTGGAACGCAACCTCCTCGAGGACCTGCGACATCGGGGTGTGGAGCGGCTGGTGCGCCATGGCGGAATGAATGAAGCGCCGGTGCCAACCACGGGCGTCCTCTTGGCTTGACGCGGCGCGAAAGGCTGGCGGCGCTTCGTTTTTCTCCTACGGCTTTGGCTTGTCTTTTTTCTCCCCTTCGCCCTCGGCGCCGCCGTGAAGGGCATCCTTGAAGTTGCGGATACCGGCTCCCAGCCCGCGGGCCAGCTCGGGGATCTTCTTCCCTCCGAAGATCAATAGGAGAATCACGAATACCAGGAGAAGCTCGGGAATGCCGATGGATCCCATCAATCGTCACCTCGGCCGGATTCTATGCTTCGCACCTGGGCGTGTCAAATGGAGGCGGCCCCCGGCGCCGGAGGAAGGATGAGCCTCGAGTTGCCCTCGCGCCGAGTGACGTGCGTCTGGTCGAAATGCTCCAGCAGGGGGATGGCATTCTTGCGGCTCGTGCCGCTCATCTCCTTGAACTCCGAGATGTCGATCCGCGGGCTCTGCGCGCGCCTCTCCCACAGACGGCGCTTCAGGTCCTCGATCGCCTGCACGTGGAACACCTTGCCGTCGGGGATGCGCACCAGTCGCCCACGCGACAGGAGCAGGTGGAACAGTCTTTCCCCCTGCCGCGGGTCGGTCGCGAGTCCGGAGAAAACCTCGTCGGGGGCCGGGGGATTGGCGCCCGCGGCTGCGAACCGGCTCTCGATCTGTTGCAGCAGGAGCGCGTCTCCGGGCGACAGGGCGATGCGATGCGTGGCCAGGGCCGCCAGATCCTTGTCGGCGCGGATGGTCTTCGACTCCGACAACCGGGCCAGCACGCAGCGGAAGACGTCGGGGTGGCTGTCCCTGAAGAGCCGTGTGCGGATCTCCTCGCGAGGCAGTCCCTCCTTCAGGGGCTCGCGGATGTGGAATTCCTCCAGCGCCCCGGTCACGCCGCGGACCAGGGCTTCGAACACGGAGCGGGAAAGAAAACGCCGCGGACTGGTCGGCAGCGCCGTCACCTCTCCCGAGCCGATCAGTGGCTCCAGGAGGCGGGTGGTCAGCGCGTCGTCGAGTCCGGTGAGAGTACGCAGGACGGTCGTGTCGATGCCGGCCGGGCCGGCCTCCTCGATGAGGGCCATCAGCCGACCGGCTGGAGACGCGTCGGCCAGGTGTGCGAACCTCTCGCGCGCCCCCTCGGACGTAGGCCGCAGCTTGGCGGGGCGGTTGTGCAGGATCGTCCCGCCGCCAATCGTGATCGCCGGCGAGTAGCGCCTGAGGATGAAACGGTCGCCGGGGAGGGCGGCCACGGGACGTTCCAGCCTCAACTGGGCGAAACCCTGGCTGCCGGGCGGGACTTCCCGCCCGTCGAGGAGCTTCACGCGGGCCATGACCTCCGCCGTGCCATGGTGGAGACGGACCCGCGCCATGTCCTTGATCGGGGTTGGCGCCCCCTCGAGACACTGCAGCTCGACGTCGAGGAGTCGCGAGGGCTTCAGGAGCCCGGGGGTTGTCAGCAGGTCGCCCCGGGCGATGGCGCCGACGTCGATTCCCTGCAGATTCACCGCGGTTCTCTGCCCCGGCAAGGCCACGGCCGTCGACCGGTTGTGTGCCTGCAGTCCCCGGACGCGCGCCGTCGCCCCCCCCGGGAGGAGCACCACCTCATCCCCTTCGCGGATCCGGCCGGCGATCAGAGTGCCGGTGACCACGGTACCAAACCCCTTGATGCTGAAAGCCCGATCAACAGGAAGGCGCAGGACGCCGGACTCGGGGCGCACCGGGACCTCCCCGGCTACCCGCTGCAATGCGCTCTTGAGATCCCCCATCCCCTCGCCGGTCCGGCTGCTCACCGCCACCACCGGAGCATTCTCCAGAAACGAGCCGGCCACGAAATCACGGACCTCCAGGCGCACGAGGTCGATCATGTCCTCTCCGGCCAGGTCGGACTTGGTCAGGACGATGATTCCGCGGGGTATGTTCAGAAGACGGCATATGTCGAAGTGCTCGCGTGTCTGCGGCATGATCGACTCATCCGCCGCGATCACCAGTAGCACGAGGTCGATGCCGCCCACCCCCGCGAGCATGTTCTTAACAAATCGTTCGTGCCCGGGAACATCCACAAAACCAACCGTGGTCCCGTCATCGAGGACCAGGTTGGCGAACCCCAGATCGATAGTGATCCCGCGCTCTTTCTCCTCCTTGAGCCGGTCGGGATCGGTGCCGGTGAGCGCCTTGACGAGCCGGCTTTTACCGTGATCGATGTGTCCAGCGGTGCCGGCGACGACGTGGCGGGGGGAGGCCATGGGGAGGAAGACCGCGGGGCCCGTGAGGAGATTCCGATCCCCTCATTCACGGATCCTTTTGACCTTCTTGATCTCCTCTTCATAGTACTTGCGGAACAGCAGGTCCCACTCGGGGCTGCCTTCCGGGATGTCGCGCTTCTGGCTGGTGATCCGGCGCCGGATCGCCTCCTCGAGCTCGTCCTCCTTGGCCATCTCCGACTCGAGGATCTGCAGGACCTTCAGGCGGATTTCGTTCTGATCCTGCAGGAACTCGACCTCGTCGTCGTCCTCGAGAGCGTTGACGGCGAGGTGGGAGATGTGGACGCAGCGTTCGTGGCTCAATCTCATGGGAGGAGTCTCAAATGACCATCTTGCGATCACGCGCCAGCTTGGCCTTGACCTTGCGGAACAGCTCCTGGTAATTCACCATCCCGCGGCTGATCTCGTCGGTGTAATTCTTGAGGAGCTCTCGAACCTCCTCGTTGAGCTGATCCTCGGCCGCGAGATCCGACGTGATCACACCCGCCATCAAGTCGATGACCTTGTCGGGATGGTCGGCGAGAATCACCTCATCCTTGATCAGCCCGCGGACGATCTGCTGCGATAAATACCCTATCTGGTCGCGCGTCAACCGCACCGCCGTCCGCCCCCGAAGTCACGCCGATCGCGTGTGGCGCAGAATAGCACAGCGTTGCGCGGCTTTTCAACGAATGGCGCGGTGCAGATGGTCCACTGCGGGCGGGATCGCCGCCGCGGCCCCGCGGGAGGGGGTGAGGCAGAAGGCCGGGATGCCGGCCCGCTTCAGTGGGACATGGTGCCGTGCGGCTTGATCCGAGCGACGATGGCGTCGCGCAGCGTCGACAGGCTCTTCTTGTGCACCGACCGTAGGCCGCGAACGGGCGATTCGACACGCTGCCTGCGCGCCATGATCTTCCGGAGCCTTTTCATCGCCTGGCTCTCTATCTGGCGGACCCGCTCGCGGGACACCCCCAGCTTCTCCCCGATTTCCTTGAGCGTGAAAATCTTCCCGCCCTCGAGCCCGAAGCGGTTGATGATGACCGTCTGCTCCTGGTCGCTGAGATTGCGGAGCGCGAGCCGGATCATCCCCTGGTTCTCGTGCTTGATCAACTCGTCCTCGGGGTTCACCGAGCGCCCGTCGACCAGGTAATCCGAGATGGGGGTATCCTTTTCTCTCCCCACCTTGTCGTCGAGGGAGAGCTCCCGCATCTTCATCTGCAGGATTTCATCGATTTTCGCGATCGTGACCCGGAGCTCCTTGGAAATCTCTTCACGGTCGGCCTCGCGACCGAGCTCGCGGGACAGCATCCGGCCAGTATTCCTGACGTTGCGGACCTTCTTGAGCTGGTAGTTCGGGATCCTGACCATCGCCGAGTGCTGCGACAGGGCCTTCAGGATCGATTTCCGGATCCACCAGATGGCGTAGGTGATGAACTTGGTGCCGCGCATGTGGTCGAAATGGTGGGCGGCCTCGATCAGTCCGATGTTCCCTT
>JANMQK010000040.1:0-3475 GCA_031370485.1 Acidobacteriota bacterium | reverse complement strand
GGCGGCGTCATCGCGGTCGACCCCGTCCCCGAGATGCGGCAGGAGGCGGCGCGCAATCTCCGGGAGGCCGCAAGGCTGAACGACTGGTTCCGTCCCGAGTTCGTCAGTCTTCTCGACGGCTCGGCCTCGGCCCTCCCGGTGCCGGACGGCACGGTCGGAGTCGTCGCCCAGAACTGCCTGTTCAATGTGCTGGAGAGGAAAGACCTCGACGCGGCGCTGCGCGAGGTGCGTCGGGTCCTTGCGCCGGGGGGCCGGTTCGTCACCAGCGACCCGATCGCTACGCGGCCCCTGCCGGAGAGCCTGCGCCGCAACACCACGCTGCGGGCCCGCTGTGTTGCCGGCTGCGTCTCGTTCGAGGAATACACCGCGGCCCTTCTCGACGCCGGTTTCAGCGAGGTGCTGGTGCGGGCGCGGCGTCCCTATCGAATGCTTCTGCCCTCCGAGCACCCGGAGATTTCCGAGCCGATCCTGCTCGAAAGCGTTGACGCGGTGGCGCGCCGCTCGGAGGGGCCGGACGTCGAGCCGCGCCTTTTCACCGGCCGCACCGCGATCTACCTCGGGCCGCAGGCTGCCGACAACGGGGCGGGGTTCACGTTCAAGCGGGGCGTCCCCGCGAGTGTCTCCGACGCGGCCGCGCGACGCCTGTCGCTGCGGGACGACTACCTCGTGACGCCACCGACCTGGAACGTCCGCACTTCCGGCTGCTGCTGATGAAACCGATGCCGCCGACGCCATCGACGCGACCGATAGCCCCGACGCGCTTCATCATGGTCGGCGGCTTCCTGGGTGCCGGCAAGACGACGGCGCTTCTCTCCCTGGCACGGCGGTTCGGCGCGGAGGGGCAGCGGGTCGGCCTGATCACCAACGACCAGGCCTCCGACCTGGTCGACTCGGCGGCGCTGCGTGCGCGCGGGCTGCGGGTCGAGGAGATCGCCGGCGGCTGCTTCTGCTGCAAGTTCGAAGACCTGGCCCGCGCCGCCGAGCGGCTGCGGGCCGAAGGGGCGCAACCCGGCGCCGGGCAGAAGCGCGACGCCGGGGCGGACGGCCGCGACGCGGCGGATTCCGGCGACGCCGAGTGGCCGCAGGTCCTCCTGGGCGAGCCGGTCGGCTCCTGCACCGATCTCGTGGCGACCGTGGTGAATCCGCTGAAGCGGCTGTATGGGATGGAATTCCATGTCGCCCCCTACACCGTCCTGGCAGACCCGATCCGCGCCGAGCAGATCTTCCTGAAGCCGGGGTTCGGCGGGTTCTCCTCGAAGGTGGCCTACATCTACAGGAAGCAGCTGGAGGAAGCGGACGCCATCCTTCTGAACAAGGTGGACTCGATCGACCCCGGACGCGCCGGGGCGATCCTCGAGGCCCTGGCGGCAGAGTTCCCGGGGAGGCGCCTGTTGAGCGTCTCGGCGAAGACCGGCGAAGGACTCGACGCCTGGATCGACCTGCTCGGGGAACAGGGTCCCTTCGGGCGGAACATCGTCGAGGTCGATTACGACACCTATGCCGAAGGAGAGGCCGAGCTCGGGTGGGTGAACGCCTGCGTCGTGATCGAGGGGAAGAGCCCGTTCTCAGGGGACGACCTCGTGCTCGATCTGCTCGACAGGCTGGGCGCGGCGTTCGCGGCCGCCCGGGTCGAGCCGGCCCACCTCAAGGTCCTGTTCGCCGACGGCGACGGTACGGCGTCGGCCAGTCTCGTGAGAAGCCACACCCCCTCGGCCCTCTCCATGGCCATCGGGCGCGACAGCCTGTCAGGGACGATGACCGTCAACGCCCGCGTCCATGTCGAACCGGCGCTGGTGCGTCGGACGGTGGAAAAGGCCCTCGCCGCCAGCGCCCGGGAGCGGGGCCTCGCCATCCGCCTGGAGACGATCGCCCACCTCAAGCCGGCCCGCCCCATCCCCACCCACCGCGACCGCCAGCCGGTCCCCTGAGCTGTTTCGTCCGCTCAGCACCTTGCAAAACAGTACACCAGGCAGTAGAATCTTACCAGTAAGACCATCCGGAGGCAGGCGACCATGGCGACAGTTTCGACGACAACTCTTTCCTCGAAGGGTCAGGTGGTAATCCCTGAGGATGTCCGAAATGCCCTCGGGCTGGAGCCCGGTGCGCAGTTCGTGGTCATGGGTGACGGCGATATCGTGATTCTCAAGCGAATCGAGACCCCGGCCAGAACCGAATTCCGGGCGCTGGCGGCCAGGGTCCGGGGACAGGCGCGTCGGGCAGGGCTCAAACCCGCCGACGTGCAAAAGGCCGTCCGCAAGGTGCGCCGGCGCGGATGAAGGTCGTCCTCGACACCAACGTCATCATCTCAGGGGTATTCTTTTCCGGGCTCCCCGCAAAGATCCTGGCAGCGTGGGCCGACGGCCGGTTCGAACTGGTTGCCAGCGTTGAAGTCCTCGGCGAATATCGGCGGGTTGCCGAACGATTGCACAAGAAGTTCTCGTCGATTGACATCAAGCCCGTCCTGGATCTCGTCACCCGGGAGACCCGCATAGTGGTACCCGCCTCGGTTCCGGGGTCCGCCTGCGATGACCCCGACGACCTCAAGTTCCTGGCTTGCGCTTTGGCCGGCGGCGCTCGATTTGTCGTCACTGGTGATCGAGCATTATTGCGAGCGTCGGCCTTTCAAGGAATCGAGGTCGTGACGCCGCGGGAGTTCGTTCGGCGCCATTTCTAACGGGTAGGGTCTGGGCTCCCCCCATTCTCGTGGACAGCCTTGGGACTCTCGATGAGCGGAGCGAAAGATACGGGTAGTCTCGACGTCAGGAGGCTATCCGCCCAGGGCACCGAGAACTGCCAGACAGGTCATGCACGCCCGGGGCTATAATGGCGTCGATGCGGACCACAGCCTTGCTGACCTCCGATACTTCGATCGAGGCCGAGCGCGAGCAGGTGGAAATCTGGCGGCGCATGTCGCCGGTCGAAAAGATCCACGCCGTGACCGAGATCAGTCGCGCCGTGCAACAGTTGTCGCTCGCAGGCATCCGGTTGCGGCATCCCGAGGCGTCGGACCACGAGTGCATGCTGCGTCTCGCGGTCCTGAAGCTGGGTCGGCAGCTGGCCTGCCACGTCTATCCTGAAGCCGCGCGTCTCTCCGGTCGCTGAATTTGATTTCCGATCCTGTTCGCGTCGCGCTGATCGTTGCGGATACCCTGGAAGCGCAACGTCCGCGTCCATGTCGACGCGGCGCGTGCGGGTTCGACTCCCACGCCCGGGACCCTTTGCCTGACCATTCAAGATGGATTAGGTCGGGGACTCTCAGTGCTCGTGGCGGTGCTGGAGGTCGGGCCGGTGCGGGTGTGAATGGGTCGTCGGCTGGTGCCCGTGCTCGTGCGTATGGCCCGCCACCGGAGCGCCCGCCTCGTGGATGTGATCGTGGTGGCCGTCGTCGTGGCGGTGCCAGTGAACGTGCCTGATCGCTCCGTGCGCATGCCCGTGTTCGTGCCGTTCGCCGTGCAGCAGCCACAGCGCGGCGAGC
>JANMQK010000043.1:0-2413 GCA_031370485.1 Acidobacteriota bacterium | reverse complement strand
GTAGTCCGTCAGGCTGTTGTCCGCACCCGTGGCGTTGCGACGGTCGTACCAGCCAACGTAGGCCGCCCCTCCCACGCTGCACACCCAGGGCATGTAGCGGCGGGTGACCACGCCGTTGCTGACGGTGACCGTCCTCGCCGGTGGAAAGGTCGCCCCGCCGTCGGTGGAATCCTGAACGCGAATATCTTCGTTTGACAGGGCGGCGGTGTTTTGCGAGTAGGCCACGTAAATGTGCGATGCATCGGTATCGTCCACTGCGACGGTCTGACTGGAAGCGAATGGCGAACTGCAGCGATCAATCCCGGGAAGCGGGCAGAAGCTGCCATCGCCGGGGACGGTCGCCACAGGAACGGGGGGGCCGGCCGGAGCCAGACCGGATGTGCATGAGCTGTAGCGGCGGTACATGATGCTGCCGCCAGCGCGGTAAACCACGTGGACGCCGCCGTCCTGGCCCACCGCGATCCGCGGTCGGTCACCGCCGCCGTCGATGGTGGCCACACCGGTCCAATTCTGGCCGCCGTCGTTGGAGCAGACGATCGAAGCCACCGGGCCCGCCGCGGAGTTGAGGCAACTGCCCCCGGTGAAATGACGCCAGACGGAGTAGACCTGGTCGCCACCGCCGGCCGCCAGGTTGAACCGGTCGGCCGCGATGTGCTCTTGATCCGGGAAGCAGATGGTACCCCCGTCGTTGCAGTAGACGGCGTTGGCTCTGAAAGCAAAGCTCTGCCCGCCGTTGGTTGACACGTCGATCGACGTGGAGCACTCGTCACGGGCGCCGGAGGTGTCGGTGTCCGGATATCCGATGAACGCATAATAGAAAGCGCCGCTGCGTCCGTACGCGAGGGAAGGATCGCCATTCACGGCGAAAAACCCGGCAGGCTGAGCGAGTGTTCCGCCAAAGGTCCAGGTCTGCCCACCGTTGGATGAGTATGCCCAGTCCCTGCTGTTGTTTCCGACCACGATATTGCGGCCATTGGTGGAAACCGCCATCTCGATCTCGCTGTCGTTCGAGGTGCTGTTGTTGGCGCGTATGTTCAGCTCGGGGTTGGTCGGCGAACTCGTGAACACATTGCCCTCTGCGGAAGCGGAGGACGGAGCGACAGAGATAGCTGGTGACATCGACTGGAGTTTGCTCTGATGACCGGTCTTGAGGGCTTCAATCTCCTGCTGCACCTGGGTGGGATCACCCGCCGCTGCGAAGGAAAGACCACCACCGATCGCCTGCATCTCATCGGCGATCGACTGCAGCGAGCCGGTGGATGACGGGAGGAACCCTTCGATACGCACAACAACCGCGCCGGCCGCTATCGCCGTGGTGAACCGGTCGTAGGTCTCGTTGGTGGCGGGAGCAGGAACAGAGTCGGGTTGCTCCACCGGCAGTGTCTGGCGTCGCTGTACCGAGGGCCAGCCGCCGACCTGCAGAAACGTATGAGGGGCCGACGCCACCTCCAGTGCGATCTCGTTGAGGCGCCTCAGGGCGTAGGCGTGGTCGCGCGTATCTTCTGTGGTAATCATGATATGCGGCGTATTGGCGGAGCGCGTGGTGAGCTGGGCACCCGCAGATGCCCGTCGCAGTTCCTGCGCGTTGATGAACTGGCTCTGGACCTCGGCCCAGCCGTCCGGGAAATGTACCGTGATTCCCGGCGTCCTCAGGTCGAGACTCTTCGTGAGCGCCGGGGCCTGCGATCCAGCCGGGGAGGCCAGCGGTCGGCCGGGGCCGATGGAGATAACTGTCAGGGCGGCGAGCAACGCTATCAGGCTGCGGAACAGCACGGTGTTCTCGAACTGGCGAAACGGGCGTCGGAAGACACTCATGAAGCACCTCTCAGGAGATGGGGACTGTTTTCCTTGCGTTGGCTGCATGCCAGTGGGTATTCGAACGGTGCGCACTTCTTGACGATTCGGGTGGACGATGCCGCGCATGAGCCTCTGGAGGCTTGTCCGGGTGGAAGGCCTCGAACTTGCCGTGCTCATCCAGGATCTCCTTCTTCCGACGCTGCGGGCGGAGGTGAAACCTCGTTGACGCTTTGACAACCATTGACCCCGTGTTTCGTGGGATGGACGCGCAGGCAGGTCGGTGGCCCGGAGCAATAGCTCCGCCCGCCTGTCTCTGAGGCGATCCATCGCCCTTTGAACAGAAAAGTGGCGTTAAGAGACTTCTACGCCTATTCGGGGAGTGAGTCAATAGGCTTACTGCGTGGGAGGATCCGGCGGGGCGGTCGATGTCCACGTAGAAGATGCGCTCGCGCCGCATCAAGTGTGATTTACCCAGGTTCGGTGACATCCGAGCCTCTCCGGGGGAAGACCGTCAGCCCTTTTTCCATCTTCGTCGCACCAAAGTCCGAGGCCTGCCTCGTGCCTCAGTGCCCTATGAGGTATTCGAAGATCGCGTGGGCGGCCAAGGCGCTGCCGC
>JANMQK010000352.1:0-4849 GCA_031370485.1 Acidobacteriota bacterium | reverse complement strand
GGGGACGAGCACCTCATATTGATGATCGCCCACAACCTCGGGCTGCCGCACGCGGTCACCGGGGACTTCCAGCGGGCCTCCGAATGCTTCCGCATCCTGACCGGGCCCGAGAACACCCGCGTCGGGCCCGAGGAGGGGGCTGCCTACCTGAACCTCGCCCGCATCGAGACGGTACGCGGCGAATACGCGAAGGCGGCGACGCTCCTCGGCGACGCCCGGGAGATCGCCCAGAAGCTCAGGTTGCGGGCTCTGGCCGGAGACGTGCTCGAGGCGGAGGGCACGCTTCTCAGGGAAACCGGCGACCTCGACGGCGCGCGCGAGCGGTACGCGCGGGCGGCGGCGCAGTTCACGGAACTCGGCCTGTTGGACGTCGTCGAGAGCCTGGCCGAGGAGGAGTCGATCCTCGCCGCCCGGAGAGGCGACCACGGCGAGGCGGAGCGCGTCGCGTCGCGCATCGCCCTGCGGCGGCGGACGGCGGGCGACCGCGAGGGCCTCGCCTGGGCCCTCCTGGCGCTGGGTGAGATCCGGGTGCGAGGCCGCGAGCCGGCGCAGGCCGTGGAACCCCTGCGGGAAGCCGCGTCCCTGTTCGCCGATCTGGGCCGCGCCTACCAGCAGTGCAGCACGCAAGCCTGGCTGGCCCTCGCAAGCCACATGGTCAAGAACACCAAGGGCGCCGCCGCCGCCGCGGACGAGGCGCTGCGCCTCTCCGGCCAGTTCGACTACAAGGCGACGATCCAGAGGATCGCGGCCATGGACGCCGACTTCCGGCACTGGCTCGGCTCGCTCCCCGCGGCTCCCGCGTACCTCAAGGAGCCGCCCGCGCCCGAACCGGCGACCGTCCTCCCGGGCCCGCTCGCGAGCGAGGGCTCGGACCTGACCGTGCTGCTGTTCGGCCCGGCGGAGGTCTACCGCGACGTCGAGCGGAAGATCCCCGCCCGCGCCTGGCGGGTCCGGCGCGCGCTGGAAATCTTCTGCTATCTCGCCGCGGCCCGCGATCGCCGGGCGAGCAAGGAAAAGATCGTCGACGCGCTGTGGGGCGAGACGCGGTTGTCGATCATCGAGAAGAACTTCCACCCGACCATTTCGTTCCTGCGGCGGGCGCTCAACCACGGCCACAACGTGCCGAAGAACTTCATTCTGTACGAGCGCGGCGCCTACCTTCTCAACCCCGCCTACCGTTATTCCATCGACGTTGCGAGGTTCGAATCGGACCTGCGCCAGGCCCGCCGCCACGTGGCCGGCGGCGATCGTGCCGCCGCCTTGAAGTGCTACGAGACGGCGCTGGCTTTGTACCGGGGGCCGTTTCTCGAGGAGGAGTACGGGGAATGGACCGAGGTCCCGCGGGCGCATTACGAGCGGCTGTATATCGCGGCTCTCGGAGAGGCCGGCCGCCTCCTGGTCGAGGCCGGCGACCGGGAGGCGGGTGTAGCGCTTCTGAGAAAGCGGCTCGATCACGACCCGCTCGACGAGGAGGCGTCCGCCGCCCTGATGACCGCCCTCGGCCGGATAGGCAACCGGGCGCGAGTCGAGAAGGAATTCGACCGGCTGTCGAAGGGGATCGAGGCCGAGATGTCGGGCGAGCCGATGCCCGAGACGCGCCGCGCTTACGAAAAAGCGCTGGCCCTCGCCGCGGAAGCGCCGCGCGCCGACTCCCGGAAACCGGCTGCCCCCAAGGTGCCCCGGACCCGGCCCGGCGACCTTCAATGAAAAAGTCGATTGTGATACAGTTTCAGCTCAGCCGACCGCGGAGGCACTCGTGACATTCCTGCCACCAGCTTCAGGCCGCAACGCCCGCCCGCTGCTGCGCCTCCTGGGGCTGGGCCTGGCCGCCCTCTTCCTGCTGACATCGGCGCCCCGCGCCGGCGGCTACGTCACCGAGACCTCGCAGATCCGCTGGAACGATGTCGGGGGCCTCCGCTGGAACGACGTCGGCGGCCTGCGCTGGAACGACGTCGGGGGGCTCCGCTGGAACGACGTCGGCGGCCTGCGCTGGAACGACGTCGGCGGGGTGCTCTTCAACGACTCCTCGGGGCTGCGCCGGAACGATGTCGGCGGCCTGCGCTGGAACGATGTCGGCGGCACGGAGTTCGACACCGCCATGACCACCGGCTGGACCGCCCTCGACCCCGAGCTGGTGGCGGTCTTCTCGACACTCCCCGACTCGTCCTCGATCGACGTCGTCATCACGTATCGATCGGCGCCCACGGCCGCCGACCTTCAGGCCCTCAACAGCCTGGGGATTCTGGGCGGCACGATCTACCGGCGGTTGCCGATCGTGGTGGTGAACGCCACCCGCCAGCAGATCCAGGCGATCGCGTCCATCCCGGCGGTGCGCTCCGTCTACGCCAACCGCACCCTGTCGATCTTCGATCAGGAGAGCGCCGCCCTCATCGGGTTGCCCGAGGCCGCGGTGGACCCGGAGCTCGCCGCCCCCGGCGGCGGGTCGCTCACGGGGGCCGGCGTGACGATCGCGGTGCTCGACACGGGGGTTGACGGCACCCACCCGGATCTGCCGTACGGATCCAAGCTGGTGAACAACGTCCGGCTGAGCGTCGCGCTCGGCAGCGCCCCGGGCTTCGTGCATCCGCTGCCGGTGGAGGGGATCGCCAACACCGACCTGGTGCTCGGGCACGGCACCGCCGTGGCCTCGGTGGCGGCCGGCAGCGGTGCGGCGAGCGGCGGCGCCTACCGCGGGGTCGCACCCTCGGCCTCCGTTCTCGGCCTGTCGGCGGGGGACCTGGTCATCATCAATGTGCTCGAGGGATTCGACTACATCCTGGACAACAAGGACCGCTTCGGCATCCGCGTCGTGAACTGCTCCTGGGGGACGGACGGGTTCTTCGATGCGGACGACCCGGTCAACATCGCGACCAGGCTTCTTTATGACGCCGGGATCACGGTGGTCTTCGCCTCCGGCAACCACGGCCCCGCGCCCGACACGCTGAATCCCTACTCGGTCGCGCCATGGGTCATCGGCGTCGGCTCGGTGCGCAAGGACGGGCGCCTCTCGTCGTTCTCATCCCGGGGGATCTTCGAGGAGGTCCTGTACCACCCGGTCCTGGTCGCCCCCGGTGAGGGAATCATCGCGGCCCAGCCGGCCTCGCTCGGCGGCGTGAACGGTGTCCTGGGGGTGGCCGATCCGCAAGGCGGGACGACCGTCCCGCCGGAGTACGCCACCTACTACACGGCGGTGAGCGGCACCTCGTTCGCGGCGCCGCACGTGGCGGGTGTTGTGGCCCTGCTCCTGCAGGCGTCACCGTCGCTGACCCCGGGGACAATCAAGCAGATGCTGCAGCAGACCGCGACACCGATCATCACGCACGACCGGGCCGACATCGGCGCCGGCCGGCTCGACGCATGGGCGGCGATCGCCAAGGCGGCGGATGGCGGACGGCCCTTCGGAAGCTATTTTCCCGGCTGGATGGACGCCCGCCCGTATCGTTACGACTACGCCCCGGCGATCGTCACCAGCGGCACCGCTCCGGCGGGCGGCTCCGTGACCGTTCCCGTCTCCGTGCTGGGCCCGGTCGCGTCGTGGCAGATGACCCTCTCCTGGGGAACGCTTCCCGGCCTGAGCGATCTCGATCTGCGCGTGGTCGATTCGTGGGGTGTCGAGGTCGCGCGATCCGATTCGTTCAACGGTCTCTCGCTGTTCGGACGAACCGAGGGGGTCCACCTGCTCGGGGCCGTGCCGGCCGGGCTGAGTGTCGAGGTCTCGTTCAAGGCGGGGACGGGGCTGACCGATCAGCCGTTCGAGATCCGGCAGGAGACGGCCGTCGCCCGGCTTACGGCCTACAACGACCTCAACCTGCTCCCCCCCGCCACCCTGGACCGTCTCGCCCGGGCCGTCAGCCGTCACGTCATCGATGGACGGGGCAACCGTTTTGCCCCCGCGGACGCCCTGACCCGGGGAGAGCTGGCCCGCTCGCTGGCGCTCACTACCGAGCGGCCGCAGCGCATCCCGTCGCATCCGACCTTCCCCGACGTCCACGCCGGCGACTCATGCTATCCCTTCGTGGAGACGATCGCCGGCGCCAGGGCCGGCTCGATCCTCATGGCCCCGAGGACCGGCAGTTCCTTCAAGCCGAACGAGGGCGTCACGCGGCTCGATTTTGCGGTGGCCGCGGTGCGGGCGGCCGGGCTCGAGGGCGAAGCTCAGGAACAGGCGGGGGAGATTCTTGCCGTCTCGGATCTCGACGCCATCCCTTACGGACTTCGGGGTTACATCGGGGTCGCCCTGGAACGGGGTCTCATCGAGACGCTGATCGGCCGCGGACTCCGTCAGTTCGTTCCCAATGGCACGGTGTCGCGCCTCGATGCCGGGCGGTACCTGCTGCGGCTGCTTGATCTGCGCTCCGGGACGATCGCCTCCCAGCCGCCGGTGCCGCTCGGCCGGACCGAGCCTTCTCCCCCCCGGCCCGGTCCGGGGAATCCAGAACCGCCCCCTCCCCCTTCCAGGCCCAAGATTCAGGCGCCCGGCACACCTGCCTGAGCGCTGCGGCATGCCGCTAGTAACGGCATTCCACCCGGTCCCCGCGCGCCTTTCCGAACCTTCGCAATGTTCCCCTGATTGGCCCATAGCCTATTTTTTTCAACAGCTTATCGATGAAAGATGACGGCCCGCGCCGCCCCTGTTCAAGGATTCTTCAACCCCGCTGCTCCATTCTTCGAGCGGTCGGGGAGCATGCAAATGACCGGACTATTTTTGGATGCGGCACAGGGATCTTTCGCCCGTATCGTCGTACTCTTTCCGCCGCAAGCCCGGGCCGCCGACCGGCAGGACGCCGGCTGGAACGGTCCGCAGCGGAGGGACGCCCTGATGGGCCGCTTGACATCAACGACCATGAGA
>JANMQK010000333.1:0-1569 GCA_031370485.1 Acidobacteriota bacterium | reverse complement strand
GTGCAGGCTCTGGGCTCCCCCAAGGACCGCCGCCAGGGCCTGCACCGCGACCCGGGCGATGTTGTTTTTCGGCTGCTGCGCGGTCAGCGTCGAGCCGCCGGTCTGCGCGTGGAAGCGCAGCTGCATCGCCCGTTCGCTCTTGGCGCCGAAACGCTCTTTCATGATCCTCGCCCAGAGGCGGCGAGCCGCGCGGAACTTCGCGACCTCCTCCAGGAAATTATTGTGCGCGTTGAAGAAAAACGATATCTGTTCGGCGATTTCCTCGACCGGGAGTCCGGCGGCCTTCGCCGCTTCGAGGTAGGCGATGCCGTTGGCCAGGGTGAAGGCGACCTCCTGCACCGCGGTCGAGCCCGCCTCGCGGATGTGGTAGCCGCTGACGCTGATGCCGTTCCAGCGCGGCAGCGTGTCGCGGCAATACGCGAAGAGATCGGTCGCGATCCGCAGCGACGCCGCCGGCGGGTAGATGTAGGTGCCGCGCGCGACATATTCTTTGAGAACGTCGTTCTGCACCGTCCCCGAGAGCCGCTCGAGCGGGATGCCGCGCGACCGCGCCACCCCCACGTACAGGGCCAGAAGGATCGCCGCCGTGGCGTTGATGGTCATCGAGGTCGAGACCTTGTCGAGCGGCAGGCCGTCGAGAAGCGTCTGCATGTCGTCGAGGGTGTCGATGGCGACACCGACCCGCCCGACCTCCCCCGCCGCCAGCGGGTTGTCGGAGTCGTACCCCATCTGCGTCGGCAGGTCGAAGGCGATGGATAACCCCGTCTGCCCCTGCTCCAGGAGGTACCGCAGCCTCTGGTTCGTGTCGCGCGCGTCGCCGAACCCCGAGTACTGCCGCATCGTCCAGAGACGGCCCCGGTACATCGTCGCCTGGATTCCCCGCGTGAAGGGAAACTGCCCCGGCAGGCCGATGTCTTTGGCCTCGTCGATGCCTTCCATGTCGAGGGAGGTGTAGAGCCGCTCGACCGGGATCCCCGAATCGAGCGCAAACGTCTTCCGCCTCTCGGGCGTGCGCGCCAGCGCCTCCCGGAGGACGGTCTCCGTCCAGACCTTCATTGCGTCTTGCAGCGAACGTGTGCGGCTGCCGCCCATCCACGGCCCTCGCGCAAACCCTACCACAGAGGGGCGGCGCGGAGCACCGGCACCCACAGGCAGGGCGAGCCCCGGACGCGCCGTCTCGACTGGGTTGTGATGAACGACAGGGTGTTCGTCGGCCCGGCTCTGGTCCTTCCGTCTGACGCACCCGATCCGGTAGAATTCACGCTTTCGGAGCAAGCCATGAATCTCTTTGTCTTCACAGGGATGTGAGTGGCTCTCGTCTTCGAGTGGGACCCCGCGAAAGCCGGGGCCAATCTCAGTAAGCACGGGATCGGGTTCGAGGAGGCCGTGACTGTCTTCGGCGACCCGCTCTCGGTGACGATTAGCGATCCTCTGCACTCCGCGGGCGAGCATCGGTACATAATAGTCGGGCGTTCACAATAGGGGCGTGTCTTGGTGGTCGCACACACAGAGCGCGCGGACCGCATCCGCCTCATCAGCGCCCGGCCGGCGACCAGGCGTGAGAGAAAA
>JANMQK010000310.1:0-2134 GCA_031370485.1 Acidobacteriota bacterium | reverse complement strand
TGAGCGGCCACGAGCATGCCTACCAGCGCGCCCTGCTCACCTGGCCGGATGCCGTCACCATCGTCATTGTCACGGGGGGCGCCGGATCGCCATTGCATGCGCTGCCGCCGCCGCCCGCCCAGGTCGCGCGCTTGTTTGGCGAGTACAAGGTGGCCGGAGCCATCGTGAAGCCCGAAAACGTCTTCTCCGCACAGGTCTTTCATTTCGTCCACATGCGCCTGTGGTTCGGCGGTGGCGAGTTCTACACCTACGCGGTGGACAAGTTTTCGAAGTCCACTCTGATCGACAAGGTGGAGATCGACCTCAAGCGGTACGGAGTCCCCAAGATCGATCAGCACAAGATTCCCATCCCGCCGGCCCAGGGACCTCAGGAGCCGGCCCGTACGTCGATCGCGCCGACCTCGGGCCCGGCCGCGATGGGCGGCATGGCGAAACCTGGCCTCGGAAAGGTGGATACGACCACGGCCAGCAAGCGGATCCTTTCGAAGCCTGCGCCTTCCGGGAAGTCGGATTCGACCTCCACGGGCAAGCGCGCGCGCCGGAGACCCTAGCGCAGCCAGCAGCCGCCACCGCAGTCGCACCCCGCCCGCGCTCACGCGGACGACCACTCTGGAGGAAGGGCAATGCCTCTGACCGTGAGGACTGAGACGATGGGTGCCGGGACGCCACCCGATCGGCCGAAGGGTCTGCTCGATCGATTTCTCGGTATCTTCACCGATGTGCGCGGCGGCGAAGGCGTCTCCGCATTCCTGCTGATGCTGAACATCTTCCTGCTGCTCGCCGCCTACTACCTGTTGAAGACCATCCGCGAGCCCTTGATCCTGAGCGTCCCGGGCGGTGCGGAGGTGAAGAGCTACTCCGCCGCGGCGACGGCCGGGCTGCTCATGATCATCGTGCCGCTTTATAGCGCGATCGCCTCCCGGGTATCCCGCGTCCGGCTGATCAATGGCGTCACGCTTTTCTTCATCGCCTGCCTGGTGACGTTCTTCGGCCTGAGCCGAGTGGGCGTGCCGATCGGCGTCGCGTTCTTCATCTGGGTCGGCATCTTCAGCCTGATGGTGATCGCGCAACTCTGGGCGTTCGCGAACGACGTATATACGGTGGAGCAGGGCAAACGGCTGTTCGCGATTGTCGGATTCGGGGCCTCGCTCGGCGCCATCGCGGGCTCGTTCGTAACCGGCAAGCTGGTCCAGCGCTTCGGCCCCTATCCCTTCATGCTCGGGGCGGCCGCGTTGCTCGGCGTCAGCATGCTCCTGACCAACATGATCAATCTGCGCGAGCGGCACCGCCGTGAAACAGCGCGCCGCACGCCGGCGTCCGGCGACGTCGTGGCGGGCGCCGGCAGTGGATCCGATGAACGCGTGACCGGGCGCGGCGGCTTTGCCCTGGTGTTCTCGGATCGCTATCTGCTCCTGATCGCGTTCCTGATGCTGGTCTACAACCTCGTGAACACCAACGGCGAGTACATCCTCGGCAAGACGGTCGTGATGCTCTACACCAAGATGCACGGCGCAGCCGCCAGCGGAGGCCTCGAGGAGAAGAAGGTGATCGGGGCATTTTACGGGAACTACTTCACCCTGGTGAACCTGATCTCGGCCGGCATTCAGGCGTTTGTCGTTTCGCGCGTGCTCAAGCGATTCGGCGTTCGAGTCGCGCTGCTCGTGCTGCCGGTAGTGTCGATGGCCGGCTATATCTCGATGGCGTTCGTGCCCCTGCTCTCGTTCATTCGCGGGGTCAAGATCGCCGAGAACTCAGTGGACTATTCGCTTCAAAACACCACGCGGAACGCGCTGTACCTCCCGACGAGCCGTGAGGCCAAGTACAAGGCGAAGCAGGCCAACGACACCTTCTTCGTGCGCATGGGCGACGTGATCTCGGCCGGCGTCGTGTTCGCGGGCACCACCTGGCTGGGCTTCGCGCCGAAGCACTTTGCGCTGGTAAACGTCGGACTCATCGTGATCTGGCTCTTCCTTGCGCTCGCCATCGGCCGGCGCTTCAACCGCCTGTCGGGAACAGCCTAGGGAGGAAGTCCGCGGGTGGTCTCATTCTATCCCCGCCGCCTGTTCGACAGCCTCTGCCGCCGGCTCGGGATCGAGCCGCACGAGGGCCGTCTGCTCGTGCTCATGGGCGCGCT
>JANMQK010000304.1:0-15727 GCA_031370485.1 Acidobacteriota bacterium | reverse complement strand
TGGCCCACAAGAAAGCCGGAGGCAGTTCGAGGAACGGCCGCGACAGCAACGCTCAGCGGCTGGGAGTGAAGCGCTTCGGCGGCCAGTTCGTCACGGGCGGATCGATCCTGGTCCGCCAGCGTGGCACCCGCTTGAAGCCGGGGACGAACGTCGGCTGGGGAAGGGATGACACCCTTTACGCGCGCATCGACGGTGTCGTCCGCTTCGTGGACCGGGGCCGTCACGGCAAGTTCGTCACCATCGTGCCTGCCGCGGCGACCTCTTCCGATAGCTAGCCCCCGCCGTCTCGAAGCCCCCGTGCCCCTCCGGGCCCGGAGCATCTCCCTTCAAGGAGGCCATGTCGCGGTCCGGCCGGTCAAAGGCGCAGGGAGCGGTGTCTCATGCTGGTCGACCAGGCGAAGATCGTCGTCAGCGGCGGAAGGGGCGGCAACGGCTGCGTATCCTTCCGGCGCGAGAAGTTCGTCCCGCGGGGCGGTCCGGACGGCGGCCCAGGAGGGGACGGGGGCTCCGTCTTCATGGAGGCCGATCCGTCCCTCAAGGGACTCAACGCCTTCCGGTACAAGAAGAAATTCGTGGCCGACAGGGGCCGGCACGGCGAGGGAGGCAACCGCGCGGGGCGCGACGGGCTCGACCTGGTCATCAAGGTACCGCCTGGCACGCTGGTCCTCGACGTGGAGGGCGGCGCGGTGATCGCGGACCTGGTGGCCGCGGGCAACCGGGTGCGAATCGCCGCCGGGGGTCGCGGGGGGCGGGGCAACGCCTCGTTCGCCACCTCGACGCACCAGGCGCCTCGCGAGTCGGAGCCCGGCACTCGCGGAGAAGAGCATGTCCTCCTTCTCGAGCTGAAGCTGATCGCCGACATCGGCATCATCGGCTTCCCCAACGCGGGCAAATCGACCTTGATCTCGAGGATCTCGGCGGCGCATCCGAAGATCGCCGATTACCCGTTCACCACGGTCGAGCCGAACCTGGGTGTCGTCGATCTCGGAAGCTTCCGCACCTTCGTCGTCGCCGACATACCGGGGCTCATCGAGGGGGCCCATAACGGCGCCGGCCTGGGAATCAAGTTCCTGCGTCATATCGAAAGGACCCGGGCGCTTCTCCACCTGGTGGACTCGTCGGAGATGTCGGGACGCGACCCGCTGCATGATCTCGAGGTGGTGAACAGCGAACTCAGGGCCTTCAGCGAGGATCTCGCGGCGCGACCGCAGATCGTGGTGGCCACCAAGGTCGACGCCCTTCAAGACAAGGCGCGCCTCGACGCGCTGGCAGAACGCTGCCGCTCCGGGGGCGTGCCGTTTTTCAAAATTTCGGCGGTGACCGGCGCCGGCCTCGGGGATCTTCTCGAGGCGACATGGTCGCTCGTCCACGGCCTCGGGAACACGGAACCCGGTGCCTCCGGCGCCATGAAAGCCTAGGGAGGAACGCACATCCAGCCACGACAGAGGCTCCAGCAGGTGCTCGAGGCGGCCGCCGAGAAGAAGGCGGAAGACCCCGTCGTCCTGAACCTCAAAAAACTGGCGTCGTTCACCGACTGCTTCGTGATCTGCCACGGGAACCAGCGCCGCCAGACGCAGGCGATCTGCGACGCGATCGTGGATCGCCTGGCGGAGTCAGGGCAGCGGCCCCAGCACGTTGAAGGGTACGCGATGGGGGACTGGATCCTGATCGACTACACCGACCTCGTCGTCCACATCTTCACGCGCGAGACCCGCGACTTCTACAGCCTGGAAAGGCTCTGGGGGGACGCGCCGCGCCTGGCTGCCGGTCGTCCGGAAAGCCGCAAGAAGAAAGGGGTTTCCAGCGGCCGGAAGGGTTGACTTTCCCGCCGGGCGCCGATACATTACCCGGCCTGTCTCATGGGTTGCCGGTTTTTTTCCGGGAGATCGATCATGCAGCTTCCTGAGGGTTCGCGATGAACAAGAAGCAGCTTGACGGCTACCGGAAGCTCCTCGTGGAAAAGAAGAAGGGGCTGTCCGAGGCCTACAACAAGAACAAGACCTACGGCCGCTTGATCGAGGACGAGGGCACGCAGGACCTCGCCGACAAGGCGTCGAGCGCCTACACGAAGGAATTCCTCTACTCCCTCTCGAACACGGATCGCGAAGTGCTGCAGAAGGTGGACGACGCCCTGCAGCGCATCAACAAGGCGACTTTCGGCACGTGTGTCGAATGCGGTAAGGATCTGGACAAGAAGCGCCTGGAGGCTGTGCCGTGGGCCAGCCACTGCCGCTCCTGCCAGGAGAAGGTGGAGAAAGGGCTGCTCTAGGGGCGGATCCGGCGACAGGCCGGCCGACTCCTCCCGCACTGCATTGGGATTGCCATGAAGATCCGAACTGTCGCCTACCTGATGATCGGGGCGATCGTCGTCGCCGTCCTCTCGATTCTCTACACCACCAACCAGGATACCCTCGACCGGCGCCTGGTCCTCGGACAGGGCCTGTGGATGCCGGTGTGGGTCTGCATCCTGGTCGTCAGCGGCGTCTCCATGCTGGTGCCCCTGCTGTTCGGGCTGCTGCGTGATCTGCGGCAGGTGTTCGGCAGCCTGACCGACAGGCGCCGCGCGAAGAGCCAGCAGCAGGCGGAGAAACTGTACCTGCAGGGTGTTGAGTCGATGCTGAATGGCCGCGAGGAGAGGGCCCTCGAGCATTTCAACGCCGTCCTCCAGATCGCCCCGGATCACTTCGAGGCGCTGCTCAAGGGGGGCGAGGCGCTGCGCACGATGCGGCGCTTCGGCGAAGCGATCGAGTACCACCGCCGCGCGGCGCGCGCCAAGGACGGCGACCTGCGCCCGCTGTTCTCGCTGGTGTCGGACTACGAGGAGTCGGGCGCGATCGAGAACGCCAAGGGCGTGCTGAACCGGATCATCGAGCTGAATCCGAAGCGCTCGCTCACCGCGTACCAGAAGTACCGGGCCATCCTGATCAATGAAGGCGCCTGGCCCAGGGCCTGGGAGATCCAGCAGAAAATCGAGGACCTGCTCTCCGAGATGGGCCGGTCGAAGAAGCAGGAGAAGAAATTCCATCTCGGCATCCGCTACATGCTGGCCCGCCGGCTGCAGGAGGAAGGGAAGTCGCGCGATGCGATCGGCATGCTGCGACGGCTCGTGCGCGTGGACCCGGGGTTCGTCCCGGCACACCTGCTCCTCGGCAGGGCGCTGGGGGCCATCGGCCAGCCCGAGGAAGCCGTCGAGGTCTGGGAGGAGGGGTACCAGGCCACCGGGAACCCGATCCTCCTGTCGACCATCGAGGACCACTACCTCAAGGACGAGCAGCCCCGCAAGGCGATCGAGGCGCTCAAGGCGGCGCTCTGGAAGAGCGGGAAGGACATCATCCCGCGGTTCTTTCTCGGCAAGCTCTACCTTCGCCTGGAGATGATCGACGAGGCCCTGCAGGAGTTCATGCGGATGAAGGGGCGGGTCACCTACTTCCCCGCCCTCCACTACCATCTCGCCAAGATCCACGAGAGGCACGGCAACTTCCGTGAGGCCCTCAGGGAGTTCGAGACCGTCCTGCAGCAGACCGAGGTCCTCAAGGTCGTCTACGTCTGCTCGGTCTGCGCCCGCAAGTTCCCGGACTGGGTCGAGTACTGCCAGCGCTGCGGCGAGTGGAACAGCGTTGTCGTCGATTTCCGCGAGGAGCGGGGTGTCGAGGAGCTCGGCCTGAGCCCCGCCCCCGTCTACACGGTCGAAGGGCAGGAGGGGTAGCCCTTTGGCCGAGACCACCCCCCTGCCGGTGGTTCTGGTCATTCTCGATGGCTGGGGCCACAATCCCGACATCAAAGGCAACGCGATAAGGGCGGCCGCTCCGCGGTTCATCGAGTCCCTGGGCCGCCTCTACCCGCACGGGCTCCTGGAGGCCTCCGGCGAGGCGGTCGGGCTTCCGGCGGGCTTCATAGGGAACTCCGAGGTCGGGCACCTCGCGCTGGGAGCCGGGCGCATCGTCCTGCAGGATCTGGCGCGCATCAACCGCGCGATCCGCACGGGGGAGTTCGACCGAAACCCGGCGCTGCTCGAGGCGGCGGATCGGGGGGCGCGGCCGGGCGCGGCGCTTCACCTGATGGGGCTTCTGAGCGACGGAGGGGTCCACAGCCACATCGATCATCTCGCCGCGCTCGTGCGGCTGGCGCGGTTGCGCGGTGTGGTCAACCTCTTCGTGCACGCGTTCCTCGACGGGCGCGACACCCCCCCGCGCAGCGGCCTTCCCTACGTGCGGCGCACCGAGGAGATCCTCAGTTCGGAAGGGATCGGCGCGATCGCCACGGTTTCGGGACGGTACTACGCCATGGATCGCGACAACCGCTGGGAGCGCATCGGGAAGGCGTATCGCGCCCTGGCCCGAGGCGAGGCGCCGCGCTTCGCCACGGCCGGGGCGGCGGTGGAAGCTGCCTACGCCCAGGAGGTCGGGGACGAGTTCATCATTCCCGCGATCATTGAAGCGCCCCGGCCCGGCGGCGCGAAGAGCGCTCCCGGCGCACCGGGAAGCCCTTCGAAGCGCGACGGGGTCATCCGGGACGGGGACAGCGTGATCTTCTGGAATTACCGCGCCGATCGGGCGCGGCAGATCACCCGCGCCCTGACCGAGCAGAAGTTCGACAAGTTCGGCCGCGGCGACCCGCCAGCCCTCGCGTCGTTCGTCTGCTTCACGGCCTACGACCGGACCTGGTCGCTCCCGGTAGGGTTCCCGGACAAGGCCCTCTCGGGCACCTTTGGACAGGCGGTCAGCGACGCGGGGATCCCGCAGCTGCGCATCGCCGAGACGGAGAAATACGCCCACGTGACCTACTTTTTCAACGGTGGCGTGGAGGCCCCTTTCCCCGGGGAGGCGCGGTGCCTGGTGCCGTCGCCGAAGGTCGCCACCTACGACCTGAAGCCGGAGATGATGGCGGGCGAGGTGACGCGCGAGGTCCTCGCCCGCCTGGTCGAGCGGCCGGGACAGGTTGTCATCCTGAACTTCGCGAACGCCGACATGGTGGGCCACACGGGGTTCTTCGACGCCACAGTCTCGGCATGCCGAACGGTCGACCGTTCGGTGGAAGCGGTGGTGACGGAGACTCTCCGGCTTGGCGGCTTCGCCATTGTGACGGCCGACCACGGGAACGCCGAGCAGATGATCGATCCGCGCACGGGGGGTCCGATGACCGCTCACACCATGAACCCGGTCCCGGTATATGTCGCCGGGCGCGGCCTCGAAGGGCGGCGGATGCGGGAAGGGGGACTCCTGGCGGACGTGGCCCCGACCTTGATCGAGATCCTGGGCATACCGAAACCGAAAGAGATGGAGGGCCGGTCCCTGCTTCAGGGGTAGGCCGGAGTGTCCGCCGCGTTAAACGCCTCGCGGCGCCTCCTCGAGGCGCTGCTGGCGAGCCTTTTGCCCGCCGACTGCGATCTCTGCCGGCAGCCGCTCCCCTGGCGACAGAAGGGGGGAGTCTGCCCCCCCTGCTGGCGGGCCCTTCCCTGGGCTCCCGGCCTGCGGCTTGCGGAGGGCCCGCTGCGCGCGGTCGTCTGGTCCGCCGACTACGATGGGGGCATCCGGAGGCTGGTCCACGCCCTGAAGTTCGAGGGGATCGATTTCCTGGGCCGGCGCCTGGGAGAGGAGGCGGCGCCCCGGCTTGAAGGGCTGCTGGCGATCGAGGCCGGGATCGCGCAGCGGCGGGGCGACGAGGCCCGGCCCTCCCTGGTCGTTCCGGTCCCTCTCCACTGGCTGAGACGGTACCGCAGGGGATACAACCAGGCGCTTCTCCTGGCCCGGCCGATCGCCCGGCACCTCGGGCTGCCGCTGGCGGCCGGGATCCTGGTCCGAGTCCGCGCCGGCCGCCGCCAGCTCGGCCTGTCGCGGCGCGAGAGGCTGCGCTCCCTGGAGGGCTGCTACGAGACGCGCGCCCGCGTCCCGTGGCGCGGCAGACCGGCGGCACAACGTCTCGAGGGGCGGACGGTCCTTCTGGTGGACGACGTCACAACGACCGGGGCCACCCTCGACGCCTGCGCCCGGGCGCTGCTCCGGGGGGGCGCGGCGTCGGTCGTCGCGTGTGTCGTGGCCCGCACGCCCCGCGGCCGTGGGGCGGAAACGGGGGGAGGCTTCTCCGTCAGAGGGTGAGCTTGCGCAGGAACCGCTTGCGCTCCATCTGGGCCAGGACGCTGTAGTAGGGCCCGTGGGCTTTCAGGTACTTGTCCCAGGTGTCGATGAAGATGATCAGCCGGTCGATCCCCCCCTTGGGCACCCAGACCCCGTGGTCATTGAGGCAGCGGTAGACCGCTACACCGGAGTTGGCCGAGTAGTTCACCGCCCGCAGCACCCCGATGCAATAGGGGCATTTCACGATCCGCCGCGCGTCCTCCTCCGGGAGCCTCAGGGAGGGATTCGAACGGATGGAGTACCGGGTGGCGTTCATGACCCGCCCCGCCGGGAGGGACTTGGGACCGATTTCGAGGATCCACTTGAGCCGCCCCTCTTCGAGCCAGGTGCCGCCGCAGCCCCCGCAGACTTCGATCGGTATCGTGATGAACCGGGCAGGCATCAGAACCGACCCGCACCCCGAGCAGAACATGACCGCCGCCCCCCGCGCCGTCCCAAAGAGTGTCGTTCCCGTCTTCGAGTGGCCCTCCATATACGCCTACACTCCCTGTGCCGCAAGGGTTTTAAGGGATCCCACCGCGGTCCTCGTGAACCGTCGGGTTGATGTCAGAATTCCAACACCTGAGCGCCCGAACGTGCAAGCGCCGCGCCCTGCAGCCGCAGGGCCGTCTGAGACGGCGCGCCGAGGGTTGGGGATGCCTTGGCGTGGGGGGCGTTGGCGCAGAAGGCGTTTGACACTCCATAGGTCGTGCAGTAGCATTGTCGGCCCGCGCGGCCCCCTGCTGCGTGCAGGCTTTCACGGTCTTCAAGATTTCGAGGTGCTGATGATGTTCGTACCGTCCCGCAAGTTGATGCGTCCGACCCTGGCGATTGTGACCCTGGCCGCTGCAGCCGGATTCCTGAGGGCGGCGGCGGCGCCTTCCGAGGACCCCGCCAAGATCTATGTCCACATGGAGACCCCGGGACGCCTCTCGTACGAAGGGGATCCGGTACAGATCAATCTCTTCTTCAAGAATGAAGGGAAGGCACAGTGGGTCAATCCCGGCATTCAGTTTGAAGCCGGCTTCCAGGCCTACTCCAATGACGGGAAGAAGCTCGACAAGGCGAAGTTTTCCGAACCCTCGACCGACTGGCAGCCGAAATCCCTCGAGCCGAATGCCTACTTCGGGAGAATCCTCGATCTCAGCGCCCTCTTCCCGCAGGTCAACGCCCTCGGCACCTACAGGATCACATGGTCGGCGACCGGCCTCACCGAGCAGTCCGTGGTCTCGAAGGTGATCAAGAAGTACGACCCGGCCCGCGACTACCAGGGGGGCATTGACACCGACTTCGGGCGTATCGTGATCGAGTTCTACAAGGACCTCGCTCCCATCCACGTCAAGAATTTCATCGATCTCACGAACCAGGGGTTTTACGACGGCAAGCTCTTCCACCGCTCCATCAAGGGGGAGGCGGTCTTCGGTGGATCCCCGACCGGCGACGAACGGGGATCGCCGGGCTACAACCTGCCGCCCGAACCCAACGGCCTCAAGATCCTCCCGGGCTCGATCGTCCAGGTGCGCAACGCGATCACCGGCGCCGAAGAGTCCGGCTGCATCTTCATGATTGCCGCGACCGCCCTGCCGGACATGGACGGACGCTACACGGTGTTCGCGCGCGTCGTCGAGGGTCTCGAGACCGTGAAGGCGATCGCCAACCTGCCGACCGTCGGCGGCACGGCGCGGGTCGCCAGCCGTCCGATCAAGGACGTGCCGATGAAGAAGGTGGAGATTCGCGAGAAGAAGAAGAAAGGCTCCTAGGACCGGGCACGTCGCGCAATTTCCCCGGGATTCCCAGGTCGGTTCCCTCCTCCTCCCCTCGCCGGAGGCCGCGCCCTTGAGCGCTTCCGGATGACCGGCTTACAATGGTCGCATCTCCACGGAGTCCTTCATGACCGCGCTGCCCGGCAGGTTCAGGCCACGGCTGCTGGCGGTCGCGCTCCTCTGGCCGGTGATCGTGCCGCCGGCGCTCGGCGCGGCGCCGGGGGACGCGAGTCGTCCCGGGGGACGGCGCACGGCCGGCTCGACGCGCCAGGAGGACTTCGACGCCGCAACGCGACACTGGCGTGAAGGGCCTGTTCGCTACCTTCTGACCATGGACGAGGACCAGGCCTTCCGGCGGCTCTCCAACGATCAGGATCGGGCGCGCTATATCGAGCGATTCTGGGCACGACGGGATCCCAGCCCCGCGACCCCCGAGAACGAGTACCGCACACTCTTCTACAAGCGCGTTGCCGAGGCGACGCACCTGTTCACCGAGACGACGACCCCCGGCTGGAAAACCGACCGCGGCAAGATCTACATCCTGGTCGGGCCCCCCGACGACCTCGAGAAACGAACCTACCGCGACACGCTCCCTGAAGTGATCATCTGGACTTATCGCAACCCGCCTCCCGGCATCGGCATCAGCGGCGGCTCGTCCATCCGCTTCCTGCGGGACGCGAGCGGTGAATACCGCCTGTCCGACCGTGTCGCTCTCAGCGGGATGGAGACTCCGCTCGCCATCGGGCTCCAGGCGCAGGCGATGCAGCTGAAAAGCCTCCCCGAGCCGAGGGACATCCTCGGCAGCATCGTCGCCGCGCCGCGCGCCGCGGACGCCGCCGCCCTCCGGGTTCGGCCCGAGTTCTTCCCTGCGGGGCACGGAGAGACGTTTGCCATACTGTGCGTCGCGCTGAGCGGGGCCTTCTTGTCGGCGTGGGACCGCGACGACGCCCCGCCCGCCCCTGACCACCCCGAAACCGCCGCGAGCCGCGAGACGGCGCCCCCCGCGGGGGCGGTCTCGTCGCCGGGCGCTCCCTTGCGGCCCCTCCGCGAGCGGCTGGAAGTGCTCGTGCGCCTGACGGGAGATAACGCGGACCTGGGAAGCCGCGATTTGATCGGCCCGACCGCGCTGAAGCCCATGCCGGCCATGGAGGGGAGCCCGCCCGGTGAGTTTCTCGTCTTTCATGGGGGAACGGCGATCAGGCCGGGCCGCTATACGGCCTATTTCGGGGTCCTCGATCCCGCCACCGGGCGCGTCGATTCCTTCGAGGCCCCGCTCCTCGTTCCCGAGTTCAGAAGCGATGTCCTGTCGCTGAGCAGCATCGTCCTCGCGACCCGTACCGAGCGCAGGCTCGGCTCGTCGCCGTCCGGCCCTCCCGCTCCGGAGACCCCCATCCCCTTCCACCTCGGCGGCCACGATTTCTCGCCGCGGGGGATCGACCTGTTCCGCTCCGGGGACGAGCTCGCGGTCTATTTCCGGATCTACGGCGCCACGGTCGATCCCATCGACGGTCACCCCGACCTGGATCTCACGTACCGCTTTGCTGTTGCCGGGAAAGCCGGGGAGACGGGCGAGGCGCGCGTCTCCCCGGTCGGAGAGCCGGTGCGCCTGGTGCGGCAGCAGAACCCGGCGCAGGGCTACTCGATGCGCCTCAAGGACTGGCCGGCAGGCCATTACACTCTGAGGGTCGAGACCATGGACAACCTCGACGGCCGCCGCGCCTCGGGTGAGGTGGCGTTCGATGTGCAGTGACGACGCCTTGCGCGGCAGCCTGCCGTCATGTTGACGGCCCCCGGGGCGCGTCCCTATATTCCCCGCGCGCTGCAATTCTTCCCCGCATGGGAGGTCCTCAGTTGATACCCCGGGGCCTGAAGGTCGTCGCTCTGGGGGGCGGGACCGGCCTGCCGCTGGTGCTCCGGGGACTCAAGCGCTGCCTCGGGGCGGGCGGGGGCACCCTGACCGGCATCGTCACTGTCGCCGACGACGGCGGAAGCAGCGGCCGGCTGCGGCGGGATTACAACGTCCTCCCGATGGGCGACATCAGGAACTGCCTGGTGGCGCTCTCGGAAAACGAGCCGCTGATGTCGCGGCTGTTCCAGTACCGCTACCGGGGGGAGGACGGCCTGGGAGGGCACTCGGTAGGGAACCTGATCCTCACCGCCCTGGCCGAATGCTGCAAGAGCTACCTCAAGGCGATCGAGACCTCCGGGCAGGTACTGGCGATCCGCGGGCGGATCCTCCCCTCGACCCTCGAAAGTGTCGTCCTCGAGGCCCGCCTGGCGGATGGACGGGTTGTCCGCGGCGAGTCGCTCATCCCCCGGAACGGCGCCCCCATCGCCACCATCGGCACCGACCCCCCCTCACCCCGTCCCGCGCCCGGGGTCCTCGCCGCGCTGCGGGAAGCCGACCTGATCGTGCTGGGCCCCGGAAGCCTGTTCACGAGTCTGATGCCGAATCTCCTCGTGCGCGGTGTGGCGCGCGCCATCGCCTCGTCGGGGGCGGCGCGCGTCCTGGTCGGGAACCTCATGACCCAGCCGGGAGAGACGGACGGCTTCTCCTCCGGCGACCACATCGAGGCGATCCACAGGATCGCGGGGCCGGGCCTGGTCGACTATTACCTCGCGAACCGCGCGCCGATCCGGCCCGCGCTGAAGCGGCGCTACGCGCGCGAGGGGGCCCGGCCGATCGATCCTCTCCCGCAGTCGATCCGCGCGCTGGGCGTCCGGCCGATTGAACGCAATCTCCTGCGGGAGGACCTCGGGCCGCTCAAGATCCGGCACCACGAGGGAAAACTGGCCCGCGCGCTGCTCCGGATCGCGGTGCTCCACCCGAGGGAGCGGACCGCGCCGGGGGGTCGGACCGCGGTGCGGCGGAAGCGCACCGGTCCCCGGGCCTGAGTCCGCCCGGCTCGGCCGTCGTACAATAGGCGCGACAATGAAACTCAACCTCAGCGACGCCCCGGTCACTGCCGACCTGCTCGCCGCCTCACTCGCTCGCACCGGATCCGCGGTCATCGCGGTGAACGGGAACAGCATGTACCCCACCCTCCAGATGGGGTGGCGCGTCTATCTGAGACCGGCCCGCGGGGAGAACCTCAAGGTCGGAGACATCGCCGTGTTCCGCGGTGAGCACTACCTGACCATCCACCGCCTGGTCTGGAGGGAGCGCGACGCGTCGGGCGAGAGGCTGGTGTTCCGCGGAGATTACAACCGTCTGCGCGAGCGGGTCGACCCGGGAGCGGTCCTGGCGCTCGTGGTCGCGGTGGAGGTCCCGGGCCGGAGAAAGGGCCTCGAACGGGTGATCGCGATCGAGCCGGACGCACTGACGATGTTCTACCGCGCCTGTCACGCCGCCAGACGGCTCCTTCGTATCCTCCCGGCGCCGCCCCGCGACCGGCCCCCCGGACGGCTGGGTCGTGCCGCCCGCGCCCTGTTCGCCTTCGCCGAGAGGACAGTTTCCCTCCTCCTGCCACAGCGGGGCGTCTGATCCGCGTCAGAGCATTGACGCGATTTGCTCCACCTCCAGGAAGATCCAGCTATTTACGGGCCCGCATCGCTTGACTCTCGATCTTTCAAATTTATATTGACGCGTGGTGCTGGACGTCATCGATCTGGAAGCCTCCCGGAGGGGTCGGCGGTCATGAAAAACATACTGGTTGCTGAGGACGACAAGTCCCTGCGCGACGGACTCGTCCAGGCGATGAGCCGGGGGGGGTTCAACGTCCACGTGGCGCAGAACGGCAAAGAGGCGCTCGATCGGATCGAGAAGCATATCTACGATGTCGTCATCGCCGGCTTCCGGATGGGCGGCTCCGAAGAGCTCGAGATCCTGAAAAAGGCCCGGGCCACGAACGCCCGCACCGTGGTGATCGTCACCGGCGAGAACGGCTCGGGGGCCGCCGAGGCGATGCGCTCCGGGGCGTTCGACTATGTCCAGAAGCCGCTCTCGCTCGAGGCGATCGAGATGAAGGTCCAGCGGGCGATGGAGCACCAGCGGCTGGTCTGCCGCCTGACCTCGATGACCGAGCCGCAGGCCGACCGGTCCGATCAGTACGGTCTCATAGGGCCGTCGCCGGTCATGAAAGAGATCTTCAAGATGATCGACAAGGTTGCCGGGTCCAGCGCCACCGTCCTGATCCAGGGGGAGACCGGCACCGGCAAGGAACGGGTCGCCGAGGCCATCCACAGGCACTCCTCCCGCCGCGACGCTGCGTTCGTCCGGATGAACTGCGCCTCTCTCCCCGACAACCTGCTGGAGAGCGAGCTGTTCGGGCACGAGAAGGGGGCGTTCACCGGGGCCGACCAGATGCGCATCGGGCGGTTCGAGATGGCCAACGACGGCACGCTGTTCCTGGACGAGGTCGGGAACATGAGCGCGAACACCCAGGCCAAGGTGCTGCGCGCCATCCAGAACCAGGAGTTCGAGCGCCTGGGCGGGAACCGGACGATCAAGGTGGATGTCAGGATGATCGCCGCCACCAACATCAACCTGGAAGCCGCCATCAAGGACGGACGTTTCCGCGAGGACCTGTACTACAGACTGAACGTGGTGAACCTCACGGTGCCGCCTCTCAGGGAGCGGGTCGAGGACATCGTTCCGCTGGCGGAGCATTTCCTGAAGCAATTCGCCCGCGAGCTGCGGCGCAAGGTCGCAAGCTTCTCTGCGGATTCGATCGCGCGGCTCCAGGAACACCGCTGGCCCGGGAACGTCCGCGAGCTGGAGAACACCGTTGAGCGGGCGGTTCTGATGTGCGAGGGCGAGGTCATCCACCCGGTCGACCTGACGCTTCTCGGGAGCGAGCACAGCATCAACATGACCCCTCAGCTCGCCGCCGACCTTCTCAATCTCGAGCAGCTCGAAAAGACCGCGCTCCTCGAGGCCCTGAAGCGCAGCAACTGGGTGCAGAAGGAAGCCGCCAAGCTCCTGGGGATCAGCAGCCGGGTGATGAACTACAAGGTCCACAAGCACAGCAACACCCACGACCGCTGGAGCAAGAACCGCAACAACTAGCCCCTTTTCCCCCGCGGCGCCGCCCGCCTGCGGGCCTCGCCGCGCGCCGCGCGCCGCAGATCCTCGACAGCCATCGCCACCTCCCGCCCGTGGGTCCTGAAGCTCAGCACGCACAGCCGCAGGACGAACCGTCCCTGGAGCGTCGTGCTGGACAGGAAGACCCTCCGGTACCCGTTGACGGCGTTCAGGATGCGCTGGCCGCGCTCGTCGGCGTCCGAACCCCCGCCCGTCGCGCGGAAGGCCACGATCGACAACTGCGGCTGGTCGAGGCACTCGAACGCCGCCTCCCCACACAGCTCGTCGCAGGCCCAGCGCGCCAGTTCGAGCTTCTCGCGCAGGTTGTCGCGAAAGGCCGCGACACCGAACATCTTGAGCGGCAGCCAGAGCCTCAGTCCCCGGAATTCGCGTGACAGCTCGGGGGAGTGGTCCGCGAAATTGACGGCGTCCTCCGGCTCGTCGAGGTCCTGCAGGTACCCCGGGCGGGCCTCGTGCGCCCGTCGGAGGGCATTGGCGTCGCGCACCAGCAGGCACCCGGTGCCGTAGGGCAGGAACAGTCCCTTGTGGGGGTCGAGCGTCAGCGAGTCGGCGCGCTCCAGACCCGGGAGGAGGGTCTCCCCCCCCGGCGCCAGGCGGAAGAACCCCCCGTAGGCGCCGTCCACGTGCAGCCAAAGGCCGTGCCGCTCGCAGATTGCCGCCATCTCCGGGACCGGGTCGATGGCCCCGGTGTTCGTCGTGCCCGCATTCGCCACGGCGAGAAACGGCAGCAGGCCGCGCTCGCGGTCGATGCGCACCGCCTCGTCGAGGGCCTCGGGCCGCAGCCGGAAACGCTCGTCCACCGGGAGGGTCCTGATATTGCGCATCGAGAACCCGGCGAGGAGCGCCGCCTTCCCGAGCGAGTGGTGCGACTCCTCCGACATGTAGAGGACCCCTTTCAGGAAGTTCTCCGGCAGCCGCGCGCGCCGCGCCGTCACGATGGCGATGAGATTCGAGATCGAGCCGCCGCTGGTCAGGATCCCGCGGGCCCCTGCGGGGTAGCCGACCATCTGGCGCAGCCAGTCGATGACCGTGGTCTCGATCTGCACCAGCGCCGGGGCGGCATTCCACATCCCGACGAAGCGGTTGACCGAGAGCGCCAGGTAGTCCCCCAGGGCCGCCGGGTAGAGCCCCCCGCCCGGGATGTAGGCCAGGTAGCCGGGGCCGGCGGTGTTGAACGATTTGGGCACACCCAGGGCCAGCCGCTTCAAGAGTCCGGCGACCGGCACCCCGGTCTCGGGAGGGGCTTCACGGAAGCCGTCGGCGACCTCGCGGGCGTCCTCCAGGTCCCAGGAGGGCTGCCGCGCGAGCGACTCGATGTGCCGTATGGCGAAACGGGCGCACTCGGAGGTCGCGGACCGCATCGCCCTTCCCGACATCTCGAGACTTTTTGCGTCCTTGGGGAGCGGGCGGCCCCTGCGCCCCGCACCGTACCAGCGTCCCGCGCCGCCCACGGCTTTCCGTCCGCCTGCGCTCTTCCTCGCCGCCATCGTCAGTCCCGTCCTTCGAGCGCCTCGATGTGCGCCGCGGCCGAAGCGCCGAGCGCCCGCGCATCATAGCCCCCCTCGAGCACCGATACGATCCGCCCGCCGCAATGCCTCTGAGCGGCCTCGCGGACAATGGAGGTCATGCGGCCGTACCCAACGTCTGTGACCTCCATCGAGGCCAGCGGGTCGTCCCGGTGAGCGTCGAAGCCGGCCGAGATCAGGATCAGATCGGGGCCGAAGGAGTTGATCGCCGGGAGCAGGATCTCCCGGAATACGCGCAGGTACTCCTCATCGCCGCTCCCTGCGGCCATCGGCACGTTCAGGGTGAAGCCGCGGCCTTTGCCGCGGCCGATCTCCCCGCGCGCGCCCGTCCCGGGATAGAAGGGATACTGGTGCGTGCTGAAGTAGAAGACGGTCTCGTCTTCCTCGAAGGTGTGCTGCGTGCCGTTGCCGTGGTGCACGTCCCAGTCGACGATCAGCACGCGCTCGATCGCGTGGGCCGCCTGCGTGTGGCGGGCCGCGATCGCGACGTTATTGAACAGGCAGAACCCCATCGCGCGGTCCCGCTCGGCGTGGTGCCCCGGCGGCCGGCAGGCCACGAACGCGGCCCCGGCCCTGCCCGTGACAACCGCGTCGCAGGCGGCGATCGCCCCGCCCGCCGCCAGGAGGGCCGCGTCCCAGGACCCCAAGGACACCGCCGTGTCCGGGTCGAGCCGCCACGGCGCGCGCCGGCAGGCCTCGCGCACGGCCTCGATGTAGTCCGGGTCGTGGACGCGGGCGATTGCCTTCTCGGGGCAGGGTTCGGGGGTGATCTTCAACAGGCGGTCCAGGATGCCGCGCTCCACCAGGTGATCGTGGATCGCGCGGACCCGGGCGGGGCGCTCCGGGTGGCCCGGCCCGGCGTCGTGTCCCAGGCAGGCCTCGTGGTACAGGAAAGCAACCCGGCCCGGCCTGCGGATCTCAGCGCTCAAACAGGCTCTGGGCCTTGACGACCCTGACTCTCTCCGGGTCGAGCGGCAGGGGGAACGATTCGATCTCTTTATCCTCGGCCAGTAGCCTCTCATCGGTCGTCGGCGTCTGGTAGGTGATCGGCGTCGGCTTCCCCGACAGAAGGGTCTGCCGCAGCTCCTCGGCCCCCTCGGTCACGATGGCGACCTTGATGTTCCGGGCGTTCAGGTGCGCTTTGATCGCCGCGTTGACCTTCTCGAGCGTGAGGGTGGGCAGGATCGCCTGGACCTGGTCGATGAAGTAGGGGGTGCCATAGAACTCCGAGTCCATCTGGTAGCCGAGTCGCCGGCTGAGGCTCTGCGTCCAGAGTCGGGA
>JANMQK010000295.1:0-5022 GCA_031370485.1 Acidobacteriota bacterium | reverse complement strand
CGGAGAAGAACTGGTTGAACCCTGCCACCTGGGTCGGCTCGAGGGTCTGGATCCGGCCGATCGCCGGGCTCAGGCGTTCGTAGAAGGACGCACGCAGGACCGTCTTCGGGTGCGGGAAGTAGGAGATGCCGATCTTCGGGCTGACCCTCGAGCGCGAAAACGTCAGCTCCGCCGCGCCGATCGGGACATCGCGCGGGGTCTGCAGTCCCGTCGGAGAGGTGACGTCCTCCCAAGCCGCCCCAACCGTCGCCTCGAACTTGGGGTGCGGGCGGAGGTTCAGGTAGCCGTAGACGTTTGTGAAGCGGTCGTCCGTTTCCAGGATCGGTCCCGGCGGCTCCTCGCCCTCCAGCTTGGTCGTCCCCCGGAAGCCTCCCGTCCCGAGGATCCAGGTCATCTTCTTGTGCCGGAAGACCTGCTGAAGCTCGAGCTGCGGCCCCTCCAGCGTCGCCGAGCCTTGCGTGACCGCGAATGTGGAGGGGTCGGTGAACCTGGAGGTCTGCTTCGTCCGGTTGTCGATCACCGATACCACGAAGGCCGACCCGGGGGAAAACGTGTGGTGATACCCGAGACCAAAGTTCCTCAGCTCCGAGGTCAGGTGTTCGCTCGTGATCACCCGGGTGTCGAAGCGCAGCGGGAGGTCCCCCGTGCTCTGACGCCCGAGGAGGGCGCTCACCTGGAAGCTGTCGCGCCAGGTGGGGGCGAACTGGAGGAAGCCCCGGTAGTTGGCGACTGCCTGGTCGTTGTTGTCCCTGAATCCGTCATTGCTGATCTTGCTGTAGCCGAGCGCCGCAGCGTAGCGGTCGCCGTTGAGCGTCCCGGTGACGTTGCCGTTCCTTATGTCGCTGTCGTTGAGCCGATCGGCCGGGACGATGGTGCTGAGGTCGGTCTCGGTCTGGCCGTAGGTCAGGCCCCCGAAGGCGCGCGCCCGCGGGCGGTCGAAAAGGGCCGTGTACTCGTTGAAGGAAACCCCCTCGTTGACCACGTCCGGGCGGGCGGCGTTGACGCTGACCGGCTGGTAGATTCGCGCCTGCAGGACCTCGCTAAAGAAGGCCGGGGCGAATTGCGGCACGCTGCGGTAGTTCCCGGCCAGGAGGAGATGGCTCGAGTAGTTGGACTGGTCCTGGTCGGCGCTGCGGCGCGCCGTCACGAGACCGAGCTGGTTGAACCCGAGATCGTTGTAGATCCGGGCGAGGTCGCTGCCGCGCACCGCGCGGTCCTGGTCGAGGAGAAGGCGCGACCGATAGACGGCCCGCATGTCGTTCCTGGTGATCGACCCGCGCAGATCCATGAGCGCCTCCGCCGGGCGGTTCTCGTTCTGCTTCAGGATCGCGTCGTAGAGATACGGGGTCGGGTCGTTGGGGTCGAGCTTCTTGGCGGTCGCCAGCTCCTTGGCCGCCTCGTCGGGGCGCTTCTCTTCATAGTAGGCCTTCGCGAGATAGGACCGGAGAAGCGAGTCGTCCGGGTCCAGGACCACGGCCGTCTGGATCTCCTCGCGGCCTTCGGCCAGCCTCCCGCGCCGGATGCGGGACAGCCCCAGCCCGAGCCGGGCCAGGGACGATGTCGAATCGGCCGCGACCGCCTTCTCGAAGTAGCGCTCCGCGTCGCCGGTGCGGTACTGCGCCAGCCGGGCGAAGCCCAGGACCGCCAGCGCCCTCGAATCCTCCGGGGCCCGGGCCATGGCATGCTCGGCCGCCTTCTCGGCCCCCTCGAGATCCCCCTCCGCCATGCGCAGCTCTGCGGCCCGCGCCAGCGCCACGGCGCTCTCGGTGTCTTCCTTGGCCGCCTGCTCGGCCATGGCGCGCGCCCTCGCGATGTCGAAGTTGGCCTGGGCCGCGAACGACAGCGCCAGGGCCGCGGCGGCCGAGTGCGGGTCCGCCGCCACGGCCTCCTCCGCCAGGCGGAGCGCTTCCTTCTTGTCCCCCTGCGTCACTGCGATGACGGAGGCGAGCGCGAGGGCGACGGGGTCGGTGGGGCGCTTGGCCCGGACCGATTCGATCAGCGGCCGGGCTTGATCGACCTGTCCGGCGGAGAGAAATTCCGCGGCGCGCGTCAGATCCGCGCCCTCGGCCCCCATCCCCTTCAGCCGCCGCGCGTCATTCCCCCCGAGGATGGGCGGGTAGAAAAGCGCCCAGGCCACGGCGTCCAGCGGCTTCACGACAATGCGCTTGACGGGGGCCTTCCCCGGCTCGACGTAGGCCTGCTCTCCGGACTGGACGGTCAGGTTTCCGTACTGGTTCGAAGCCTCCACGATTCCCTCGATCATCGTTATCTTCGTGGTGGTGTCCTGGTCCACCTCGACGACGAACTCGGTGCCGCGGATGGCGGCGGTGACGGCGGGGGTCTCGATCCGCTTGAACTGCTTCGGCGCCCGGCTTGAAAAGAAGTGCGTGCCCAAGATCAGGCTGATGAGCCCCGGCTTGTCGGCGGCGGGAGCCTGGATCTCGACCTCGCTCTTCTCGTTCAGGCGGTGAAGGGTCTGGTCGGCGTACAGGATGCCGGCGCGGCTCGAAGGGCCGGTCCGCACGCGGTATTTCTCGAAGAGCGCCTGGTTCAGGAGGGAGGGGGCCCAGTTTCCGGTCGCCGGCTTTGTCTCGACCTGGTTCTGCACCGAAGCGACCCGGCCGAGGCTGGTTTCCGCGGCGGCCTCCTCGGCGCGACCGTAAGGTGCCGCCATGGAGGCCGCGCAGGCGAACAGTCCGAGGACCGTCAATATCCTCCCCGGAGCGCCGGACCGGTCGAGGCGAGATGAGAAAAAGGACCGATGAACCTGCATCTCTGTCCTCCCGCTGTGAGGTTTTTGCAAACGTGGCGGATGATAGCACGGCCGCGGGGAAGAAATGCCCGTGAATTTGGAGAGGGACGGCGAGATTTCTGGAGAGGGAGGTCCCCGCCCCCGGGCTCCAGCCCGGGGGCGGGGGAGATGCTTGTATTACGGTGACTGCAAAACGAGCCCGGCCACGTAGTCCTGTCCGTTGGGCATCTGCACGGTCATGACGAAACGCCCGGGAGTCAAACCGCTTGTCATCAAGTTGTAGGTCCACCTCGTCTTCTTGGGCTTCGATTTGACTTTCGATTTCGCCTTGTCCGGGTTCGGCGCGAACAGAAGCGAACCGTCATGCTTGTCCCCGTTCAGATCGAGGTTCGTAAGGTCGACCGGCACGCCGTTGCGCGTCAGGGAGACGATCCGGGGGGGAGGGGCGGTGAAGTCGACCGGGACGCCGCTGCAGGCCATCTCCATCTCGAGGGGGATTTTCTCGTTCCGCTTGAAAGACTTCTTGGGGAACGGCACCTCTTCTCCCGCCGGGACCAGCGTCTCCATCGGTTTCTTGAACCCGGTCAGGGAGTCGAAATCGCCGCTCGCGGTTCCGGGGACGCAGGCGCCGGCGATTCCCAGGGCGAAACTGACCCTGGTGCCGAACAGCGGCCCGCCGGGGCCCCCGATCCGGCCGGAGACATCCAGGTCGAATTTCCGGGCGGTGTCCTCCGGGTGGTTGCCGGGGATATCGACGACGAACGCCATGCGGTTCCTGGAAGGCGCCGGGGACGCCGCCATGCCCATGCCGCAGACCGCCGGGTCGCTCCCCTGGGGGACGATTCCCCGGATATCAGGGTAGGCCGAGTCCGCATTCCGGAACATGACCCGGTCGGTGATGCCGTCCCCGTCCAGGTCGGCGGCCGCGGAGGAAAGGCGCCCGCTGACTCCGGTCACGATCCCGGGGCCCGCGTTCACGAGAGGCACAACGATCTCAACCCTCTCCCCTGGCTGGATGAGGCCATCGCCGCTCGTGTCGTGGACCTCGACCTCGTTCAGCGTGACGAAGGGATTCCCCGAGGGGAAGTTGACCGTGTGGTCCGGGTCGGGGACGAAGACGTTGACCGTTCCGCGCACACCGAACCGGCCGTCGCTGCACTGCACGTCCCCCTGGGGTATCCCGTCGCCGCAGACGGTGACTTCCGAGGTCACCTCCTTGGCCGCCGCGTCACTTATCTGGCAGTCGGCGGAGGTGCCCCCGACGGCGTTCTGATGGGACGCGACTCGCAGCGACCAGCGGGGGGCCGGCGCGGCTGCGGGGCGGCCGACGTTGCGGACCGCCCCTTCGTTGAAGTCGATCGTGCAATCCGAGCTCTTCGCGCATCGGAACTCCCCGGCAATTTCCGGGGGGGAGATGCAGATGCCGCAGTCGAAACTTCCTTCGCAATCCTGTCCGGCCAGGGGACCGCTGGAACACCGGCCGCCGCTGCACACCCCCGGCTTGCAGAGAGGCTCCGGGAAGGTGGAGCAGTCCTTGTTCTCGGAGCAGATCGCCCCCTCGGCGGAGGCGGGGGAGGTGCAGGTCCCGCACTGGGCATCGAAGAAGCAGGAGGCCCCGGCGAGCGGCCCGCCGGAGCAATGACGCCCCTCCACGTCCGGGACACACTTCCCGGTCGCGCAGACCCCCGAGAGGAACTCGCAGGCGCAGGAGTCGAAGCCTTCGTCGCAGTTCACCGCCTGCCCGAGGCGGTAGCCCTTCGAAGCCGCACCAGGCGCCGGGCGCGTCAGGGGGTTGCCGGTCGAGCAGAACGGTCCGCCCTCGCCCTGCACGCACTGTGACGCCGGGCAGCACTCCTCGCCGCAGTTGCTGCCGCATTGCGACGTGTCGTAGGTGCAGTCGGAGGTGCAGCCGAGCGTCCCGCCGCAGGACTCGAAGCTGCCGCAGCTCCTGTCGCCGAGGTCCTCGCCGTCGCACTGCTCTCCCTGGTCGATGACCCCGTTGCCGCAGAGCGAGCACGAGCCACTGTCCCTCGAGAGGCACGCCGCCTCCCCGGTGGCCGGGGAGATTCCGCAGCATTCGTCCGGCTCGCAGACCTTGCCGCAGGCCCCGCAGTTTTTCGGGTCGGAGCTCAGGTCGATGCAGGTGTCGCAGCCCAGCGGCCCCGGCGCGAGATCGACCGTCAGGGCACTACCCGTGAAGTTCACGACCTCGGTATCGAACTGGAACCGCCCGTTGGTCAGCTGCGTGACCGAGGATGTGATGTCGAAGA
>JANMQK010000273.1:0-3556 GCA_031370485.1 Acidobacteriota bacterium | reverse complement strand
TCGTTTTCGCCGCGCTTGCGGACCGGGCCCGGCTCAAGGTGCTCCACGCCCTCAAGGAGGGCGAGGAGCTCTGTGTCTGCGACGTGGCGCACGTGCTCGGGATGAGTGTCTCGGCAGCCTCGCACCACCTCAGAAAGCTTCGAGACCTCAAGATCCTCAAGTACAGGAACGACGGCAAGATGGCCTACTACTCGCTGCGGGATCGCTTTGCCGCGCGCCTGGTCGCGCAGGCTCTGCACCAGGCGGGCGTGTGACACCCGCTTTTTCCTTCGCGCGACGAACATGAGTGAAAGTGTCGAAGACAAGAAAGCACACGCTCTGACGATCGTTCGGGAGCAGCTCGCCGCAGCGACCGAGGCGCGCAAGTGTCACGGCTGCGGCTGCCTCCACAAGACGGTCGAGGCGCTGGCCTCCACCGGCGCCGGCCGGGGGGATCTCGCCCGGTCGCTCGAACGAGCTCGCGCGGTCTTCACGCCGAAGGAGTACGACTGTCTCGGCTGCCCGGTCTGTTACCCCGCGCTCGCCGCGAACGCGTTCAGCGAGGCCTTCGCGCGTGAGGCGGAGGCCATGGACCTCTGCCCGACCGATGCCCCTGCCGAGCGTCGCGGCTGGCCCCCCCTGCCCGGTGACTACCGGGTCGTGCGGTACCGCGCGCCCGTGGCGGTGTGCACCCTCAACACATCGGGCCTCGCGGATCGTCTCGCCGGGATGCAGCCGGAAGGCGTCGCTCTCGTTGGGACCCTGCACACGGAGAATCTCGGGATCGAACGCATCATCCGCAACGTCCTCACCAATCCGCACATACGCTTCCTGATCCTGTGCGGCGAGGACACGAGACAGACGGTCGGACATCTCCCCGGTCAGTCGCTTAAGAGCCTGTTCGTAGGGGGCGTGGACGAGCGGGGGCGAATTATCGGCGCTCGCGGCAATCGCCCCGTTCTCAAGAATGTCCGCCAGGACGAGATCGATGCGTTTCGCCGCCAGATTGAATTCGTCGAGCTGATAGGTGTGGAGAAGGACTACACAGTCCTCGAGCGCGTGCGCGCGTGCGCCGTTCGTGACCCGGGAGCATTCACGGAGACACCGGAGAGTTCAACCGTCGAGGTGGTGGCGGCGCAGGAGCCCCGACGGATGATCCCCGATCCAGCGGGCTTCTTCGTCGTTTACCCGGACGCGCCCCGGAGGCGTCTGCTCGTCGAGCATTACACGAATTCAGGCGTCCTCGACTGCGTCCTGGAAACCGCGACGCCGACCGCCCTGTACGCGACGGCGATCGAGCGGAACCTGGTCACCCGACTCGACCACGCCGCCTATCTTGGCAGGGAGCTGGCGCGGGCCCAGCGGGCGATGGAGACCGGCGAGCCATACGTGCAGGACCGTGCGCCCGGCCCTGTCGAGGAGGACAAGGCGGCCTGCGGTTGCGACACCACGTGTGTCCCGGAGTGAGCCGATGAGCAACGGTCGCGCCGGTCAGGCATCACCAGGTGTCGCGTCCCGCGGGAGACCGACCGTGAAGCGAGGATGGATCGCAGCGATCATCGTGGCCGGAGCCGCACTCGCGATCGTCCTCTCCAAGGAGACAGGAAGCCGCCCCTCTTCTGGTTCCTTGGCAGGCGCCGCTCCGGAGGCCGCTGTTTCCCGGGGGCCCTCTCGGGCAGCCACGGGATCCGTGCTCCTCTTCGCCGATCCCGACGAAGCCGGGAGCGCCTGCGGATGCGGGCAGGTCATCCGACTCGTCCGTGACGCGGGCGCCCGTGGCGTCGCGGTGCGCGAGGGCACGCCGCGAAGCGATGCCGCCCTCGAGCACGCGTACCGTGTGACCGTGGCGCCGACGTTGCTGTTCCTCGACTCGACCGGCCAGGTCATCGCGCGTCACGAGGGCGAGGCGCCGGAGACCATCGAGGCGATCCGCACCGGACTCCACCGCCTCGAGGATGCCCGGCCATGAAGGAGCTCGCCGACCTTCTTGCGGGCGCGCTCTCGGGCGGACACCTCCTCGCCCTGCCGCTCGCGTTCGCGGGCGGTGTCGTGACCGGCCTGAATCCCTGCTGTGTTCCGCTCTACCCCGCGGCTGCGGCGACCTGCTGCGCTACCCGGGGCGATCGTGCTCGAGCCGCGCTCGGCGCGTCGTCCGCCTTTGTATCGGGGGTCGCCCTGGCCACGACGGTGCTCGGTGTCGTGGCGGCGCTGGCCGGCCGGACGATGGTCGGCCTCGGCGGCTGGGCACGCTACCTCATCCCCATCGTGCCGCTCGCGATGGGGGTGCATCTTCTCGGGTGGCTCCGCCTCAACCTGCCCGCCTTCCGCGGATCGGAAGTTCGGCATGGCATGATGGGCGCCTTCCTCACCGGGCTGGCGCTGTCTTTGGTGCTGGCGCCGTGCGGCACGCCGGTCCTGGCCTCGGTGCTTTCGTACGCGGCCTATCAGGGCAGCGTGCCGTACGGGGCCATCCTGCTGTTTCTCTTCGGCCTGGGAGCGGGGCTGCCGGTTCTCCTCATCGGGACTGCCGCCGGAGCCCTCGCCCTGCGTTTCGATGCCGCCGGGCTTCGAAAATGGGTCGATCGCGCCACGGGCGTCATGCTGCTCGCAGTCGGCTTTTACCTCCTATGGACTGCCTGATCTCCGAGCATCACCCGCAGTCTCCGGCCCCTACGATGACGCCCTGCACGACCACCTGAGAAAACGGGGCGGAGAAGATGGAGGGGGGTGACCAGAGCAGTCATCAGGAAAACCGTCTCCGTAATATCTCCAAGACTGGAGATGACTCCACCTGGACGCGGGCACGATTCCAGCATCCTTCCCTCCTAGAATTCCTCTTGTCTCTCCAAGTTGACGTGAGAGGTCTTCCGGGAGTACAAGAAGCGCGAAGCACCTACGGAGCAGAGAAAGAGGACGATGGAGTGAAGACAGCCCCAAAACGAGCGATGACTGCCCTGGTCGCGATTGCGGTAGTCACGGCCTTGGCGTGGCTCTTTGTCGGGAAACAACAGGAGCGGGAGAAGGAAGAGGAGCGTGAGCGCCCGACGACCGCTCCGGCGCGGCTAAACCGATCCTCCGCAGACGAGTCCACTGTCATCCTCGACCAGTCGGCGCAGCGGCAGCTTGGGCTCCGGGACACCGTTCTGGTTCTTCGTGGCGCGTCGCCGGAATTCCGCGCCTATGGTCAGGTCGTGGATCCCTCCTCGCTTGTGACGCTCGACGGAGACCTGTCGGCGGCCGAGGCTACCGCGCTGGCCTCGAAGGCGGCGTTCGAGCGGGCGCAGACCCTCCGTCAGTCGGGGGTGTCTTCGCAAGCCGACTACGATGCGGCCGAGGCAAGGTACCGCGCGGATCAGTCGCGCCATCGCCAGGCCGAGCAGCAGATGGCGGCGGAGTGGGGTGACTGGATCTCGACCCAGTCGCCGGCAGATCGGCATGCCCTGATCGAACGAATCGCGGAGCGCCGGATGGCCTTTGCGCGGGTGAGTCTGCCGGCCGGCGAGTTCGCAAGAATCTCGCCGAGCTTACTATCAACTATGTCTGTTCGGTCTGCTTCTGCTGCGAGCCGCCGGGCTTG
>JANMQK010000266.1:0-3783 GCA_031370485.1 Acidobacteriota bacterium | reverse complement strand
CGTCTCCCAGGCCCAGGGGATCCTGGAGAACCTGCAGCTCCTGGCTCCCAATTCATACAAGAGCGGCGAGGTCGATGGACCGACCACCCACGCCCTCCTGAGGTTCCAGCAGGACCACAATCTCCTACCCACGGGCGAAGTTGATTGGGAGACGATGACCCAGCTTCTCAGCCACCGGCCACCGCTGGACAGCGACGGGGACGGCGTGCCCGACCGCCGCGACAAGTGCCCGAACACGCCGCATGGCGCGACCGTGGATGAGAACGGTTGCCCGAAGGACGCCGATGGTGACGGCGTATTCGACGGTCTGGACAAGTGCCCCGACACCCCCCGGGGGGCGAAGGTGGACAACAGGGGGTGCCCGCTCGACTCCGACCAGGACGGTGTCTACGACGGCCTGGATCGCTGTCCCGACACCCCGCGAGGCGTGAAGGTCGACGAGCGCGGCTGCCCCTGGGACGCCGATGGTGACAACGTGCCCGATTACCTCGACAAGTGTCCCGATACGCCTCGAGGCGTGAAGGTGGACTCCAACGGTTGCCCGACGGACAGCGACGGTGATGGCGTGCCCGATTACCTCGACAAGTGTCCGGACACGCCGCGTGGCGTCAAAGTGGATGCGTCCGGATGCCCGGAGCAGGTGGCGACCCCGCCGGCGCCGCCGCCTCTGGCCCTCCCCGAGCTGAAGAAGCATCTGGTCCTCGAGGGCGTCTATTTCGAGACCAACAGCGCCAAGCTGAAATCGGAATCGACCGTGACCCTCGATCGCCTCGTCAAGGCGCTCAAGGAAAATCCCGACGCCCGGATCGAGGTGGAGGGCCACACCGACAGCACCGGTTCCGCCCGGATAAACGATCCACTGTCCCGGGCGCGCGCCAAGTCGGTCCGCGACTACCTGATCAGCAATGAGATCGATGCCTCGCGTCTCGAGGCGAACGGGTACGGCTCGACGAGACCGATCGCCGACAACAAGACGAAAGCGGGCCGGGCCGAGAATCGCCGGGTCGAGCTGGTCCGCCTCCATTGAGGGGGGCGGGGAGGGATCGGATCGTGTCGGACGGGTCGCGCTCTGGGGCTGCCTGCTCCTGATCGCGCCGCCGATCGTGGCCGGCGATATCCACGTCGATTTCGACAAGAACTACGACTTCTCGTCGACCCACGGCTACGCCTGGAAGAACGACCCCAAGACCTCGCTGTCGAAGGACAACCCTTACGACCACGACCGCATCGTCGAGGTCGTGGAGGCGCGGCTGTTTCGTGGGGGCCTCCGGCGCATAGGCCGTTCAAGCTGCGATCCCGGGTCCGGTAAGGGCTATTCTGTAAACCTAGTCTCTGGCGTCGACCGGGTGGGCCAAAGCAGATGGCGCAGCGGCGACGGCAAGCGGCCAGGACATCAACTTGGATTTCTTGGGGAACGGCTTTTCTGATCATAAACATTCGTGTCGAGGGAACTATCGAGTCTGCTCCGCATCAGAGGCGACGCGAAGAGCCGTCTGCTGCGTGCCGTTGTTATGCGCTTAGATCACCCTTCTCGCGTTGGGTCCCAAGGGAACGGATCCTCAAAAATCCCTCGCTTCTGATACTCCCACTGGCGCAGACAATCAATGAGGTGCAAGGAGTTGACCACTAGCACAGACCGTTCTCTGTCAACCATCGATTGCTCGAGTCTCGCTGGCTCAGCGCCCGCGGAGAGCCTCGTAGTGAGACTCTTGCGAAAGCGGACCATCGTGACGTGAGTGAATTCGCCACCCGACACCGTGCCATCCTTGATCGAGACCTGCCCGGGCGGGAAGCTGCAGATGTGGAGGGTTGCTGTTGTGACAACCATGGCTGCGTAGATGATCGGGAATCGCCAGGCGGGGGGGTTCATCTCAGACTCCTCTGCTGCCAAGCACTCCATCGATCGCAGGAGCCTCCCGGAGATGCGTTCTAAGAAGGGACCATCCTCTTCCCCGCTGCCCCGAACTGAACAGAAACCTGCCTCCGCCGATGGAGGCACGAGACGGAGATCATACCAACCGGACCGTGGCTTCGCCCCTGGCCCTCCCATCGTCCACAGACGCGGACACGATTCTCTTCCTTCACAGCCTCGCCGGGGACCAGAAACATCCAGGTTCCATCGCGCGGACGCTTGCACTCGAGGACGAGGCGAAGGTTACCGGAACCGTGTTCCCTGGACATCACGACCCATCGGTGCTGGTCCCGCGACTGCGTAATCTGATGCTCAAGACCGATCTGGAAAGCGAACCCAGAGGCGTTCACTAATCGTGTCAACGGGTCCTTATCTTCGTTCGCCATCGTCCTCTGGCCACCTTCTATGAGAGCGTCGCTAACGTCCACCATCAGCTGCGGCGCGAAGCGCACCCCGCTGTATGATTTCATTAGACGCCTCCTCCCACCGCCACGCACCTCTTCGAAAATGTCTCGGGCGTTGCCCTTCCTGTTGTGTCGAGTAGTCCGCGGGAATTGTAAGCACTCTGAAGGCGTGCGCGCGTCAGGCCGCGACCCGCCACCCGGTCTCTCCGTCCATCCCAAGTTGACAGATTAAATGTTACCGGACCCTGGAGCGCAGCTTATACTTCCTATCGGCCAGAAGGCGCCACCCTCCTACAGCCGCTCGAGCGAAATGAAGGGGCGCAGCCGGCGCTCGACGAGACCTCTCATCTCCGCCGGGAAGCAGAGACGCTTGAGCTTGCGCGGCTCGTTGCGGATCGAGTCGATGAGGGGCGAAATGGCCCGCTCCGACATGTAGCCCGCCACACGCCCGCGGATGGCCAGACCGATGTCCTCGGGCGCCATCCCCATCCGGTCGGAGTAGGCAAGGTCGCGGTACGGGAGATCGGTCGCGTCGTCCTCCAGCAGGTAGTAGCGCGGGTCGAAGCCCTTCTTCTTGAAGTGCGGCAAAAGCCCCTCGAGCGCCTGGGCGAACTCCTTGTGCCGCGTGTCCCTGGCGAGACGCACGGTCTTGAAAAGGTGCCGCCGGATAATCCGGTCGCACAGGTCGCGCAGGATCGGGTCGACCGCGCCCTTCGGGGCCAGGGCCCACTCCTGGAACGCCGAGAGAAGCAGGAAATCGTCCAGCCTGAGAAACTCCTCCACCGTCAGGTCGCCGCGGCTTTCGATCAGCCGCTTGATCGGCCCGGGGCAGGGATCGGGGAACTTCGAAGTCTCCCCGTGCGCGTCCACCAGGCGCTGCAGCGCCGTGCGGATCATCTGCTCGGCGGCCCGGCTGGTCTTGTGGTAGTAGACCTGCTGGTACATGAGGTAGCGGCCGATCACGAACTGCTCGGCCGCGTGGTACCCCTTCGTCCCGTTGATGCAGAGCCTGAGCTCGCCATCCCCCTCCCGGCGGGCCAGCCGGAGGCTCGTGAGGATCCACTCCAGGTCGTAGCGGCCGTAGGCGACACCGGTCATGTAGGAATCCCGCAGCAGGTAGTCGAGCCGGTCGGCATCCAGCTGCGAAGACACGATGTCGCTCACGAACGCCGGCCGGTAGGTCCTCTCGTACACCGCCACGACGTCGTCCACCATCCCGGCCCGACGCAGCAGGCGCCCGACCTCGGTCCGGGGGCTTCGCACGATGAGCCGGGTCCATTCTTCATGCTTCCGGTCGTTGAAGACCTTCTCGTACAGGTGGGAGAACGGCCCGTGCCCCAGGTCGTGCAGCAGCGCCGCGGCGATGCTGACGAGCCGCGTCCGTTCCGCGGCCGCCGGACGGAGCGGTATCTGCCCCGCCGCCTTGAGCGCGTCGAAGATCCGCTTCGCCATGAAGGCGACGCCGAC
>JANMQK010000261.1:0-32532 GCA_031370485.1 Acidobacteriota bacterium | reverse complement strand
GCCGGCGGTGGCCGCGGCCCCGGCCGCCGCCGGTCCCCTGGCTGTCTGCGCCTTGACCTCGATCTTCGAAACGATGTCGGGCGAAGGACGGACACGCGGGTGCGCCGGGCCGCGGGCCGGCGCCTTCATGAAGTAGTCCTCGCTCTCGTCCGCCTCGTACTCCTGTTCCTCCTCGCCGTCGTCGAGGAGCATCCCGATCTGTTCCGCTTCCTTGAGCGCTTCCTCGGCCGGGTCCTCCGGAGGCGCAGGGGGATTGCTGTTCATCTCGTTCTTGAGCGACGCCTCCGCCCGCGCGGTCGCGCGGACGATGTCACGCTCGGCGAGGATCAGCGCCGCCTTACGACGGCTGGACTTGCCGCCCGGCTTGCGGCGTGCGACGGGGGCGTTCTTCGCCGGCGCCGCCTTGCGCGACGCGGCGGAGCGTCGCGCCCGCCGACCACCGCGTGGATTGCCTGATTTCGGTCGCTTCATCTCAGTTCGCCTTTCAGTCCGCCTTCGAGCGCAGGAAGATCCCGTCGGGGTCGAGCTCCTCGCGGATAATCCGGATCTCCTCCGGGCTCGGCGGAGGGGTCTCCGACAATTCGCGGGCGCTCTTCACGTCCCACCCGATGTTCTCCTTGACGGTCCCGAGGGTCACGCCCGGATGCAGGGAGACGAGGACCATCTCCCGGGTGTCGGGATCGAAATGGTAAACACCCATGTCGGTGATCACGGTCTCGGGGCCGCCCTTGAGACCGAGAGACTCCCGCTCGCGACCCCCTCCGAGATAGCCTGGGCTGGTGACGAAATCGACCCGCTCGGGAAGGGTCCGCTTCGAGTTCGCGATCGTGATGACGACCTTCTTCGCGAGCGCGGCGATCTCGCAGGCGCCGCCGCTCCCGGGCAGCCGGACCTTCGGCTTCGTATAGTCGCCGATGACCGTTGAGTTGATGTTGCCGAAGCGGTCGACCTGCGCGCCCCCGAGGAACCCCACGTCGATGAGGCCGCGCTGGAGATAGAGGTTGAAGATGTCGAGCATCGGCACGACGGCGAGCGAGCCGGTCACGAGGCATGGGTCGCCGATCGAGATCGGCAGCCGCGTCGGGACGCAGCCGACGGCGCCCGACTCGTAGATCATGCAGAGCCCTGGAGCGTGCATCCGATAGGCGAGATTGACCGCCAGGGAAGGCACGCCGATCCCGACGAAGACCACGTCCCCGTTTTTCAGCTCCTTGGCCGCGCGGGAGACCATCAGCTCGGATGTCGTGTAGCCGGCCATCGTCTTCATTTCCTCAGAACCCGTAGTTGACCGGGGCGCACATCTGCCTGTCGGCCTGCATCTCGCCGTGGCGCGCTCCCATCTTCTTTATGTAGGCTGCCCGGTCCGGCAGGCCGTACACCCACTCGTCGAGGTACCTGGAAAGACTCGCCTCGTCGCGGGAGATCGCGTCCCACTCGACGTAGAAGGGATTGTCCCGGTCGTAGGCCCCCTGCACGTAGGACGGATGGGCCCCGAACGGCTCTTTGACCACGGCGCTCACGATGGCGCCCGGGATGACCGTGCGGTTCGGGTCGGAACGGATGACCGAGGGATCGACGACCTCCTCGACCGAGACGATGACCCGCTCGCTCGCGAAGGCGGCCTCCTTCTGCACCCCGTAAAGCCCCCAGATCTGGGTGTTGCCGTCGGCGTCGGCCCGCTGCGCGTGCACCACGGTGACGTCCGGATGGAGCGCGGGGACGCACCACAGCTCTTCGTCCGAGTAGGGCGAGCGGATCTTCTTGAACGCCGGGTTGTATTTCGTGAGGTCGGTGCCCGGGTAGTTGCGCGTCGGCAGGAACGGCAGCCGCGACGCCCCCGCCATGAAGCGCAGCACCATTCCGAAGTGCGTGTACTCCTCCAGCTCGAGCGGACGGGGCCGGCCCTTCTCGGCGGCCCGGCGGAAGGCGTGCAGCGGCCCGACCCCGGGATTGCCGGCCCAGGAGAAGACAAGCTTCTTCACGCATCCGCTGGCGATCATCTGGTCGTAAATCAGATCGGGTGTGAGGCGGGCGAGCGTCAGGTCCTTGCGGCGCTGGCGGATGATCTCGTGCCCGGCGGCGAACGGGATGAGGTGGGTGAACCCTTCGAGGACGACCAGATCGCCGTCGCGCACGAAGCGCGAGACGGCCTCTTTCATCGTCATCACCTTCGACATGGGCCGCCTCTTTGAAGATCTCCCCGGCCGTGGGACGCCGTTCCGAAAGCCGCGCCCGGCAAGGAGTCCGGGGCCGCATTCGCACTCACGGTGCCCGATTTCCGCGGTGCGGCGGATGATATCACAGCGCGCCGCGCCCCCAATGGCCGCGGGAGGCGCGCGGAAACCTCTGGTATCCTGTCGGGGCGATCCGGGAGGAGCGACGATGGCGGAGATCACCTTCAACGGCGCGGCCGGCACGGTCACCGGCTCGCGGCACCTCGTGACCTCGCGCGACGAGCGGGTCCTCGTCGATTGCGGGATGTTCCAGGGACTCAAGGAGCTGCGGCAGAAGAACTGGGAGCCGTTCCCGTTCGACCCCGTCACCCTGCCGTTCGTGATCCTGACGCACGCCCACATCGATCACTCCGGCATGCTGCCGCGGCTCGCCCGGGACGGCTTCAAGGGGACCGTCATCTGCACGCCGCCCACGGCGGAGCTGGCGCGCCTGCTATTGATGGACGCGGCGCATCTCCAGGAAGAAGACGCGGCATTTCTGAACCGCAAAGGGCTGACGAAGCACAAGCCGGCGCTGCCGCTTTTCGACTCGGGCGACGCCACGAAAGCGATCGAGCAGATCACGACGCGTTCGTACGGCGCCTGGACCGACCTGTCCGGGCGGATCGGGTTCCGGTTCCACAACGCCGGGCACCTTCTCGGCTCGGCGATGGTCGAGATGACAATCAAGGAGAACGGATCGACGACACGGGTCCTGTTCTCCGGGGATCTCGGCCGTTACGACGTGCCGCTCAATCCCGACCCTGACCCGCCCCCGGAGGCGGACTACATCGTGCTCGAATCGACCTACGGCAATCGCCCGCACGAGGCCGCCAGCCTCTACGACCAGTTCGAGCGGGTGGTGAAGGAGACAACCACCAGGGGGGGCATCGTCGTGGTGCCGTCGTTCGCAGTCGGCAGGGCCCAGCAAGTCACCTATGTCCTGAACGTGCTGATGGAAAAGGGGCGGCTGCCGACGCTGCCGATTCACATCGACAGCCCTATGGCGGTCGACGCCACGGGGATCTACCGGGAGCACGCCATGGAGACCGAGGCAAGGGGGGAATTGCGGGCCGGCAACGTCCTTCTGCACCGGACGGTCGAGGAATCGAAGGCGCTCAACGCCTTCCACGGACCCGGAGTCCTGATCTCGTCGAGCGGGATGCTCACGGGGGGGCGCATCCTGCATCACCTGAAGCGGCTGCTGCCCGACCCGCGGCACACCATCGTCCTGGTCGGCTACCAGGCGGCGGGGACGCGGGGGCGGGGCCTCGTCGAACGGGAGAAGACAATCAGGATCCACGGCGAGGATGTCCCGGTCCGGGCCCGCGTCGAGGATTTGCGCGGCTTCTCGGGGCACGCCGACCCGAACGAGACCATGCGGTGGCTCAAGGGGTGTCCGAAGCCGCCCCGCGGGATCTTCCTGACCCACGGCGAGCCCGAGGCCGCCGCGGCGCTGGCGCAACGGATCACAAAAGACACCGGCTGGACGACGCACGTCGCGAAACTGGGGGAGACCGTGCGCCTCGACGGCCGCTGAGCCGACGAGGCGCGTGGGGCGGCGGCGCCACGCTAGAGGCCGCGCGTCGCCAGGACCTCGCGCGCGGGGGTGCGGTCGCCGTCGCAGCTGATCCGGCGGGGCGCCTCCAGGAAGCGGAGCGCGAACCCCAGGCTCTTGTAAAGCGCCACGATCCTGTCGGTCGCCTGGTTCGAAAGCGCCACGGGACCCCGGTGGCGCGCCAGCCAGCGCGCCAGCCGCACCTGGTCCTCCCAGCCGAAGCCCCCCTTGGAGTAGTGCGTGAACTCGACGTCGTATGGCGGGTCGGCGTAGACGAAATCTTCCGGATCGAGGGGAACATCCTCGAGGTCGCGGTTGATGAATTCCCAAGTCGAGAACAGGTCCTGGTAAGGGGTGAAGTCCGAGGTGTAGTTGATGCGCTTGTAGCTTCCGAAAGGAACATTGAACAGCCCGCTCCGGTTGAAACGGCACAGGCCGTTGTAGCCGGTGCGGTTCAGGTAGTAGAAAAGCTCCGCCGCCTCCCGGCTCGCAGCCCCTCCGTCCCGCGTCACGAGACGGTTGAAGCGCTCGCGGTGCCTCGCGAAGAGCGCGGCGTCGTTCTCCATCGGCACGCGCGCGCGGAGCCCTTTCTTCAGCCAGGCGTAAAAGTTGATCACGTGCGGGTTTGTGTCGTTGAGGAGCGCCCTCCCGGGACGAAGCCCGATCGCCACGGCCAAGCCTCCGCACAGCGGCTCCACGAGTCTGCGGTGGCGGTGCGGCTCCCAGATCGGTCCCAGGTGCGGGACGAGCCAGCGCTTCCCCCCCGCCCACTTGAGCGGAGGCCGCGGGAGTATCGCCGCGCCTGTGGCGGGCGCGGGCACGGGCGCGTGCGCGGGGGCGGTGCGGGGCGCCGTGCCGGCGCGGCGCTTGGAGACGGTGCGGGTGGTTTCGTCCATCGCCGCCGATGATAGCAAATGGTCCGCGGCGGACGGGGCACGCCGGGGCGGAGAGCCGTCGCCGGGAGCGACGCGCTACGCGCGGTCGAGGTGCGCGGCTTCCGAGTCCCCCATCTCGACACCCCCGTCGGGGAAGTACTCGAGCCAGCGACGGGTGACGGTGCGGGCGGTCGTCTCGTCGCAGCGCAGCTCTTCCGGGAAGCCGGACTTCAGCCGCGCGTCGATCAGGATGGGGGGCGTGTAGGAGAGGTGATTGCGCGCCACGTCGATGCGCGCGGCATGGATATCGGCGGCCGGCTCGAACCGGGTAAAGGTTGTCCACAGGAAATTGATGGTGCTTCGGGCGGCGCGCGCCGGCTCGTCGGTGAGGACGACGAGAGGCCACGCGGCGAAGACCGGGTCGGCGGCAAAACGGGCCGCGGCTCCGGGGTCCTCTTTGCGCGGCGGGCCACCCACGACGAGGCAGCCCGGGCAGAAAACGCGCGCGTCCGTGGCGCCGCGCGGCAGGGGGCCCGCTGCACTGAACTCCGACGGCAGGTCGCGGACGGGGTCTCCCAGCCCCAGCCAGACCCCCTTCGACCCCTGCTCGACGCGCGGCCCCGTGTAGTCGAGTGTGTCCATCGAGAGGTTCGGGAAGACATAGAGGTCGGTCTCGGGGCGCGTGCGCCGGAGAACGTGCGTGAGGGTCGCCTTGAAGTCCTTGAGATCGACCGGGCGATCGGTCAGGAGGAGGAATTTCGTCAGGGACAGCTGCCCTTCGCCGAGGATGCGGAAGGCCGAGGACATCGCCTCGCGGCCGTAACGCTCGCGCACGACGGCCGCCGCGAGAGAATGGTAGCCGGTCTCGCCATAAGCCCAGATCGTCTCGACCGCCGGCATCACCAATGGGAAGAGAGGGGAGAGGAGATCCTGCAGGAGATCGCCGATGTAGAAATCCTCCTGCCGCGGCTTGCCGACGACGGTCGCAGGGTAGATGGCGTCGTGCCGCCGCGCGACCTTTTCGACCCGGAAGACCGGGTAGTCGTGCCGCAGCGAGTAGTAGCCGTAGTGGTCGCCGAACGGCCCCTCGGGGCGCTTTTCCGCGGGGGGCACGGAGCCTATCAGCGCGAACTCGGCCGAATCGATCAAAGGATGCGGTCCATTGCCTGGGCAGACACCGAGCCTGCGGCCGGCGATGAGGGACGCCAATAGGAGCTCCGGCACGTTCTCGGGCAACGGCGCCACCGCGGCCAGGATCATCGCCGGCGGGCCTCCCAGGAAGACCGTCACCGGAAGCGGCCGTCCCGCGGCCTGCGCGACGGCGTAGTGGAAGCCGCCCCCCTTGCCGATCTGCCAGTGCATGCCGGTCGTCCGCGCGTCGTGCACCTGCATGCGGTAGATCCCGAGGTTCGGACCTTTCCCCTCCGGGTGCTCGGTGTGGACAAGAGGCAGCGTGATGAACGGGCCGCCGTCCTCCGGCCAGCATGTCAGGACCGGCAGGCGGTCGAGGCGGACGTCATGGGTCATCACGTCCGTGATCGGACCCTGGCGGCGCCGCGCCGTCCCGATGCGGAACGCCTCGCGCAGGAGGTCCCTGGCGGCCCAGAGTTTCCCGGGCGTCGGCGGGAAAAGATTCCCGGCCACCTGCACGAGCCGGCTCAGCAGCCGGAACGGCCGCGCGCCGAACGCCTGCCCGGCGCGGCGCGCCGTGCCGAAGAGGTTGGTCACGAGGGGGAAGTCCGCCCCCTTCACCCGTGTGAAGAGAAGCGCCGGCCCTCCCGCGGCGATGACACGGCGGTGGATCTCCGCCGCCTCGAACCGCGCGTCCACTTCGGCTTCGACGACGGCGAGGTCGCGGTCGCGGCGCAGCCGCTCCATGAAAGAGCGCAGATCGGGGAATCCTTCGTCGCCCACGGGCCTCGCTTTCGGAGATCCGGCCGTCCCGGGTTCAGCGCCCCGCGGGCTGGGCCGCCTCGGGAGGGAGGCGCGGCAGCGGCTCGGCGCGGTCGGCGAGGGCGTAGGCCATGAAGGCCATGGCGGCGGCGTTCTGCGCCAGCTCCGTGGGATCGACCTTGTCGAGCGTGTCGCCGGCGGTGTGGTGCCAGTCGAAATAGCGCGTCATGTCCTGCCGCAGCTCGAGAACCGGGCAGCCCGCCTTTCCGAGAGGCCCGATGTCGGTGCCTCCCCCGCCCTTCGTGTCGACCTCGTCCGCTCCGAGGCCCCGGAGACTGCGCGCCAGGGCGCGGACCGCCTCCGCCGCCCCCTCTCCCGCGCGGAGCGTGAAGCCGGTGGGGCGCCCGGCGCCGCCGTCCGACTCGATCGCCGCGACGTGCTGCTTTATCTCGGACGCGTGGGCCTCGGCGTACCCCTTCCCGCCGCGCACGCCGTTCTCCTCGTTCATGAACAGCACGGCGCGGATCGTCCTGCGGGGGCGAAGGCCGAGGGTCTTTAGAAGCCTGAGCGCCTCCATCGAGATGGCGACACCGGCGCCGTCGTCGATGGCGCCGGTCCCCAGGTCCCACGAGTCGAGGTGCCCGCCGATGACGACCACCTCGTCCGGGAGGCTCCGGCCGCGCAGCTCGGCCACGACGTTCGCCGATTCCACGTCCGGGAGGGTCCGGCATCCGAGTACGAGCGACACGCGCACCGTCTCCCCCGCCGCGAGAAGCCGGTGGATCAGATCGGCGTCCTCCTCCGTGACCGCGGCCGCCGGGATCTTCGGCGCGTCCTCCAGGTAACCGAGCGCCCCGGTGTGAGGCAGCCGCGCCACGAGCGTCCCGAGCGAGCGGATGAGGAACGCCGCGGCGCCCACCCGCGCCGCCTCCGACGGGCCGCGGTACCGCAGGCTGGACGTCTCGCCGTACCCCGCGCCATGCCGGTGGGCGACCGTCTTCTTGTTCATCAGGACGATGGCGCCGCGCACCTTGTCGCCGGCGGCGCGCAGCTCGTCGAACGATGAGACCTCGACGACCGGGGCTGTGATCCCCTCGGGCGGGGTCGGCACGCTCATCCCGAGCGCCGTGATCGTGAGCGGCTGCGCGACGGGCGAGACGATCACCGCCCTCTCCTCGCCGCGCACCCAGCGGGGGACCATCACCTTCTCGGCCCGGACGCGCGACATGCCGTCCCTGCGGAACTCGTCGAGAGCCCAGGCCACCGCCTTCTCCGCCCCGGCGCTCCCCGAAAGCCGGGGACCGATCCGATCGGTCAGCCAGGCCAGCTTGGCGTAGGCGCCCCCCGACGCGATTTCCTCGCCGAGAAGGCGCGCCGCGATCCGGTCGGGAGCGTCCGGCCCGCCGCCTGGCTTGTCACCGGCGGCGCCGATCGACAAAGAGGCGCCCGTGAGTACCAGGAGGGCGACCGCGACGGTCAGGGAACGCGATAGGCGGAAGAGGCGCACGCCGACCCTTTCAGCAAGGAGGTGAGCCTAGCCCGAGGCCGCGGCTCCGGTCAAGGTTTGGTAGAATGCCCCCCTTCGCAAAGACCGTTCAAAACCGGAGGTGCCGATGAAGACTTGTCATGCGGCCCGTGCCGCTTCGTCACGATGCGCTTTTTTTCTCGGCACGCTCCTCGTCGCGGGCGCGGCGGCCCCCGGCCCCCTGGCGGCGGAGTGGAGATGGACCGCCGAGACGGTCGTGGACATGGCGCGCGTCTCCTCGGCCGTGATTTCTCCCGACGGCGAGTGGATCCTCTACACCGTCTCGCGGTCCCGGAAGCCCGACGACCCGCCCGGACCTGCCTACTCGAACCTGTATCTCGTCCCGTTTGAGAAGGGCGTCCCACGCCGGATGACCACCGCGGACGCGGAGGACAAGTCCCCCGCCTGGTCAAGCGACGGACGGTGGATCGCCTTCATACGCACCGCCGCCGAACCGAAATCCAAGCCCCGGCTGTTCGTCATGCCGCGTGACGGGGGCGAGCCGGTCCCGCTCACGGACGACAGGACCGACGTCGCGGCCTTCGCCTGGCGGCCCGACGGCGCTGCCCTGGCGTACGCCGCGACCGACCCGAAGACGGAAGACAGGGAGAAGGACGAGAAGTCGGGGCGGGATTGGACGGTGGCCGAGCGGGACCTGCGCACGCGCCGTCTGTGGACGGTGGAGATCGCCACCCGCGAGGCGCGGCCGGTCGCGTCGGCCGGCAACCTCTCGGTCTGGGAGTTCGAGTGGTCGCCGGGCGGGGAGTCGATCGCCGCCACGGTGAGCGACACTCCGAAGATCGATGATTCCTACGTGCGGAAGCGGATCGTCGTCCTGCCGGCCCGCAGCCCGGGGGTGGCGCCCCGGCCGCTGGTGGAGGTCGTCGGCAAGGTTGATCAACTCCTCTGGTCGAGGGACGGCGCCACGATCGCCTACCGCGCCGGCGCCGACGCCTCCGATTCCTACAGCGGAAGTGTCTTCGTCGTCCCGGCCGCCGGCGGGACGCCTGTGAACCTCACAGGCGACCGGCCCGAATCGGTGACCGATCTCGTCTGGATGGAGAAAGACAGCCTGGCGGCCGTCGTCGTGACCGGGACCCGTTCGGCGCTCTTGATGATCGACACGCGCAACCCCGGCGTCCCCCGCGTCCTCATCGCCCCGGGGGATCGGGCGTTCCTGTCGGCCACCGCGTCACGTTCGGGGCGCCGGTTCGCGCTCGCCGCCTCGACCGCGGACGGGCCGCCCGACGTCTATGCCGGGGAGAAGGGGACCGGGAGCGCCTTCGACACCCGGCGGGTGGCGGTCTCGAACCCGGACCTCGCCTCCTTTCCGCGCGGGCGGCAGGAGACCGTGACCTGGAAGGCGCGCGACGGGCTCCTGATCGAAGGGGTGCTTGTCCGCCCGGTCGGCTACCCATCGCGCGGCGCCTACCCGCTGGTCGTGATCGCCCACGGCGGGCCGGAGTCGAACTACCTCGACGGCTGGAACACAAGCGCCTCGACCCCGGGGCAGGTGTTCGCCGAGCGCGGCTATTTCGTGCTTTACCCGAACTACCGCGGATCGACCGGGCGCGGCGCCGCCTTCGCCAAGGCGGACCACCGGGACCTCGGCGGCAAGGAATTCACGGACGTCCTCGACGGGATCGACGACCTGGCCGGCCGCTTCCCGATCGACAAGGCGCGCGTCGGGATCACCGGCGGCTCGTACGGCGGCTATTTCACCGGGCTCGGGGTCACCCGCTACAGCGAGCGCTTCGCCGCCGGCGCAAGCCTGTTCGGGATCAGCGACTGGATCTCCTTCCTCGGCCAGACCGACATCCCGGTCGAGAACAGCCAGGTCCACTGGGACCTCTGGTGCTACGACCATGTCGAGACATGCCGCGAGGCCAGCCCGGTCGGCAACATCGGCAAGGCGGGGACGCCGACGCTGATTCTGCAGGGGGACGCCGACCCGAGGGTCCCGAAGCCGCAGAGCGATCAGCTGTACGCCGCGCTCAGGTGGAAGGGGGTGCCGGTCGAGTACCTGGTCTTTCCGCGCGAGAAGCACGGGTTTCGCGAGAGGGCGCATCAGATCGAGGCGTTCGAGCGGGTGCTGCTCTGGTTTCAGAAATACCTTCGGCCCTGAACCCGGCCTCGTATGCGCTGCGCCGCGGCCTGCGGCTGCCGGGCACGGGTCCGGCGTCGCTACGCGACGCCTCCCCTCGCTTCGCTGCGCGCCGCCCTCCGCGCTGAAGAGCGCGCGGAGGGGCCCCGGCGCTCCGTCTCAGACGGCCCGGCGGCTGCAGGGCGCGCCGCTCCGCAGTGTCCCAAACCGCGAGTGACAACGCCGTTTCTGTTCGCTTTTCCGGGTTACTTCGCCTTCGGCGCTTGGGCGAGGATCTTGTCGATGATCTTCTTGTCGTCGGGTAAGAGGCCCGAGGCGGGGAGGCGGGGGACTAGAAGGTACCAGCCGGGGTGCATGCGGAAGGCGCGGGCGAAGAGGGGCAGCGACTCCTCGACGCGTCCTTTCTGCGCCAGTGTTGCGGCGTGCCAGAAGACGAACTCGTCCATGCCCGGCACCATCGCCTCGGCGGCGGCGTAGCGCTTGACGGCGGCGTCGATGTCGTTCTTCTCGACCGCGAGGTCGCCGGCGTTCATCTCGTCGTAGGCGCGCGACAGCGCGACCAGGCGCCTGAGCTCCTTGAGCGGCTCCGGATTGTCCTCGACCCGCAGATCGAAGACCTTCCCCGTCCAGGGGGTGTCGGTCTTTTCGCCCTTCACGACGATGATCGCCGCCGACTGGCGGCCGCGGATGTCCCCCCCGGCCTCCTGCGCCGCCTCGAGGCTTTTGAGCATCCGCTCGGCGAGATCCCCCTTGCTGGTCTCGAAGGCCTTCGCCATCGCCGGCCAGACCCCGGCGTCGACCATGAGATTGGCCTGCACCGAGTAGTTCACGCCCACGTGGTGCCCGGCCGCGCGGATGCAGCGGCTGCCGGTGTGGGCGGCGACCCGTCCCTGGGCGTCGATCATGGCCACCTGGCGGACGTCGGGGGCGGTGTCGGCCTCGACGAGGCGCTTCAGCGCATGGGGGGCGTCCACCCCCTCCTTCATCAGCGCGAGACCGCGCGGGCCATAGTCCACGCGCACGAAGGACTGGGTGGCCACGGCGCCCACCCCCGCCTCGGCCCAGGGGACGGTCGGGCCCACGGAAAACCAGTGCGACTGCACCGCCACGCCGATCTCCCCGGTCGCCGGGTCGCGCGCCACGATCGAGAAGGTGTGGACGGGGCGGCGCGGGACCGGCTCGGCCGCCCGGACGGGCGCCGCGAGAGAGAGCGCGGCAAGGGAAAGGAGAATCGCATCACGCACCGGCATGTATCACCCCCGGGAGATTGAGATATCCTTCATGGTCGAAGTCAGGCCGCGCACCGAAGCCGCGCGGCCGGGAGGATACGATGATTCGTCAAGCGAGCCAACACCGACGCATTCTGATCACCGGGGCGTCCCGGGGACTGGGACTGGAATTCATCCGCCAGTGGCTGGTGCGGGGAGACCGCGTCGTGGCCCTGGCGCGCCGGCCCGAGACCTCGGTGGGACTCTCCGCCCTCGTCGGCAAGCACAAGGAGTCGTTGCGGGCGGTGGCGTGCGATGTCGCCGACGACGCCTCGGTCGAAAGGGCGCTGCACGAGGTCGAGAAGACCGACCAACAACTCGACGTCCTGGTCAACAACGCGGGAACCTATGGGGCGCGCGACGCCACCCTCGCGACGGTCAAGACGGACGATATCCGGAAGGTCTTCGATGTGAACACGCTCGGGCCCCTGCGCGTCAGCCGCGCCTTTCTCCCTCTCCTCCGGAAGGGCTCGTCGCCGCGGCTGGTGAACATCACCTCGCTGATGGGCTCGATCGCCGACAACGGCAGCGGCGGTTCGTGGGCGTACCGCATCAGCAAGACCGCCCTCAACATGCTGGCGCGGAACATGGCGATCGAGCTGGAAAACAGCGGCATCGTGACCACACTGCTCCACCCCGGATGGGTGGGCACCGACATGGGAGGGCCGCACGCGCCGCTCAAGCCAGAGGGGGCGGTGGCCGATCTCATTCGGATGATCGACACGCTCACCGCCGAGCACAACGGCGGCTTCTTCGACCACGCGGGGAAGCCGCTCCCCTGGTGATCCCGGCGCCGGTGCTAGAATCCCCGCCGTGCGGGGCGGTTCGAGCAAGCTCCCCGCGCCGGGCGGGCGACGCTGCATGAGCGGCAGGCGCAAGACGCCGGCAGCAAAGGCCGGGAACCGCAAGAAGGCGCGGCCCGCGCGGGCCGGCGGCCCGCGCCGCCTCCGCCAGGAAAAAGGAAAGAGTCTCGTGCAGATGGACCTATTCAAGGGAAAGACAGCGCGCCCTGTGAAGCCCGTGGCCGCCGCGAAACTTGGCATCGCCGCGAAGTCGAAGCGTGGCGCGAAGCCGCGGGCGGCCATCGAAGCGCGCGGCGACGCGGCCACGGCGCTTACCGGGCCCGAGGCGGCGGACGTCCTGTCGGACGCGGCCACCGCGACGGAGGCGACCGCCGCGACGGGCGATACGGCCGCTTCCGCGCCGGAAGGTTCGGCGCCGGATAAGGACGCCGCCACGCCGTCCCGGGGCGCCAAGGTCGAGCGCCGCCGCGAGACGGCCGAGTCGCTCGGTCGCCGGCAGCGCGAGATTTCGGTGGCGGAATTCTTCCAGAAGAACCGTCACCTCCTGGGATTCGATAATCCGGCGAAGGCGCTATTGACCGCCACGAAGGAGGCCGTCGACAACTCACTCGACGCCTGCGAGGAGGCGGGGCTGCTGCCGGAGCTCGAGATCGCCATCGAAGAGCTGGCCGAGGACCGCTTCCGTCTCGCGATCACCGACAACGGGCCGGGGATCGTGAAGGCCCAGATCCCGAAGATCTTCGGAAAGCTTCTCTACGGCTCGAAGTTCCACGTGATGCGCCAGAGCCGCGGCCAGCAGGGGATCGGCATCTCGGCCGCCGGCATGTACGCGCAGCTCACGACCGGCAAGCCGCTCCGGATCACCTCGCGCACCGGGAAAAAGAAACCGGCGCACTACTTCGAGATCCAGATCGACACCGCGAAAAACGAGCCGAAGGTGCTGATCGACCGCGAGACGGAATGGGACAAGGAGCACGGCACGCGGGTCGAGATGGAGCTCGCCGGTACCTACAAGAAAGGGCGGCGGTCGGTCGACGACTACATCGTGCAGACGGCGCTCGCCAACCCGCACGCCACGGTGCATTACCGCCCGCCGAAAGGGGACGAGTTCCACCGTGAGCGGCTGACGCGCGAGCTGCCGCGCGAGCCGCTGGCCATCAAGCCGCACCCGTACGGCGTCGAGCTGGGGGCGCTCATCTCGCTGCTGCGCGAGACGCGCGGGCGCACTCTCAAGGGGGCGCTGCAGTCGGACTTCTCGCGTGTCAGCGCCAAGGTCGCCGAGGAAATCTGCAAGGCGGCGGGGCTCAACCCGGAGATGCGGGGACGATCGCTGTCGGTGGCGCAGGTCGAGGCGCTCTTCCGCGCCATCCCCAAGATCAAGATCATGGCCCCGCCGACCAACTGCATCGTGCCGATCGGCGAGACGCTCATCCTCGAGGGGCTGAAGCAGGCGGTAAAGGCCGATTTCTACAGCTCCACGACCAGGCCGCCGGCGGTCTACCGCGGCAACCCTTTCCAGGTCGAGGCGGGGCTGGCCTACGGCGGCGGCATGCCGGCCGAGGAGACTGTCGACCTGTGGCGCTTCGCCAACCGCGTGCCGCTGCAGTACCAGCAGTCGGCCTGCGCCATCACCCGCGCCGCCATCACGACCGACTGGCGAAACTACGGCCTGCAGCAAGGGAAAGGGGCGCTGCCGGCGGGGCCGATGGTGGTCTTCGTCCACGTCGCCTCGGTCTGGGTGCCGTTCACCTCCGAGAGCAAGGAGGCGGTGGCCGCCTACCCCGAGATCATCCGCGAGCTGCGGCTGGGGCTGCAGGAATGCGGCCGGCGTCTGGGCTCCTTCCTGCGCCACCGCCGCCGACTTGCCGAGGACGCGAAGAGGCAGTCTTACATCCAGTCCTACATCCCGCACATCGGCATCGCGCTCAAGGAGATCCTTGGGCTCACGAAGGCCGAGGAGGAGAAGGTCGTTTCCGTCCTGACCGACACCTTGGAGCGATCGCGGCTTCAGTAGCGTCCCGGCCGGCCGAGGGGGCGGGCGGGGATCCCGGGTGTTGCACGGGCGGTTTTCGCCGATTCGATCGGCAAGGAGGTCAGCGATGAGAGCATTCGGAACGGTGGTTGCCGCGCTTCTGGCGTTCGCCCTGTGCCCCGCGCCTGCGGGTGCTGCCGCGCCCGCACCCGCCACACCACCCGAGATGGTGGCCACTTACGACAGCCTGGCGAACGCCATCCTGGGGATCAAGGCGAGCGAGGAGAACCTGGTTCGTGCGATCGTCGCCACTGCCTACGGCCACGCCCAGGCGCAGCTCGCAAACGCCAAAGCGGCGATCAAGGCCGGCGACATGAAGACGGCCCGGACCGCGGTCGAGAATCTGGCGGCCGCCGTCGGGCAGCTCGGCACCGAGGGGGACGCGGCGGTGGCGGCGGTCCGCAAGCGCCTCGTGGAAGGCGGCCACCACCACCATCATCACGCGGACGGCGAGGCCAAGGGTGAGTACGACACCGGGTACGTCGTGGTGACGCGCGCGGCGAAGAAGGCTTTTCTCGAGGCCTCGCGCGCGATCGGCCAGACAGCCGGTGCGCCCAAAGCCGAAACGCTGGAGGCTGAGTGGAAAAAGGTGCAGTCGACCTACGCGAGCCTGATGAAGAAAAACGGCTAGCCCGATCGCCGTCCCGGGAGGGATGGGGGCTCGCCCTCGCCCTGCTTGCCGGGCTCGCGACCGCCGGCTGCCGGCCAGGCGGCACGATCCCGGGTCGGCCGCCGCTGACATCTTCCCCCGCGGCCCCCGCTCCGGCGACCCAGCCCGAGACCCCGGCTCCATCCGGCGCGACGGCGACCGGCCGGTTCCGGTTTGTCGACGTTGCGGCGGGCGCCGGGCTGACGCGGCGCCTCCTCGCGGGGCGACCGGGAAAGGATCACCTGCTCGATTCCGCGGGGGCCGGGGCGGCGTTTCTCGACTTCGACCGGGACGGGAGGCTCGATATCTACCTGGTGAACGGCTGGAGAATCGAGGGGGACAGGGTGGCCGAGCGCGGCCGCAACGCCCTCTACCACGGTCTTCCGGACGGCACCTTCGAGGATGTCACCGGCCGGGCCGGGGTGGCTGGGGAAGGGGAATGGGGATCGGGTGTCGCGGTGGCGGACTACGACGCCGACGGCTGGCCCGACATCCTGGTCACGAGCTTCGGCCGGAACGTCCTGTACCGCAACCGCGGGGACGGCACGTTCGACAACGTGGCCGCGCGCGTCGGTGTTGAATCCCCCGGGTGGAACACCGGCGCGGCCTTCCTCGACGCGGACGGGGATGGCGACCTCGATCTCTACGTCGCCGCCTACATCGACTGCACGCTTCAGGACGTGCTCGAGGCGCGGCGCGAACTCGACTGGAAAGGGCTCGAGAAGGTCGCGGTCGGCCCGTTCGGGCTCAAGGGCGCGGCGGATCATTTCTTCAGGAACGAAGGGGGGAAGCGCTTCGTGGACGCGACCGACGCCGCCGGGCTCACCGACAAGGCGCTCGCGTTCGGGTTCGCGGTTCGCGCCGCGGACTTCGACGCCGACGGCGACCAGGACATCTACGTCGCCAACGACTCCGACCCCAACTACCTGTACCGCAACGAAGGGGACGGCACCTTCAAGGAGGTCGGCGTCTGGTCGGGGTGTGCGCTCGACGCCAACGGCGCGGCCCAGGCCGGGATGGGTGTCGCCGTTGGGGACGCCCTGGGGCACGGGCTCATGGACATCTTCGTGACCAACTTCGCGCAGGATTTCTCGACGTTGTACGAGGCGACCGCTCCGGGGTTCTTCGAGGACGCGAGCGAGGCGACCGGTGTCGGGTCGGCGACATACCGCCAGATGTCCTGGGGCGCGGCCCTCGCCGACTTCGACAACGACGGCGACCTCGACCTGGCGATCGCCAACGGGCACATCTATCCGCAGATCGACCGGCACCCGGAGATCATGGGGACCTACGCGCAGAGAAACCAGCTGCTCGAAAACCGCGGCGGCCGGTTCGCCGACGTTTCCGACGCCGCCGGCCCGGGGTTCCAGGTCCTCGAGTCGAGCCGCGGCCTGGCGGTGGGAGACTACGACAACGATGGCGACCTCGACATCCTGATCACGAACCTCGACGCGGCGCCGACACTCCTGAGGAACGACTCTCCCCCCGGCTCCTGGCTCGGCGTGACGCTCGAAGTGCCCGGCGGGACGGCCACCCCGATCGGCGCCACGGTCGCGGTGAGGTCCGGCGCGACGACCTGGCGTCGCGACCTGGCCTCGGGAGACTCCTTCCTCAGCAGCCACGACCCGCGCCTTCACTTCGGTCTGGGCGGGGCCGGTCAGGCGGACGAAGTCGATGTCCGCTGGCCCGACGGCACGCATTCGGTGCGCCGGCACGTCCCGGCGCGGCAATATCTCGTCATTCGCAAGGGAACCTGAAACCGGGCGCCGGCCCGGGCGCCAAGGAGGTTGCATGGCTTCGCAGACCATCCGCAAGATCGAGAAAACGGCCGAGGACGTCCGCAAGACGATCCTCAAGCGGCAGAAGCCGACGCTGAAGTTCCCGCTCCGCAGCCTCAGCAACGTCAAGTACGACCCGAAGGCGGGCTTCTTCGAGATGCGCGGCAGGAAGAAAGAGCGCACCCTGACCGTCTCGACCGTCAAGACCTTCGCGCAGACGCTGCGGATGATGGCGCTATCGAAGGAGCTGCTCGGCGAGGATGACATCGCGACCAAGAGGGAGGCGTACTACGTCAGCAAGAACTGGGGCGAGGCGCGCTTTCTCGAGCAGCCCGAGTCCGACGCCGTCATGGACAACGTCGAGGCGCTCTTCGAGGTCAACCGCGAGCAGATCGGCTTCGTCCCGGAAGAGAAAGGGGGAGAAGTCTCGGGGAAGCTCGTCATCGTCGACCGCGACTCGGAGACCAGGAAGCCGCTGCGAATTGACTGCACCAAGTTCGGCTCGGGGGCGTATTCAATCCCGATCACCGTCGAGCACCTCAAGTTCCAGACCGACGCCGATTTCATCCTGGCGATCGAGACCGCCGGGATGTTCCAGCGGCTGGTCAAGCACAAGTACTGGAAGACCGCGAACTGCATCCTCATCTCGATGGGGGGCGTCCCGACCCGCGCCTGCCGGAGGTTCGTCCGCCGCCTGGCCGACTTCAAAAAGATACCGGTCTACGTCTTCGTCGACGGCGACCCCTACGGCATCTCCAACATCTACCGGACGCTGAAGGTCGGCTCGGGAAACGCCGCCCACCTGAACGAGTATTTCTGCGTCCCGCAGGCGCACTACCTCGGGATAACGCCCCAGGACATCGTGGACTACAAGCTGCCGACCCATCCCCTCAAGGATGTCGACATCAAGCGCGCCCGCGACGCCATCAAGAACGACCCCTTCTTCCAGCACCACAAACCCTGGGTCGCCGCGGTCGAGCATTTGCTGAAGATGGGCGTGCGCGCCGAGCAGCAGGCGCTCGCCAAGTGGGGCCTCAACTATGTGATTGACACCTACCTCCCGGAGAAGCTGAAGCACCCCGAGAAGTTCCTGCCCTAGAGCAAGGGCGCGGGTGGCCTTCACCGTTTCGCCCCGCGGGAAAGACAAGCTCACTTGACACGCTCGCACTCGGCGTCTATCATTGCGTGGAAAGTGAGCTTGACATGGCGCCCAGGGTGCTGAACCGGGTCAAAGAGTTTCGCAACACCCGCGGTTGGACGCAGCAGCAACTCGCCGAGGCGGTCGGGGTCTCGCGGCAAAGCATCAACTCGATCGAGCGCAACCGCTACGTGCCGAGCCTGCCGCTGGCGCTGACCTTCGCGCGGGTGTTCGGCTGTTCCACCGACGAGATTTTCACGCTGGAGAAGAAGAAATGAATGTCCCCATCCTCGGCAGCATCATCGATGAGCGTTTCCTGACCCACCGCCTCCAGTCGACGAGTATCGCAGGCGTGATCGGCGGCGTGGTGGCCATCGGCCTGTTCGGCTACCGCTATTACGTCAACCACATCTGGAGTTGGGACCTGTTCGCCGTCGGCGCCACCATCGCGGCGGTCAAGGTGGCGCTCATGATCTGGTATCGCCTGACAGATTGAAGAGCGAGAGGAGAGTGAAGAGATGAACCTCGGAAACCGACTGAAAAACCGCAGGGCCCTGATGTCAATAGGCATGGCGTGCCTGCTGCTCGGCAACGTTGCGCACTATTTCCTCCGCCCGGCAACCCACTTCGGGAAGAGCCTGGCCGACGGGACCTTCGGGCTGCTCCTCGGCGTGTCGATCGGGTCCCTCTTGCTGAGCCTGCGGCTGGGAAACCGTCGAGGCTCGATCGATTGACGGGGGAGAGGATCACCAACCGATGCCGTAGTCCTCGCCGTTGTTCGACGAGCCGCCCCGCATCGTGCCGTGGGCGCGGTCAAAGAGGATGGCGTTGATCGGGCCCGAGTTCCGCTCCGCGAAATCGAGCGTGTACCCCATGCGGCGCAGATCGTCCCGCACCCAATCGGGTGTCCGGACGTCGAGCGTCAGGCGCCCCGCGCGGGAGGAGTGGTCTCCGAACGAGCTGTGCACCTGGTAGGTGGTGAAATTCGCCGCCTCGGCGGCTTCCTGCACGTCGAAGCCGAACTCGACGACGTCGAGGAAAAACTGCAGCAGGTTCTGGTCCTGCGTGTCCCCCCCCTGCACTGCGGCAGCCAGGAAGGGACGGCCCTCCTTGAGCGCCAGGACCGGCGTCAGCGTCACCCGCGGCCGCTTCCCCGGCTCGACGACATTGAATGGATTCTCCCGCCGGTCGACGACGAAGCTCTGCATCCTCTGTGACAACCCGATCCCGGTCTTCCCAGCGATGACCGCCGGGACCCACGCGCCCGAAGGGGTCATTGACACAACCCAGCCGTCGGGGTCGGCCGCCAGCACCGACGTCGTCCCGGCGCGAAACGCCTCGTCAAACGTCATGGCGGTCGCGCCGGCCGGCTCCGGCTTCGGCGGCCACGCCTCGAGTAGATCGCGGAACGGGTTCTTCCCGCCCTGGAATGGATACGGGTCGCCCGGGCCGGCGTCGGCGCGGTTGCGGCTCCAGTCGATGGTGGCGAAGCGCTTTTTGGCGTATTCCTTCGAGAGAAGGCCCTGCACCGGCTCCTCGGGTGGGAAATCGGGGTCGCCGTAATAGAAGTCGCGGTCCGCGAAGGCGAGCTGCATCGCCTGCGTCACCGCGTGCACGTAGCGCGCGCTGTTGTATCCCATCGACTTGAGATCGGCGTTCTCGAGCAGGTTCAGCGCCTGCAGCATCGCCGGCCCCTGCGTCCAGGTCGTCAGCTTGTCGACCTCGATGCCGCGGTAGGTCGTCCTGACCGGCTCCTCGAGCTTCACCCGCCAGCGCGCCAGGTCGCCGATCGTGAAGAGAGCCCCTTCCCCCCGCGCCGCCTCGACGAGATCGCGCCCCAGATCCCCCTTGTAGAAGAGATCGTACGCCTGCATGATCGCGTCCTTGCGGCTTTTCCCCGCCTTGAGCGCGGCGCTCTCCGCCTCGACCAGGCGCCGAAGCGTCCGCGCCAGGTCGGTCTGACGGAAGAGCTCCCCCGCCTCGGGAGGCTGCCCATCGTGCGGCAGGAAGACGGCGCGTGACGCGGGCCATCCCGAAAGCCGCTCGCGCTCGCGGGTGATGACACCGACCAGCTCGGCTTCTATCGGGTATCCCTCCTGCGCCATCTCAATTGCAGGGGCGAGGACCTCGGCGAGAGGCATCGTCCCCCACTCGGCCAGCATCACCATCAGACCGCCCGGCGTCCCCGGAGTGACCGCCGCAAGCGGGCCGTACTCTGGCGGGTAGCGCAGCCCCTTGCCCCGGAAGAACTCGGCCGTCGCCCCCGCCGGCGCGACCCCGAGAGCATTCACCCCCGTGACCTTTCCTGTCTTCGGATTGAAGACGAGCGCCTGCGTCTCGCCCCCCCAGCCGAGCGTGTCCCACATGGTGCAGGTGACGGCCAGCATGGCGCAGGCGGCGTCGACCGCGTTCCCGCCCCGCTGGAAGATCCGCGCCCCGGCGCTCGCCGCCAGCGGCTTCCCGGTGATCGCCAGCCACTTGCGCGCGTAAAGCGCGGGCTTCTGCGTTCGCGCCGCCACGGCGCCTGGCGCCATGAACGACAATCCAGCGGCCACCGCCGCCACCACCACCGCGCGCATCGCCTCGCGCACCGCGGCCGTCGAGCGAAGATTTCGAGGCATCGTCTCCCCCCTTGTTCACCGAAGGCAGGAATTGTAACCCGCCCGTCCCCGGCGCCGCTTGCCCGCTGCCGGACGGGACCTATATTAATGAAGGCCTTGAACAAGGCGGGGGAGGTCCGTCCCCGCGACCAATGTGAGCGGCCGATGGATATCGCCTCGCCGAAAGCCGTCAGGATCGCAGGCGTGGCCCTCGCGGGGCTCGCCATCGGGCAGATCCTCATCGGATCCACGGGCGGGCATCCCGGATCGGGCCGCCCGCTCTACGACGTCGCGGCGGCGCTCGGAGGTGTCGCCCTCCTCGCCGCCGGTTTTGTTCTCCTCCACAAGAAGCGGGTCATCGAGAACGTCCCCCCCTCGCGCATCCGCTCGGTCGCCATGGGGTTTGCCGAGATCTCCGGGATCGCCCGCGCCAAGACACCGGTCGTGGCCCCACTCTCCGGAATGTCCTGCGTCTTCTACAAGTACCTGGTCGAGGAGGAACGGACGAGCAGCCGCGGCGGCCGCGAGTGGCGGACGATCGACCGGGGCCAGTCGGCCGACTGGTTCTACCTCGAAGATCCGACCGGGAAAATTGTCGTCGACCCCGACGGCGCCGACGTCGATCTCGGCCGCGACTTCCGCAACATCGAGAGGGGCGAAGGCTTCCTGGCCCGCAAGCAGCGCTGCACCGAGTGGCGCCTGAACATCGGCGAAGCCGCCTGCGTCGTCGGGACGGTGCGCCGGCTGAGGAACCTCGCGCAGGAGCGCCGGGTCACGCTGAACGACAGCCTGCGCGCCCTCAAGCACGACCCCGAACGGATGAAGACGTTCGACGCCGACCACGACGGTCGGATCAGCACGGAAGAGTGGGGCAACGCCGTGCGCGTGGTGGAGGACCAGGTCCTGAAGGAGGAGGTCGCGCGGCCGTCCGGCCCGCCGGAGGACGACCTGATCATCGCCAAGGGGCAGGAGGAGAAGACCTTCGTGATCTCGGACAAGGGGGAGCGCGACCTCGTGCGCGCCCTCTCGTGGAAGGCGGGACTCGCCCTCGTAGGCGGCGCCGCGCTGACCGCCGCCGGCGCCGTCTCGCTGCTCGCACGCGCCGGCCTCATCGGCCGCGGCTTTTTCCTTTCCTGGTGACGACACCCCGCGGGCGAACATGAGCCGAAGCATCGAATCGCAAACTTTTTTTGAAGAGGGAGGCTGACATGGGTCTCGTCGTGCTGCTGATCCTAGTCGTGGCGATCGTCGTCTCCGGCGGCTACTGCGCCGGGATCTACAACCAGCTGATCGGCATCCGGGTCAACGTCGACAAGTCGTGGTCGAACATCGAGGTGCTCGAGAAGCAGCGCTACGACGAGATCCCGAAGCTGGTGAAAGTGTGCGAAGGGTACATGCAGTACGAGCGCGACACGCTCCAAAAGGTAATTGCGGCGCGCACGAAGTACCTCGCCGCCCTCGGCCCCGCCGACAAGGCCGCCGCCGGAGGGGAGATGAGCAGCGCCCTCAAGAGCCTCTTCGCCCTGGCCGAGAGCTACCCCGACCTGAAGGCCAACCAGAATTTCATGCAGCTCCAGGGTCGCATCACCGCCCTCGAGAACGAGATCGCCGACCGCCGCGAGTTCTACAACGACTCGGTCGCCATCCTCAACGCCCGCATCGAGCAGATCCCCTACGTCGTCTTCGCCCGGATGCTCGACTACAAGCCCCGCGAGATGTACAAGGTGGCCGCCGCCGAAACCGCCCCGCCCGACTTCGAATTCAACCTGCCCAGATCGGCCGGCCGCCCCGCGGCCTGACCCCCCGGCCACCCCAACCCCCGGCCGCCCCGCGCCGCTTCCCGGGGCTCTCGTGTGCAAGTACCCGAATGCCCCGAAGGAATGGGGCTGGCAATGAGTCTTCCCGGCCACCCGTTTCTACCGCGACAAGGAAGCATCACTCCGCCCCATGGTTCATCCAGAGAGTCAGGATTTTCGGGGCGCCCTTTGACTACAATAGGCCGCCCTCCAGAAAGAGCGCGAGACGTTGCGGCCCGTGGCCCGGCCTCCACTCACGGCTGCCGCCGGAAACCGGGCCAGCGTCCAGGGCGACGCCCGTAGACGATCCAGCCCATTCATTCCGAACCTCCCCGGGCCGGGGAACGGAAGCACCCACTCAACGTCCCGGGAAGGAAGCTCGAAATGAAGGCCGCCACCGCCATCATCGACGGATCGTTTGCGGTGGAAGAACCGATCCGTGCCGAGCTATTCGGCATCGAGCGCCTGGAACAACACGCCGAGAGCCTGGCCGCGGCCCATCGCACCACTGACAAGCCCCGCAAAGGACGGCATCTCCTCCCCAGGGTTCGCGAGAACGCGCACGTGCTTCTGGCCGGGTACCGGAGCATCGCCGCAACCGTCCTGGCGAAGCAGGAGATCACGCCCGCCGCGGAGTGGATCCTCGACAATTTCCACGTCGTGGACGAACAGCTCCGGGGAATCCGGGACCACCTCCCGAAGAGTTACTACCGCACGCTGCCGAAGATCGCCGCGGGCCACCTCGCGGGATACCCGCGCGTCTATGGGCTGGCCTGGGCCTACGTCGCTCATACCGACAGCCGCTTCGAGATGGAGACGATCCAGGGATTCGTCCGGGCCTACCAGCGCATCCAGCCGCTGACCATCGGGGAGCTGTGGGCGGTCGCAATCCATCTCCGCGTGGGTCTGGTGGAAAATCTGCGGCGCCTGACGCAGCTGATCATCCACTCCCGCGAGGAGAGGGCCCGGGCCGACTCGCTGGCGGACCGTTTGCTGGGTCTCAGCGATCGGCCGGTGGAGCGCCCGGACGTAGTCTTGAGCAGTCTAGGCGACGCCCCCCTGGCCCGCGCGTTCGCCGTGCAGCTCGTCCAGCGGCTTCGTGGGCAGGACCCTTCGATCATGCCGGCCCTGGCCTGGCTCGAAAAAATGCTGAGCGCCCAGGGGACATCGGCCGATGAGGTGGTCGCCCAGGAACACCAGGCCCAGGCCGCGGCCACCGTCACCGTCCGGAACATCATCACCAGCATGCGATGGATGTCCTCCATCGACTGGCCCGAGTTCTTCGAGAGCGTCAGCCTGGTGGACGAAGTCCTCCGCACCGCTCCCGGGTTCGCCGCCATGGATTTCACGACCCGGGACGAGTACCGGGCCCGGATCGAGCTGCTCTCCAGGCGATCGGATCGATCGGAAATCGAGGTGGCGCGGGAAGCGGTGCTCCTGGCCGGCAGCGCAGCCCGTGAAAACGGGCACGCGGAGACGCTCCCCGGCGTTCCCGAGCGCGCCCATGAGGACCCCGGGTATTACATCCTTGCCGGGGGCCGGATGGCTTTCGAGAGGCGTCTGGGGGTTCGCGTCCCCTTGCGGATCCGGCTCCGCCGCGCCTATCGCGCCCATGCGATGACCGGTTACCTGGGAGGAATCGGGGCCCTCACCGCCCTCCTGCTATCCGGCCTTCTGTTCCTGACCTGGACCGCCGGGGCAGCCAACTGGGCCCTCGCCCTGCTGGGGATCTTCGGCCTGGTGCCTGCCTCGGATATCGCGGTGTCTCTCGTCCACCGACTGGTGCCGTTTCTCGTTCCACCGAGGCTCCTCCCCAAGCTCGAGCTGGTCCATGGCGTGCCCCCGGAGCTTCGGACCCTGGTCGTCGTGCCCACGCTGCTCTCGCGCCTGACCGACATTGAGGGGCAGCTCGAGCGGCTCGAGGTGCACTATCTCGCGAATCCCACCGGCCATCTCCACTTTGCCCTCCTCACGGACTGGGCGGACGCGCCCGCCGAGAGGATGTCTGGCGACGAGGATCTCCTTGCCGCGCTGGCCGACGGCATCGCGCGCCTCAACGTGCGGCACGGGAGTTCGCCCGGTGGCGGGGAGCGGTTCCTTCTGTTGCATCGCCGGCGTCTCTGGAACGGGAAGGAAGGCAAGTGGATCGGCTGGGAGAGAAAGCGCGGGAAGCTCCATGAGCTGAACCGGCTTCTTCGCGGCGCCTCTGACACCACGTTCCTTCCAATCAATGGTCGACCGCCCACGGTGCCCCAGGGCGTCCGCTACGTCATCACCCTGGATGCCGACACGCGGCTTCCCAGGGGAACGGCCCGCCGCCTGGTCGGGGCGATGGCGCACCCGTTGAACCGGCCGCGCTTCGATCCCCGGAAGGGACGTGTCGTCGAGGGATACGCCATCCTGCAGCCGCGGCTTACTCCGTCCTTGCCGACGGGCCCTGGAAGCACGACCTACCAGCGGATCATCTCGGGCCCCGGAGGTGTCGATCCGTACGCGGCCGCGGTCTCCGATGTGTATCAGGACCTCTTCGGCGAGGGGTCGTACACGGGGAAGGGGATCTACGACGTCGATGCCTTCGAGGCGGCCCTCGAGGGAAAGGTCTCGGAGAACAGACTCCTCAGCCACGATCTCTTCGAGAGTTCGTTCGCGCGCGCCGGGCTGGCGACCGACGTGGATCTCTTCGAGGAATTCCCCACCAACTACGAGGTGGCCGCCCGCCGCCACCATCGATGGGTTCGGGGTGACTGGCAGCTCCTGCCCTGGATTCTGGGCCGGAGGGCTCGCATCCCGACCCATAGCCGTTGGAAGATGATGGACAATCTCCGCCGGAGCCTCGCCGCGCCTTCGGCGTTTCTGGTCGCGGTGACCGCCTGGATCCTCCCGGACGTTCCTCCGCTCTGCTGGACGGGCCTGTTCGTCGGATCCGTCGTGCTGCCGGCCGTGATCCCGGTTCTCGACGGCCTCCTTCCGCGGCGATGGGGGATCTCCAAGCGCAGCCACCTGCGCGCCGTGGGCCACGACATCTTCGTGGCCTTGTCGCAAACGCTCCTGGCCATCACCATGCTGGCCCATCAGGCCTGGCTCATGGCGGATGCCATCATCCGCACGCTCGGCCGGCTCTACGTCACGAAACGTAACCTCCTCGAGTGGGTGACCGCCGCGCAGGCGGGCTACGGAGCCGACCTGAGGCTCCGGGTCTTCTACTGGCACCTCCGCTGGGGCGTGTTCCTGGCCGCCGGAGCCGGCTTGCTCTTCGTCGTGCTCAAACCGGGCGCCTGGCCCGTGGCCCTGCCGTTCGTTCTCCTCTGGGTGTTGTCACCCCTCCTCGCCTGGCGGATAAGCGTCCCCCCGAGGATCGCGAAGTCACAGATCCTCTCCACCGAGGGGACGCTCTCTTTGCGGCTCATCGCCCGCCGGACCTGGCGCTTCTTCGAGGCGTTCGTGGACCAGGAGGATCATGCCCTTCCGCCGGACAACTTCCAGGAAGACCCCGAGCCGGCCGAAGCCCACCGCACGTCGCCGACGAACCTGGGGCTCTACCTGCTCAGCACGACGGTCGCTCGCGATTTCGGCTGGATCGGGAGCCTGGACATGACGGAACGGCTCGAGGCGACGCTTCAAACCATGACAAAGCTGCACCGTGTCCACGGACACTTCGTCAACTGGTACGACACGCGGAGCCTCCGGCCGTTGGACCCCATCTATGTCTCCACCGTGGACAGCGGCAATCTGGCCGGGCACCTGATCGCCATGGCTCAGGCATGCCGTGAGCTCATACATCGTCCCCTGTTCGGCCCCGGCATCTCGGAGGGAATCGGGGACGCTCTTCAGCTGCTTCTCGATTCGGTTGCGAAGGCCGGGCCTCCAAGGCGCGCCCGGATGGCCGCGGAGGTGCTTTTGCGCGAGACCGTCGAGGCGATGACGGAGCTTCTCGAAGTCTCCCCGGCGTCCCTTCCCGAATGGGTCCGTCGGCTCAAAGAGCTGGAGACCGGGGCAGACAGCCTCGTGGCCATCGCCCGCAAGCTCGCGACCGACGTCGAGGACGGCGCCCGATCCGAAATCCTGGTCTGGGCCTCGGCCGTTCGAGACTCCGCAAGGAGTCATGCCCGCGACCTGGATGCTGCTGACCTCGGGCATCGACTCTCCGCTCTGGCATCGGTCGCCGAAGGGATGGTCCAGGCCATGGACTTCCAGTTTCTCTTCGATCCCTCCCGCAAGATCTTCTCCATCGGCTACCGCGTTTCCGACGGCACGCTCGATCCGAGCGGGTACGACCTTTTGGCCTCCGAGGCCCGGCTGGCAAGCTTCGTGGCCATTGCCAAGGGGGACGTCTCGCCCCAACACTGGTTCCTCCTCGGCCGCCCCCTCACGCCGGTGGGCGGCGGGGCGGCCCTCGTCTCCTGGTCGGGGTCCATGTTCGAATATCTGATGCCGCTTCTCGTGATGCGGCAGCCCGCCCGGAGCCTTCTGGATCTGACCTGCCGCCTCGTGGTGGGACGCCAGATCCGATACGGCGCCGAGCGCGGGGTCCCCTGGGGGATCTCCGAATCGACCTACAACGTGCGCGATGCGGCGCTCACCTACCAGTACTCGGATTTCGGCGTCCCCGGTCTGGGGCTCAAGCGAGGGCTGTTCGAGGACGTGGTGGTGGCTCCCTACGCCACGGCGCTTGCGGCGATGGTGAATCCCAAGGCCGCCCTGGTCAATTTCTCACGCCTCGAGGAGGCAGGAGCCCGGGGCGCCTACGGGTTCTATGACGCGCTCGATTACACCCCCTCGAGGCTGCCGGATAAGACCCGGGTGGCAGTGGTCCGCGCGTACATGGCCCATCACCAGGGGATGACCGTTGTGTCCATGGGGAACGTGATTCACGATGGAGCGATCCAGAGGCGCTTTCATTCCCATCCCATGGTCCAGGCCGCGGAGCTCCTGCTGCAGGAACGAACGCCGCGTTCGGTGGCCGTGACCCGGCCCCGTGGCGAGGAGGTGCTGGAGGCCGCCCACGTCCGCGATCTCGTTCCCCCGACTCTGAGGAGGTTTGAATCGCCGCACGACATCACGCCCCGCACGCATCTTCTCTCCAACGGCCGCTATACGGTCATGATCACGGCGGCGGGCTCCGGGTTCAGCCGATGGGGCGACCTGGCCGTCACCCGCTGGAGGGAGGACACGACACGCGACTGCTGGGGTACGTTCGTCTTCCTTCGGGACGTGAAAACCGGTGACGTCTGGTCCGCCGGCTTCCAGCCCTGCGGAACCGAAGCGGACCATTACGATGTCGTCTATTCCGAGGACCGGGTCAAGATCACGCAACAGGATTCGTCCCTTTCGATCATCCTCGAGGCCGTGGTGTCCCACGAGGACGACGCCGAGTTGCGTCGATTGACCGTAACCAATCTCGAAAACCGTGACCGTGAGATCGATTTCACGTCCTATGCCGAGGTCGTGCTGGCTCCGCAGGCCGCGGACGAGGCCCACCCGGCCTTCTCGAACCTGTTCGTGGAGACGGAGTTCGTGCTTGGGCACCAGACGTTGTTGGCGACGCGGCGCCCGCGTTCGGCGGACGAGCCTCGGGCCTGGCTCGCCCACCTGGCTGCGCTCGAGGGAGAGACGGTTGACACGGTGCAGTATGAGACCGACCGCGCGCGCTTTCTGGGCCGGGGCCGCGGCATCCGGACGCCGCGCTCCGTGATCGACGGGGGGCCCCTTTCGAACACGGCGGGGACGGTCCTGGATCCGATCGTCAGCCTGAGGTACCGCGTTGCGATTCCTCCTCAAGGGACGGTGCGTCTCGTGTTCACGACACTCGTGGCGCGTTCCCGGGAGCAGGCCCTCGAGATCGCGGAGAAGTATCGTCAACCGGCGACGTTCGAGCGCGCAAGCTCGCTGGCGTGGACCCAGGCCCAGGTCCAGCTGCACCATCTCCAGATCACCCAGGACGAGGCGCATCTCTTCCAGCGTCTGGCCAATCGCCTCCTGTACGTCGATCGCACGCTGCGGGCGGGGCAGCAGGACCTGGCCGCGAACCGCGGCGGTCCGTCCGGGCTCTGGGCCCACGGCATATCCGGAGATCTGCCGATCGCCATGGTGCGGATCGAGAGGAACGAGGAGCAGGACGTTGCGAGGCAGCTCCTGCGGGCGCACGAGTACTGGCGCTTGAAGGGGGTTTCAGCCGATCTGGTGATCCTGAATGCAAAGGGGACCTCTTATGCGCAGGATCTTCAGCAGTCGGTCGAAGCCATGGTACGGGCGAGCCAGGCCGCGGTCGGACACGAGGAGCACGGGGAACATGGAAGCGTCTTCGTACTGCGGGAGGACCTCCTGCCGCTTCAAGACCTGGCCGTCCTGCGTTCGGCGGCGCGCGTGCTGATCCTGGCGAACCGGGGAACGCTGTCGGAGCAGGTGGTGCGGCAGCGGGCGCCGAGTCCGGAGCCGGTTCCGCCGCGTCGCCGCCCGGTGCGCAGGACACCGGAGACCCTCTCTCCTCCCGTGCTCGATCTCGAGTTCTGGAACGGTTTGGGAGGATTCACGCGGGACGGCCGTGAATACGTCACGGTCCTGGACAAGGGGCAATGGACGCCGGCTCCCTGGATCAATGTCGTGGCGAACCCGTCATTCGGGTTCCAGGTTTCCGAGTCGGGCTCGGGGTACACCTGGTCCGTGAACAGCCGGGAGAACAAGCTCACGCCCTGGTCGAACGATCCCGTCAGCGATGCGCCGGGCGAGACGTTCTATGTGCGCGACGAGGACAGCGGGCTGCTCTGGGGGCCGACCTGCCTCCCCATTCGCGAGGACACGGGACCCTATGTCATCAGGCACGGCCAGGGGTACAGTCGCTTCGGGCACGCATCCCACGGCATCGCTCTCGATCTCCTGCAATTCGTGCCGCTCTCTGACCCGGTCAAGATCTCCCGTCTCACTCTGGAGAACCGGTCCGGCCGCAAGCGGCGGCTCTCGGTCACGGCCTACGTGGAGTGGGTGCTGGGTGTCGCGCGCACGGGTTCGACACCTTACGTAGTGACCGACATCGACCCCGCGACGGGGGCCATGTTCGCGCGAAACGCCTGGAATGGGGAGTTCGCCAACCGGGTCGCCTTCGCCCACCTGGGCGGGCGCCCGATCTCCTTGACCTCTGACCGGACCGAGTTCCTGGGCCGGAACGCGAGCCTCGATCATCCCGCATCGCTCGAGCGCGGGAAGAAGCTTTCGGGACACACCGGAGCGGGCCTGGATCCGTGTGCCGCTCTCAAGACGATTGTTGTGCTCGAACCGGGGGAGCGCGCCGAGGTGCTCTTCCTGCTGGGGCAGGGGGAGAGCCGTGAGGAGTCCCGGCTTTTGGTCGAGCGCTACCGCGGGATGGACTGCGACTCGATTCTCCGCGAGGTTCGGGAACACTGGGATGGGGTGCTGGAGACGGTGCAGGTCAAGACTCCCGACCGCTCCATGGATCTTCTTCTCAACCGCTGGCTTCTTTATCAGACGCTCTCCTGCCGGATCTGGTCCCGATCCGCGTTCTATCAGTCCAGTGGGGCGTATGGTTTCCGCGACCAGATCCAGGACATCCTGGCCCTGGCGGTCACCAGGCCCGATGTCGTGCGCGAGCACCTCCTGCGGGCCGCCGCCCGGCAGTTCAAGGAAGGAGATGTCCAGCACTGGTGGCATCCTCCCACGGGCCGGGGGGTGAGGACCCGGATCTCCGACGACCGCCTCTGGCTTCCCTATGCGGTGGCCCACTATCTCGAGACGACCGGGGACCAGGCGGTGCTCGACGAAACGATCCCGTGGCTCGAAGGGGCTCCATTGAAGGAGAAGGAGCAGGAAGCGTACTTCGAGCCCACGGAATCGGAGGAGCGGGCCACGCTTTTCGAACATTGCGCGCGGGCCCTGGATCGGAGCCGCGACGTGGGCACCCACGGCCTGCCCCTGATCGGCACCGGGGACTGGAACGACGGCATGAATCGTGTCGGCCTCTTAGGCCAGGGAGAGAGCGTCTGGCTGGGCTGGTTTCTCCTCGTGAACTTGAGGGAGTTCGCCCGGATCGCCGAATTGCGCGCGGAGGGTGAGCGTGCGACACGGTGGCGGATGAGGGCCGCCTCTCTCCAGGCTTCGTTGGAGCGGGAGGGGTGGGACGGCGAGTGGTACCGACGCGCTTTCTTCGACGACGGAACGCCGCTCGGGTCGGCGGCGAACGACGAATGCCGCATCGACTCCATCTCACAGTCCTGGGCGGTTCTCTCGGGCGCCGAAGACAGGGGAAGGGCTCGCCAGGCCATGGAATCCGTGGAGCGCCAGCTCGTCCGGTACCCCGACCGTCTCCTGCTTCTACTTTCCCCGCCCTTCGACCGGACACCCCTCGACCCCGGGTACATAAAAGGATACCCGCCAGGAATCCGGGAGAACGGCGGGCAGTACACCCACGCCGCGATCTGGTCGGTCATTGCTTTCGCCGAGCTGGGCGAGGGAGACAAAGCCGCCGATCTGTTCGGCCTCTTGAACCCGATCCACCATGCAAAAAGTCGAGCGGATGTTGACAGGTACAGGGTGGAGCCTTACGTCGTGGCCGCGGACATTTATTCCGAACCTCCCCACCTGGGACGAGGGGGATGGACCTGGTACACCGGGGCCGCCGGCTGGCTCCACCGCGCGGGGCTGGAGCGGATTCTCGGTTTCCGGAAGAGAGGCGCAACACTCTGCATCGATCCGTGCATTCCCCGACGGTGGAAAGGCTTCGAGATCACCTACCGTCATGGCCGCACCTTCTACCGGATCACCGTCCTGAACCCGAAGGGAGTCTGCCGCGGAGTATCCCGGGTCAGCCTTGACGGAGCCCTGCTCCCGGGAGAAGCGCTCGTCCCTCTGTCCGACGACGGTCGCGAGCACCAGGTCGAGGTGGTGCTCGGATAAGCGTCCCTGAGAGTTCACTGGTCTGCTCCCCAACCACGAGACAAGCCATGAGCCGGTGCACAAGTACCCGGGCGTATAGTTCCGACCAAGAGCCATCGGACTTCCGCCCCAGGGAGCGATCTCATGGAGCCCTTGACCCCGAGGGATGCCGCGCCGCCAGTTTCAGCCGTCCCCGATCGGAAAGGTCCGCGTCTTATCGACAGCGTGCGGCGCGCGGCGCGCGGCCGTCACTTCAGCCCGCGCACCGAAGAAGCCTACGTCGGGTGGGTGCGCCGCTTCGTCCTCTTTCACGGCAAGCGCCACCCCGACGACATGGGTGAACCGGAGGTCGCGCGGTTCCTCCGAGCCTGGCCACCGAAGGCCGCGTCAGCGCCTTGACCCGGAACCAGGCGCTCAGCGCCCTGCTCTTTCTCTACAAGCACGTCCTGCGGCGCGACCTCGAATGGCTGCAGAACGTCACCCGGGCGAAGCGGCCGATCCGCGTGCCGGTCATGCTCACGCGGGACGAGGTCCGCGCCGTCCTCGGCGAACTGCGGAACTCGCCGTGGCTCATGGCCTCGCTGATGTACGGCTCGGGAATGCGCCTGATGGAGGTCTGCCGCCTGAGGGTGAAGGACGTAGACCTCCCGCGTGGAGAAATCGTTGTGCGCGACGGCAAAGGCGGGAAGGACCGGGTCACTCTGCTGCCCGCGAAACTGCGCAAGCCGATGGCGTCGCAACTGGACCGGGTCTTCCAACTGCACCAGCAGGACATTCGGCAAGGCAGTGGGTGCGCGCCGCTTCCCGGGAGCGCTGGTCCGCAAGTACCCGAACGCCCCGAAGGAATGGGGCTGGCAATGGGTGTTCCCGGCCACCCGCTTCTACCGCGACCAGGAGACCGCCGTGATGCACCGTCACCATCTTCATGAATCAGTCGTCCAGCGCGAGGTGAAGGAAGCCGTCCGCATCGCCCGCATCGCCAAGCCCGCGAGCTGCCACACGCTCCGCCATTCGTTCGCGACGCACCGCCTGGAGTCGGGATACGACCTCCGGACGATCCAGGAACTCCTGGGCCACAGCGACGTGACCACGACCGTGATCTATACGCACGTTTTGAACCGCGGCGGGCTCGGCGTCCGAAGCCCCCTCGACAGATAACGGGATAGGAATGGCGCGCTACCCGAATTCCAATACGATGCAAGCCGCTGCGGTCTATCAAGACAGCCTTCACCGCCGCCATCGCGCCATCTCGTTGTCGCGAAATAACCTACGCGGCTGGTCGCATGTAGCCATAATCCTTATTCCGCGCAGAGTATTTCGGCGTTATCGTAGTTGAGTACCGAATTTGAGTTAGGCCGGGCAGAGTGAGAGGTCATCAGTGACCAAGCTTCAGCACCCCGTCCCATCAGACGTTCTC
>JANMQK010000230.1:0-4160 GCA_031370485.1 Acidobacteriota bacterium | reverse complement strand
TGCCGACCTTCGGCGAGAGCCTCCGGGTCAGCGGCATCCAGTCGTCGATCCCCGGCGGTTGCGTCAACGGGGCTCCGGAGTTCCAGTTCTTCAAGAACGGCAGCCTCGTTCAGGATTGGTCGACCAAGACCTTCTACCTGGACGCACCCGAGTCCACGACGTCCTACCACATGAACGTGCGGTGCAGCACGAACGGTCCGACGTTCCCCTGCACTAGTGGGGTGGGCGCCGACTTCACCACGGGCGTTATCACCAACCATGGGCTCTACGCCGAGTTCGGCACGGTCTCCTCGCCCTACAACTCGGGCGCCGGCGTCCTGTACAACCGTACGACGCAGGAAACGACCCTGAACTGGTTCTCGCCAGGCAATCCCAGTGGCGGCGGGGACGTGTACAAGGGCAGGATCGTCGCGGGTACCAAGGGGACGCTCAATCCCGGCTTCTGGCGGCTGAATGCGCCCGCCGGGGACGCCGCTGCCTGCATGATCACGAACAAGGCGCGAGGGACACCCGCGACACCTTCCGGTATGGTCCCGGGTGGTTCGGTCTACACCTCTGGTGTACTGAACCAGGCCGCTGATCTCAACCCGGCTGTGGGTTCTGCCACCTACTACGTGATCCAGTCCAACCTGGGCAACGGCTCGAGCAACGACGAGCTGGGCTGCGCCAATCCAGGGGTCTGCAGCAACAACGGTGCGCTGTTCTGCAACAAGGACTCGCAGTGCACCGGTGGCTTCTGCATCGGGGTCACCTTCCTGCCCAACGGTGTGCCGCCCGATGGATGCACGCCGGGGGCGAAGAGGCTGCCGCGGAAGCCGAACGCCACCTGCTCGTAGCAGCTAAGTAAGTAGTTTCGAATCGGGGGCCCCGTTCGCGGGGCCCCCTTTTTTTTCATGGTGGTGCGGACAATGTTGAGGCCCGCGGACGAACGAGCGTGCGTCCGGGGCGGTCGGCGGCGGTCGGGGACGCGGGGCATGACATTGATTCCTGAGGGGTTCCGGGTTTTCTCTGCGGGCACGCCGGCTGCATCACTGCCCGCTTCATGGACTGGCCAATCCAGCGGCTCGAAATCCAGCGTCGCTTCGTACCGAGATTCTGCCCCCGCCGGGACTGTCCGCAACATGCGCTGAGCGGACGGGCGCGGCTCCGGTTCCAGTCCTTTGGCTCCTTTCGCCGCGCCGATGGGCGGCGGGTCCCGCGCTTTCGCTGTCTCGTCTGCAGGCGGTCGTTCTCCAAGCAGAGCTTCGCCGTTTCCTATTACCTCAAGCGTCCCGAGCTTCTCATCCCGGTCGCGGCCGGATTGGAGGCGGGGTCGGCCCATCGCCAGCTGGCGCGCTCGCTCGGCTGCGCCCCGTCCACCGTCACCCGTCTGTCGGCGCGTCTCGGGCGTCATGCGCTTCTCCTGCACGTCCTGGCCCTGCAGCATCTGAGCGCACCCGACAGCGCCCTTGTCCTCGACCACATGGAGGTCTTCGCCCGGGCACAGGACTACCCCTTCGGCGTAGCCACGGTGGTCGGGCACCGGTCGTGGTTCGTGTACTCACTCGACCCCGCGCCCCATGCCCGGGCCGGCCGGCGGTCCCGTTTCCAGGAGGCGGTGTGGCGCCGCCGGCCCCGGCAGGACGAGCGGGGCGGCCGGGCCGCCTCGGTGCGGCGCGCCCTCGACCCCCTGCTGCCCCGCCTCCCGGGTGACACGCGCACCCGGGTCATCACCGACGGCGACGAGGACTACGCCCGCACTCTTCGGCGGAGCCCATACCGCGAACGGCTCGGCCACGACATCCACCCCAACCCCATACGGGGCCCGAAGGGAGCGCCACGCTCCGCGGAAGCCCGGCGACGGGACGCCGCGATGTTTCCGAACGACCTCCTGCACGGGTTGCTGCGCCACTCGCTGGCGCACCACCGCCGCGAGACCATCGCCTTCGGCAGGCGGTTGAACGCGGTGATGGAGCGCTTCTTCCTGGCCGCCGTGTGGCGCAACTTCGTGAAGCAAAGGTCGGAGCGGCGCCCGGACGGGACGACTCCGGCGATGCTCGTGGGGGTGACGCTGGCGCCCTGGACCTGGGGCAGGATTCTGGCGCGGCGGCTGTTCCCGGACCAGCTGGAAGTCCCGGCACCGTGGCTCGAGCTCTACCGCCGAGAGTGGATCACCCCGGGCGGCCCCAACAGCCGCCACCGGCTCTCGCTCGCCTTCTGATCCCCGGTCGCGCCGGCAGCCTCATCCGGTATGAGCAGACTGCGGTCTGCCGCACCAAACCCTCATCGGCTGATGTCCGGTCGTCACCCTTTCAACACTCTCCGCACCACCATGAAATTGACTCCGGGGTTTTGCTGGTCTAGACTTTCCGGCCTTTCCCTAATTTTCCCCGCGCGCGGAGGGTGGCTTCAACATGGAGCAGGACGTCAAGCGAATCAACGACCTGGTAGCCAAGGAATCGGTGTTCGTCGAGCAGATCCTGGCCGAAGTTCGCAAGGTCATCGTGGGCCAGAAGAATCTTCTCGACCGGCTGCTGATCGGGCTGCTGGCGGACGGCCACCTCCTGCTCGAGGGGGTGCCGGGGCTGGCCAAGACCCTCTCGGTCAAGACGCTGGCGGACACCATCCAGGCGAAGTTCCAGCGCATCCAGTTCACGCCCGATCTGCTGCCCGCCGATTTGGTCGGCACGATGATTTACAACCAGAAGGACGGTCAGTTCGTGCCGCGCAAGGGGCCGGTGTTCGCGAACATCGTCCTGGCGGACGAAATCAACCGGGCCCCGGCGAAGGTGCAGTCGGCGCTCCTCGAGGCGATGCAGGAGCGGCAGGTCACCATCGGGGACACGACGTATCCACTTGCGCCCCCCTTCCTGGTCCTCGCGACGCAGAACCCCATCGAGCATGAGGGGACCTATCCGCTGCCGGAGGCGCAGGTCGACCGCTTCATGCTGAAGATCCAGGTCGGCTATCCTAGCAAGGCCGAGGAGCGCGAGATCCTGGACCGGATGACCTCGCTGCAGCCCTTCGACGTCCGGCGCGTCATCCAGCCGGAGAACATCATGCACGCCCGGCAGGTCGTCGGGCAGGTCTACGTCGACTCGCGGATCAAGGACTACATCATCGAGCTGGTCATCGCCACGCGCCGCCCCGAGGAGTACAAGCTGGACATCAAGGGGCTGATCCAGTTCGGCGCGTCGCCGCGCGCGACGATTTTCCTGACCCTGGCCGCCAAGGCGCACGCGTTCCTCAGGGGTCGCGGCTACGTCACCCCGGAAGACGTGAAATCGATCGCCTTCGATGTCCTGCGGCACCGGATCATCCTCTCTTACGAGGCCGAGGCGGAGGACGTCACAACCGAGCAGATCATCCAGCGGGTCCTCGACACGATCGAGGTACCCTGAAGGGGCCCCCGCCCCCCACCGCGGCCGGACATGCTGCCCGCTGAGATCCTAAGGAAAGTCAGGCGGATCGAGATCCGCACGAACCGGCTGGTCAACGAGTCGCTCGCCGGGGAATACCACTCCGTCTTCAAGGGACGCGGGATGGAGTTCTCGGAGGTGCGGGAGTACCAGTTCGGGGACGATGTCCGGACCATCGACTGGAACGTGACCTCGAGGATGGGGCACCCCTACGTCAAGAGATACGTGGAGGAGCGCGAGCTGACCGTCATCCTCCTGGTGGATGTCTCGGCGTCGGGGCAGTTCGGCACCCGCAGGCATTTCAAGCGGGAGATCGAGGCCGAGATCTGCGCGCTCATGGCCTTCTCGGCGATCAAGAACAACGACCGGGTCGGCCTCATCGCCTTCACCGACCGGATCGAGACCTTCGTCCCGCCGCGCAAGGGCAAGAACCACGTCCTGCGCGTCATCCGCGAAGTCCTCTATTCGCGCCCCGAGGGGCGGGGAACCGACATCGCGATGGCCCTGCAGCACATGTACCGGACGATCACCAAGCGGAGCGTCGTCTTCCTGATCTCCGACTTCCTGGGACGGGATTTCGCGCAGCCCCTGCGTGTCGCGGCGCGCAAGCACGACGTGATCGCCATCACCGTCGTCGACCCCCGCGAGGAGGAGCTGCCGCCGGTGGGGGTCCTGGATCTGGAGGACGCCGAGACGGGGGAGAGGGTGCTGGTGGATGCCTCCGACCGGCGCACGCGCGACGGGTATCGCCGCTGGGCCGCC
>JANMQK010000217.1:0-2242 GCA_031370485.1 Acidobacteriota bacterium | reverse complement strand
AGGGGATCACGTCGGGCTCGTCGGGCCGAACGGCGCGGGTAAGTCGACGCTATTGAAAATCCTCGGCGGCCTCGAGACCCCCGACGCGGGGACCTGCACCCGCCGGAAAAACGTCGGCATCGGATACGTCCCGCAGACCCCGGTCTTCGCCCCGGGGATGACGGTGGCCGAGATCGTCGCGCAGGCGGTCGCCACGGACGAACGGCTCGATGATCGCGAAAGGCACCGGCGCACGAGCCAGGCCCTGGGCAGGGCCGGTTTCACCGACCCCGGCATCCCGGCAGACCGCCTCTCGGGAGGCTGGAGGGCCCGGCTCGCGATCGCGCGCGAGCTCGCGGGCAAGCCCGACCTCCTGCTGCTCGACGAGCCGACGAACCACCTGGACATCGAATCGATCCTCTGGCTCGAGTCACTCTTGCGAAGCGAACCGGGTGCTTTCGTCGCGGTCAGCCACGATCGCTACTTCCTCGAAAGGGTCGCGCGGCGGATGGTGGAGATCAACCGGATCCATGCCTCGGGGCTTTTCCATGTGACCGGGACCTACACCGATTTTCTTGAAGCCCGCGACGCGGCGCTGAGCAACCAGGCGGCCTACCAGGAGACGCTGGCCGGGCTCGTTCGCCGCGAGGTGGCCTGGCTGCGCCGCGGGGCGAAAGCGCGGACGACCAAGTCGAAGGCGCGCATCAACTCAGCCGAGCGAAGCATCGAAGAACTCGCGGAGAGCCGGGCGCGAAGCGCGGTCTCGACCCTGGACATCGACTTCACGGCGTCCGGAAGGAAAACCCGGCGGCTATTGTCCGCCGAGGGCCTGCGTGTCGCATTCGACGGCAGGACCCTCATCGAGGGGCTCGACCTGCTGCTGGCGCCGGGCATGCGACTGGGGGTGATCGGCCCCAACGGATCCGGGAAGACGACCCTGCTGCGGACGATCGTCGGAGAACATCCGCCCGCGGCCGGGACGATAAGGCGCGCCGAGGCCTTGCGTGTCGTCTACTTCGACCAGAACCGCGAGACGCTCGACCCGGCCCTCTCCCTCAAGCGCGCGCTGGCGCCCGCCGGCGACGGCGTGATCTACCGCGACCGACCGCTTCATGTCGCATCGTGGGCGAAGCGCTTTCTCTTCGACCCCCGGCAGCTCGAGACCCCGGTATCACGCCTCTCGGGGGGAGAGCGCGCCCGGATCCTCCTCGCCCGGATGATGCTCCGGCCGGCCGACCTGCTCGTTCTCGACGAGCCCACGAACGACCTCGACATCCCGGCGCTCGAGATCCTTGAGGAGGCGTTGCTCGAGTTCCCCGGCGCGATCGTCCTCGTCAGCCACGACCGGCTCCTTCTCGATCGGGTTTCGACCCAGGTGCTGGCCCTCGACGGCCAGGGCGTCGCGCAGCATTTCGCCGATTACGATCAGTGGGAGTCGAACCGGCAGCCGCACGCCTCGCCCGGGAAGGACGCCGCGCGCGCAGCGTCGCCGAATACGCCGCGCAGCGGGCCGCGGCGGTTGACCTATCTCGAGCAGCGCGAATGGGACGGCCTGGAGGCCGCGGTGCACGACGCCGAAGCGAAGGCCGCCGAGGCGCGGCGGCTCGCGGAAGACCCCTCGATCGCGACGGACGCGGGCCTGCTGCAGGAGCGGCTTGCGGAGCTCGGCGATCTCCAGGCCCGGGTCGATCGTCTCTACGCCCGATGGGCCGAGCTCGACGAGAAACAGAAGTAGCCCGCAGGATTGCGGCTCGTGGCTCCATCCCTTGGTTCGAGGTCGCTTGGGCAACTTCGTTCATACATCGCTTGACACAATGACTATGCTTGCCTAGGATAATCGCAAACACCACTCAATGAGGATGCGCTCATGAACCTCAGACGAGTCCCGATGATTGCGATCTTCCTGGCACTCACGGTTCTGCCTCCGCATCTCGTCCTGGACGAATCCAGGGATGCCGGAGGCCTGCGAGCCCAAATAAAGTGCGTTTCCGAGTGCGCGGGTGGAGGCTCTGCAATCACTTGCTTTCACTGTGCTATTCGGGTAACTCCGAACGGGGCTTCGGAGACCTGTGGGGGCGCTCCCTGTGAAGTCTTTGGAACGACTGCCTGCAGTATCACTAATGGTCGATGTATCAATTCCGGGTCGGCCTGCCATACCGTCTGCACCTGAATGGGAACAATGAGCCTACCAACCCCTCAGAAATCCCGGAGTGGTGTGGTCATATCAGCCCTCGGCATCCTGGTTGCGGCCGTGCTTGCCCTG
>JANMQK010000210.1:0-5080 GCA_031370485.1 Acidobacteriota bacterium | reverse complement strand
CCTCCACAGCATGGCGGACGAGGGTGAGGCGGCGCGGGCGCTCGAGGAGGTGGGGCTCGGACACCGGCTCAAGCACCTCCCGTCGGCCCTTTCGGGCGGCGAGAAGCAGCGGGTCTGCATCGCCAGGGCGCTCATCAACCGGCCGAAGCTCGTTCTCGCCGACGAGCCGACCGGGTCGCTCGACGAGGAGAACGAGCGCGCCGTGATGGAACTGTTCCAAGGGCTCCACGACCGGGGGCAGACGATCGTCATGGTGACCCACGATCTGACGGTCGGCCGGCGCGCTGACCGGCAGATCCAGCTCGAGCACGGCCGGGTCGCCGGGGAGTTCCTGACCCAGGCGCAGGACGAGGAAGCGATCGACGAGGTGCTCGAATACCTGTGGCTCCTGAGCGAGGGGGACGAACGGGCGCACGAGATCTGCGCGGTCGGCGCCCGCCTGGCGACACCGCGCGTCTACGACCGGATGCGGGCGCGCGGCATCATCGCCCCGGGTCCCGATCCGGAGTTCACGCCAACGGGGCAGAAGCGCGCCGAGGTCCTGATCCGCCGCCACCGGCTGGCCGAGACCCTCTTCTCCGAGACCTTCCAGATGCACGCGGATCTGGTCGAGGAGGAGGCCTGCTACTTCGAGCACATCTTGTCGCCGGCCGTGACAATTCGATATGCTCGTTCCTCGGACACCCCGCCGCCTGCCCTCACGGCAAGGCGATTCCGCGCGGCGGGTGCTGCGCCGGCGGGCCTGCCCATAAGGTGGAACGGCCCGCGGCGGACGCGCCGTGAGGGCGCGGATCGCGTAAACTCAGCCCGCCCGCACACCAAAAGGAGACGCCACCATGGAGATGCCAAAGCCGACCGACGCCCACAAGAAGCTCGCCCGTCTCGTCGGAACGTGGACCGGCGAGGAAAAAATGCACCCCTCCCCCTGGGACCCGAAGGGCGGGACCGCCATGGGGAAGATCACGAACCGACTGGCGCTCGGCGGCTTCGCGGTGATCCAGGAGTACCGGCAGGAGCGCGGCGGCCAGACGACCTTCGAGGGCCACGGGGTGTTTTCCTACGACGCCGCCCGCCAGGACTATCTCCTTCACTGGTTCGACTCGATGGGGACCCCTCCGAACGAGTTCCGCGGCCGGTTCGAAGGCCAGGTCCTCACGCTGTTCAGCGAGAGCCCCCAGGGGCGTAGCCGCGCCATCTTCGACCTCGGCGGGGATGGCACCTACACGTTCAAGATGGACATGTCGCCCGACGGCCGGCAGTGGCAGACCCTCATGGAGGGGGGCTACAGGAAGGCGTGACCCATGGGATCGATCCGCGATTTTCTCGGGCTGGGAAAGGCGAAGGCGGGGGACCGCGCCTCGATGGCGGCGACCGAGACGGTCCGCCGCATCATCGAGGAACTCGACCGGCTCCCGCCCGAAAAGGCCCGCCACCTTGCGGCCTTCGCCTACATCCTGGGCCGCGTGGCCAATGCCGATCTCGAGGTCAGCAGGGATGAAGTCCGGGCGATGGAGCGGCTCGTCATGGAGCAGGGCGGTCTTCCCGAGGGGCAGGCGGCGATCGTGGTGCAGATGGCCAAGACGCGGAGCATGCTCTTCGGCGCGACGGAGAACTACCTCGTCACCCGCGAGTTCAACCGCATCGCCACGCGGGAGGAGAAGATCAACCTATTGACCTGCCTCTTCGCGGTATCGGCATCGGACGAATTCATCTCGGTCGTGGAGGACAACGAGATCCGGCGCATCTCGCGGGAACTCGGTCTCGAGCACAAGGACTTCATCGCCGCCCGCCTGCCGTTCAAGGAGTCGCTCGGCGTGCTGAAGACTGACACGGAATGGGAGGCCGGCGCATGAACCCGGGCCCGGCCGCCCGCACGCCAGAGGCTCGCGCCGGCCAGGGCGCGGCCTCCATCATGATGATTCGAGCCCTTCCGGCGTTTCTCGCCGCGATATTCGCGCTCGCGGCGGCCGGTAGCGCGGCCTCGCCCGCGGTCGTCCCCGGTGCCATCGCGCCGGCGGCCGGCGACCTCGAGGTCTCCGTCGCCATGATGGCGAAGGTCGGGTTCTGCAATTCCCCCAGCTTCTCCCCCGACGGAAAACGCCTGGCGTTCATCTCGAACCTGAGCGGCCTCCCCCAGGTCTGGACGGTCCCGGTCGAGGGGGGCTGGCCCAGGCAGGTCACCGCCCTGGACGACCCGGTGGGGGGCGTTGCCTGGTCCCCCGACGGCGCCTGGCTCGCGCTCTCGGTCGCCCCGGGAGGGGGGATGAACTCACAGGTCCATCTTGTCCGGGCTGATGGCAGCGCTCTCCGGCGCCTGACCGACGGGGGCCGCGACAATAACTGGCTGGGGGAATGGAGCCACGACGGGCGCCTCCTGGCCCTCTCCTCGAACCGTCGCGACCCGCAGGCGATGGACGCGTACGTGTATGACATGGACGCATCGGCCCTTAGACTCGTGGCGAAGAACCAGGGAATCGGGACGCTGTCCGACACGAGCCGCGACCGGCGTCGGGCCGTCGTGTCGCGCGTCAAGAGCCGGGGCGATAACGACCTCTTTCTCGTCGGACTCGAAGACGCGCGCGAGACCCTGCTCACGCCGCACGAGGGGCCGGGAGAGTTTTCCGGCGGAACCTTCTCCCCGGACGGGTCGACCCTTTACCTGGGATCCGACAAGGACCGGGACCGCGTCGCCTTCGCGCGGATCCTTATCGCGCGTGACGGCGCTCCGGGGCCGATCGAGACGCTCGCCGGGCGCGACGACGCCGGGCTGCAGGAATTCGCATTGACCGAGGATGGCACGACCGCGGCCATCCTCTGGAACGTCGCGGGGCGGAGCGAGCTGGCCTTCATGGATCTCGGGACTAAAAAGATGACGGCGGCCCCGCCGCTGCCGGCCGAGATCGCCTCGGGAGCCGTCTTCTCCAGGGATGGGCGGCTTCTGGCGTTCGCCGCGTCGGGTGCCGCGGCCCCCTCGGACATCTGGATTCTCGACAGGGCCGCCCGCCGCTTCCGGCGCGTCACCGAGAGCCCCCACGCCGGTGTCGACCTGGCCACGCTCGTGCGACCCGAGCTGGTGCGGTTTGCGGCGCACGACGGGCTCGAGCTGACGGGGTGGCTCTACCGTCCGGCCGGCGCGACAGGGCCCGGGCCTGTCGTCCTGAGCTTTCATGGCGGGCCGGAAGGGCAGGAGCGCCCCGGCTTCAGCAGTACCTACCAGGCGCTTCTGTCACGGGGGATCGGTGTCCTCGCCCCCAACGTGCGGGGCTCGGCAGGATTCGGAAAGACCTTCATCCACCTCGACGACGGGGCGCTGCGCGCTAACGGCGTCAGGGACATCGAGGCCTGCGTGCGCTACGTGATCAAGGCCGGGATCGCCGACCCGAAACGGATCGGCATCATGGGCGGCTCGTACGGCGGCTATATGGTCATGGCCGGACTGACCCGCTACCCCGACCTCTTCGCGGCCGGCGCGGACCTCTTCGGGGTGGTCAATTTCGAGACCTTCTTCGCCCACACCGAGCCCTGGATGGCCGCGATCTCCAAGGTCGAGTACGGCGACCCGGACTCGCAGGCGGAGATGCTGAAGGAACTCTCGCCGATCCACCGGGTGGATGCCGTGCGCGCCCCAACCATCGTCCTGCACGGCGCCAACGACACGAACGTTCCCGTCGTGGAGGCCGAGCAGGTTGTGAACAATTTGAAATCGCGCGGTGTCCCGGTGGAGTACGTCCTCTTCCCCGACGAAGGGCACGGCTTCCGCAAGACGCCTAACCGCATCCGCTCGACCGTCTCGATCGTGCGGTGGTTTGACAGGTACCTGGGGAGCGGGCCTGGTGCCTCCCTACCCGCGCCTCGCCCTCCGGCCTGACGCGGCGGCGGGAGCGCGCAGCAATTCCCGGATGTGACGGCTCAGGGGGTGTCCCGCGAGCGCGGCCCTGGACAGGTGCCTGGCGCCGCGCATGATGCCGATGCAGCCCGGCGAGCCGCAGCGGCAACGGAACGGCCGGGCCATGTCCCATTCCGTCGAGGGATAGAAATAGGTCAGGATCTCGCCGGGGGAGATGTCGCGCACCGCGACGAATGCCTTCCGCGAAATGTCGATCTTGAGATTCGGCTCGCAGCTGTGGTTCAGCAGATCGAGAAACTCGGCATCATGGGCGTGCGACCTCCGGCCGATCTGCACCGACATGTAGGTCGGGTGGGGCAGGACATCGGAGGGGGCCCAGCGGTGGACGATCGTCCGCTTCCTGATCGGGACGGTGGCAACCAGCCCCGCGCCCAGGGGGAGGTCGACTCTCTTTGAGAACAGGCGTCGGCGAGAGGCCGTAGGCCTTCGTGCGGGGCTCCCTCCCGAGGAGGACTTCTGCTTCGTCACGTGCTGGTCTCCATCCCCGGTCCGCGCCCCGCCGTCAATGCCGCGGGGCATCGTATCCCAGATCGATTCCCCTCCCGCGGTAGACTGTTGTGGCATTGAGACGCCATGTCCTGAAGGAGTGAGCATGAGTGGGAATCCGCTGGCCGAGGCCTTCCGCCGCTGGGGTTACATGGAGGCCGACCTCGACCCCCTGGGCCGCCTGACGCCCTTTCGCCATCCCGACCTCGCCGCAGCGATGTCGGCGCCGGACGCCACCGCCGGGGAGGTGGAGCGCTGGCGCGCTCTTTACTGCGGCCCCATCGGCATCGAGTTCATGCACCTTCCGCACCCCGACCGCATCCGGTTCATCTGCGAGCGGATGGAGTCGGACGAACGGAGCCGCGTGACGGCAATCGATACGGGCCGCGTCCTGAAACGGCTCGCCGAGGCGGAGCTGCTGGAGCGGTTTCTGCACCATCGCTTCGTCGGGACGAAACGCTACTCGCTCGAAGGGGCGGCGGCGCTCATCCCCCTGCTTGACACGATCCTCGAGGGGGCGGCCTCGCGGGGCGCCGGGAAAATCCTGATCGGGATGCCGCACCGGGGACGGCTGAGCGTGATGGCCCATGTGGTCGGCATCCCGCTGGCCCGCCTCTTCGCCGGGTTCGAGGACCTCGACCCGCAGAGCGTCCTGGGGGGAGGCGATCTGAAATATCACCAGGGGGC
>JANMQK010000207.1:0-4052 GCA_031370485.1 Acidobacteriota bacterium | reverse complement strand
GGCTGGCCGAGCTTCTTCGATCCGATGCCCGGGAGGGTGGGGACGAAGCGCGACTTCAGCCTGATCTATCCGCGGACCGAGTACCACTGCGTCCGCTGCGGCGGGCACCAGGGGCACGTCTTCAGCGACGGGCCGCCCCCCACGGGCAAGCGATACTGCAACAACGGGCTCGCGCTGGAGTTCGTCCCCAAGGGCGATCCCCTCCCCGGGCTGAGAAATTGACGAGGAGGGTCGCTGGCGTCCTGGCTGCCTTCCTGCTCGCGGTGGCGCTCGCGGGAGGCGCGGGAGAAGCGGCGACGCAGGAGGTCGCCCCGCCGGCCGACAGCCGGCTGAAGGTGGCCACCTTCTCGGGCGGGTGCTTCTGGTGCATGGAGGGCCCCTTCGACGCGATCGACGGTGTGATTTCCACGACATCCGGGTACACCGGCGGGCAGACCGCGAACCCCTCGTACGAGGAGGTCAGCTCGGGAACGGCCGGCCATGCCGAGTCGGTGCAGATCGTCTTCGACCCCGCCAGGGTGGGCTACCAGAAGCTGCTGGAGGTGTTCTGGCACAACATCGATCCGGTCGACGCGGACGGCCAGTTCTGCGACCGGGGCGGGCAATACCAAAGCGCCATCCGCTACCATGACGACGAGCAGAAACGCCTCGCCGAGGCCTCGAAGGAGGCGCTCGTCAAGGCGGGCCGCTTCAAGGAACCGATCGCCACGCGCATCCTTCCGGCGGCGCCGTTCTACGCGGCCGAGGAGTATCACCAGGACTATTACCGGAAAAACCCGATCCGCTACAAGTTCTACCGCTACAACTGCGGCCGTGACCGGCGCCTCGAGGCGATCTGGGGGGCCTCGGGCCACTAACCGGCTGGAACCACCGCAGCCCTCTCGCGGTACAATGACGGGCGCACCGCAAAGGCATAGCAGGTCACCCTTCCGGCCCGCTTCCCGGGAGGTGGCCGCGCGTGTCGTCGGGTCATGCGCCCCCAAAGTGGCCGCCGGATGCGGCGGAGAATGGCAACAATGGCAAAGAGAATGATCATCATGCTCCTCGCGATGACGGCCTTCATCGTGAGCATCGGCTTCGTAAAATACCGTCAGATCCAGGCTTCCGGGCAGGGCTCGTTCCAGCCCCCGCCCGAGGCTGTCACCACCATCATCGCCCGGCAGGACCTCTGGCAGGGCAGGCTCGAGGCGATCGGCACGGCGACCGCGTTCAAGGGGGTCACCGTCAGCGCCGACCTGCCCGGCATCGTGCAGAGGATCGCCTTCGAATCGGGGGACGCCGTCGAAACCGGGGCCGTCCTCGTGCAGCTCGACACGCGGCAGGAGCAGGCGCAGATGGGGGCCGCGGAGGCCAGGCTCGAGCTGGCGCGGCTGAACCTCGACCGGATCCGCGGGCTGAGGGACCAGGGCATCAACTCCCCCGTCGATCTCGACATGCGGTGGCGGAGCGCAAGCAGGCCGAGGGCATGGTGGGCGAGATCCGCGCCACGATCGACAGGAAGACGATCCGTGCGCCGTTCAGCGGGGTCCTCGGCATCCGCCAGGTCAACCTGGGACAGTACCTGAAAAGCGGCGATCCGGTCGTGTCGCTCCAGGCCCTCGACCCGATCTACGTGGACTTTTCCGTCCCGCAGCAGGAGATGGGGCGCATGCGGGTAGGCGGAGAAGTGCGGGTGGCGGCCGAGGGCCTTGCGCTGAGCGAAGTCCCGGGGCGGATTACGGCGGTCGACTCGGTCGTCGACGAGGCCACCCGCAACGTCCGCATCCGGGCCACGCTTGAAAATCCCAAGCACCGCCTGCGGCCCGGGATGTTCGTCACGGCGCGCGCGCTGCTCGACAACAAGGACGCCGTCATCGCGCTCCCGGCCTCGTCGATCGCCTACGCGCCTTATGGCGATTCGGTTTTCATCGTCGAGGAGATGAAGGGACCGGACGGCCAGGGCTACCGCGGGGCGCGCCAGCAGTTCGTGAAGCTCGGCGGCTCGCGCGGCGACCAGGTCGCCGTCCTCAGCGGGGTCGAGCCGGGGGCCGAGGTTGTGACCTCGGGCGTCTTCAAGCTCCGTAACGGCGCCGCGGTCGAGGCGCACAACGACGTCCAGCCGGGCAACGATCCGAAACCCTCCCCCGAGGACAACTGATGCGGCTGACGGATCTCTTCATCCGCCGGCCCGTGCTGGCGGTGGTCGTCAATCTCGTCATCCTGATCGCCGGCCTCCAGTCGATCCGCTCGCTCGCGGTGCGGCAGTACCCGCGCAGCGACATCGCCGTCATCCGGGTGACGACCGCTTACATTGGCGCCAGCGCCGACCTCGTGCGCGGGTTCATCACGACACAGCTCGAGAGGGTCATCGCCAGCGCTGACGGCATCGACTACCTCGAGTCCTCGAGCGCCCAGGGCGTCAGCACGATCACCGTACATCTAAAGTTGAACTACGACACGAACGCCGCCCTCACGCAGATTCAGACCAAGGTCGCGCAGGTGCGCAACAACCTGCCGCCGGAGGCCGAAGCGCCGATCATCGAGCTCGAGACCGCGGACAGCCAGTTCGCGGCGATGTATCTCGGGTTCTCCTCCGGCGCGCTCGACCAGAACCAGATCACCGACTACCTCACGCGGGTCGTGCAGCCGAAGCTCAGCGCGATCAGCGGCATCCAGCGGGCCGATATCCTGGGCGGCCGCACCTTCGCCATGCGGGTCTGGCTCAAGCCGGACAAGATGGCGGCTCTCGGCATCTCGGCCAGCGACGTCCGTAATGCCCTGGCGCGGAACAACTACCTTTCCGCCCTGGGCCAGACCAAAGGCTCGATGGTCTCCGTGAATCTCATCGCCAACACCAACCTCACGACCGCCGAGGACTTCCGCCGGCTCATCGTCAAGGAGGAAAACGGCGTCATCGTCCGGCTGGAGGAGATCGCCGACGTCGTGCTGGGGGCGGAGAACTACGACGTGGACGTGCGCTTCAGCGGCGAGACCGCCACCTTCATGGGCATCTGGGTCCTTCCAACCGCCAACTCGCTGGAGGTCGTCGGGGCCGTGCGCGACGCCATGCCCGAGATCCGCGCCCAGCTTCCGGCGGGCATCAAGGCGGCCATCGCCTACGATTCGACCGCCTACATCGAGAACGCGATCGACGAGGTCCTCAAGACCCTCACCGAGACCCTGCTCATCGTCATCGTCGTCATCTTCCTGTTCCTCGGATCGGTGCGCGCCGTCATCATCCCGATCGTCGCCATCCCGATCTCTCTGGTCGGCGCCGTCTTCCTGATGTTTCTGGCCGGCTTCACGATCAACCTGCTCACGCTTCTCGCGATCGTGCTGTCGGTCGGCCTGGTCGTCGACGACGCGATCGTCATGGTCGAGAACGTCGAGCGGCACCTGCGCCTGGGCCAGCGCCCCTTCGACGCTGCGATCAAAGCCGCCCGCGAGCTCGTCGGGCCGATCATCGCCATGACGATCACCCTCGCCGCCGTCTACACGCCGGTCGGCCTGCAGGGAGGGCTGACGGGGGCCCTCTTCCGCGAGTTCGCGTTCACGCTGGCCAGCGCCGTGATTGTCTCGGGCGTGGTCGCGCTGACCCTTTCTCCCATGATGGGCTCGAAGATGCTGCGGGCCGGGGACACCGAGAAAGGCTTCGCGGGGTTCGTCGACAGGCAGTTCGAGGCCATCCGGCGCATCTACACGGGCCTGCTGTCGCGCACGCTCGCCTTCCGACCGGTGGTCCTGGTCCTGTGGGGCATCGTGGTGGCGCTCATGGTCCCCTTCTACATGTTCTCGAAGAAGGAGCTCGCCCCGAGCGAGGACCAGGGGGTGGTCTTCGCGATCATCCAGTCCGCCGCCAACTCGACTCTCGATCAGACGAAGCTGTTCGCCACCCGGGTCACCGACACCTTCCTGTCGCTGCCCGAGGCCTCGGTCACCTTTCAGATCACGACCCCCACGGGCGGCTTCGGGGGGATGGTGACCAAGCCCTGGAAGGAGCGGACGAAGTCCACGGCGGCGCTTCAAGTAGAAGCAGCCGGGCTGCTCGCGAAGGTCCCCGGCGTCCGCATCAT
>JANMQK010000204.1:0-3415 GCA_031370485.1 Acidobacteriota bacterium | reverse complement strand
CCCCTTCACGCGCGCCGTCTTCTCCGCCAGGCAGACGTCGCCGTAATCCTTCCCCGCCTCGTTCTTCTCGATGTAGTAGTGGGTCGTCTTGCCGGCCTGTTCCACGACCAGGACGTTCTGGCACTTGTCGAATCCCTTTTCCTTCAGGGTGCACTTGGCGCAGACCATTTTGCCTTCGAGCGTGACCGTCTTGTCTCCAGCGACGAGTGGAGCCGCCAGGGCTGCCGCCATCACGAGCGCCAAGCCAGCGATTGCGAGTTGTCTCATTGTCGTTCCTCCTTGTGAGCGCCATGATACCAGCCGACCCCCGGACAATGGCAACCCTGCCCCTCCCCGACCAGGACGGCTGTTCATAGGGCGCACGATCCCGCGGGCCGTGATTCATATCCTTTATGATGCGCCGCCCGCCCGGGAACCCGGGTTCTATCCGATTGATTGTCCCGATCCGATCAAATCAGGCTGTTGTGGCGCCCCGCACGCCGGGCATCCATCCTTCCTGCATGTGGCCTGGATGTTGCTTGTGTGTTCGCGATCAATCTTGAGGTGACAATGATGCAGGCAACCGCTGCGAGAGGCTGGAAGCGCGCGGCGATCAGCGCCGCCGTGCTTGCGTGGCTGGGTTCTCCACGCGCGAGCGAGGCCGCCGATCTCAACGGGTTCCTGCGGGAGAAGGGGCATGGAGACCTGGCGGCCTCGTTCACCACTGAGAGTTACGGGCGATTCTGGGTTGGCGACACCCGGGTGGATGTCCCGAATGACGGGTCTGTCGACACGAGGAGTCTTTCGTTGTGGGTCGCCTATGGCCTCACGGACAACCTGACTATCACCGCCAATTTGCCCTACGTGCGCTCCCGATCAGACGGGTTCGACATGCGCGAGGAGGGGCTGCAGGATCTGGAGCTTCTCGGCGAGTACCGGCTCGCATCGGGCGGCTTGAAGGCCAGGAGTTCGCTGGTCGGCGCCGCCGGTGTTCGAACGATCGCATCCAATTACGAGCCGAACTCCCCGGTCAGCATCGGACACGGGACGGCCGACTGGATCGTCCGGCTGGTCTACCAGCTGGAGTATCGCGGCTTCTATGTCTCCCAGCAGGTCGGGTACGACAGGCGCGGCGGAGATGCGCCCGACGCCGTCCCCCTCTACACGGAGGTCGGCGTGACGCTGGGACCTGTCACCCTCACCGGTTTCTACTCCAGGGTGAGGGCGCGATCGGGGACAGACATCGGCGACCCGGGCTTCACCTTCCCGAGCAACAGGATCGACTACGACCGGGTGGGCGCCAAGGTGTACGGTCGGGTGTCGCGAAACACCGGCCTTTCCGGGATGGCTTTCACCACGCTCGACGGTCGCAATACCGGCGAAACGACGGGCGCCTCCGCGGGGCTCGTCGTACATTACTAGGCACCGTACTCCAGGGCGGCTGACCTGGAACAACCATTTGGAAATCGAGGCGAAGCATGAGAGAAAAAGCGAAGGGTCGCAGGAGAGTCGGAACGTGGCTCCTCGGGGGCCTGCTGGCAGTCGGACTGGGCGCGCTGGCAGGAACCCCGGGAGCGACGGCGGGGTCGAAGCCGAAGCCTGAGGCCAGGAAGTTCGAAGCGAGCGTCGCCGTCGAGTGGATGGACCTCTTCCAAAAGGTCGTCCAGGGGTCGCGGCTCTCCCCGCCGGTCGCCTCGCGCGCCTATGCCTATGCCGGCGTGGCGCTCTACGAGTCGATCGTGGACGGAATCCCCGGGCAGGTCTCCCTCGCCGGGCAGCTCAACGAAATGCCGGCGATGCCCAGGACCGAGCGTGGCAGGCGCTATGACTGGCCCACCTCGGCCTCGGCGGCGCTGGCCACCCTGGCGCGCGGGATCTTCCTCGCGCCATCGGCCGCCACCCTCCAGGCCATCGACGATCTCAGCGCCCAACAGAGGAGGGAGCGGATCGACGCAGAGGTGCCCGCCGCCGTCCTGCAACGCTCGGAGGCCTACGGCCGAAGTGTGGGAGAGGCGATCCTCGGCTGGAGCGACCGGGACGGCTTCCTGATGACGCGCGGTCTTCCCTTCACTCCTCCCGTGGGACCGGGCCTCTGGGTGCCGACCGGACCGGTCGTTTCCCCGCTCGAGCCCTACTGGGGCACGCTCAGGTCGTTTGCCCTCGACGGCGGCGACGCCTGCCAGCCTGCGCCGCCCGTCCCCTACTCCGAGATCGCAGGCTCGCCGTTCTACGCGCAGGCGCGGACGGTCTACGACGCGGTCAACGGACTCGATGCCGGGCAGAGGGAGATCGCGCTGTTCTGGGCCGACAACCCCGGCGAGACGTCGACGCCGCCGGGCCACTGGCTGTCGATTGCCGGCCAGATCGCCGGGACGCGCCGGCTGCGCCTGGACCAGGCCGCCTCGATGTACGCGCTGCTCGGGACGGCGATGGGCGATGCCTTCATCTCGTGCTGGGATGAAAAATACCGGTCCAATCTCCTGCGGCCGGTGACCTACATCGCGCGCGTCATCGACCCGTCCTGGCAGACCTTCATCCCGACGCCCCCCTTTCCCGAGTACACGTCGGGTCATTCGGTGGTGTCGGGCGCCTCGGCGACGGTGCTGACCGCTCTCTTCGGAAGGCTCACCTTCACCGATCGCACTCATGAGGGCCGCGGGCTCACCGGCCGCTCCTTCCGCTCTTTCAACGAGGCGGCCCGGGAGGCGGCGGTCTCACGGCTGTACGGCGGCATCCACTACCCGATGGCGATCGATAAAGGGATCACCCAGGGCCGGTGTGTCGGCCGCAGGGTCCTCCACCGCGTCGATCTCCGCCACGGCAGGCACCCGCACTGAGGAGCGCGGCGGCGCCGGGCGCCGCCCGTCAGCGCTCGGGGGGGACGGCGTCGATCCAGCGGGCGTGGGCCAGGAAGTCGCGCACCAGGCGATCGGCAGCGTCGGCCGCGGCGCGCGGGACGGCAATCGCCACCTGGTGAATGTCCCGGCCCTCGGTGTCGTACAGGAAATAGGTCACGGTGGCCAGAGGCTCGCCCGATTGCGCCCGGGTCTCGCCGACGTAGTGGAACCCGCGGAATGGCAGCGGCACGTTGTCGTCGTCCGCGATTGTCACGAAGCCATTATCCCGCATGGTCCGTGAGTAGCCGCCGTGGAATTCAGCGCCGTCGTCGGGCAGCCCCTGAGGGTAGGCGAACACGGTCACACGCGCCCCCGTGCCGGCGTGCCGCCATTGCGACCGCGCCCTGATGTTGTCCCTGTAGAACTCCCAATCCGCCGTCTTGCGGCTGCCGGCCCAGGAACCGTCCTCCGTCCCGGCGTCGAGGTCGTGCTCCAGCCTGGGCCGGGCCGTGCCGGCCAGCGGGAACGCCGCCACGAGACAGAGCGCCGAGAGAACCGCCCCGCCGAACCCGATCTTCTTGAACCGTTCGCGGCGCGCC
>JANMQK010000150.1:0-7445 GCA_031370485.1 Acidobacteriota bacterium | reverse complement strand
GCCCGAGGCCAGCCCTCAAGTCACGAACTGGACGCTTGCCTGGACCCCGCCCCTTGACGGGCGCTACGGATTGGGGAAGAGAGCCACCGAAGCCGGGCTGGCCGCGGCGCAGCATCGCTTCGCGGCGGACAAGGCCGCGGTCCGGCGCGATTTCCGGAAAGCCTTTTCCGATTGGTCCTTCGCGTCCGAAAGACGCCAGGTCCTGCGGCAGCAGCTCGATCTGGTGGCCGGCCTGGCGGAGCAAGAGCGTCAGCGCGCGCGGGTCGGCGAGGGGTCCGGACTTGCCGCGCGGCGATTCGCTCTCGCGGAGGGCGAAGTCCGCGCCGAGTCTGGCGGAGCCGACGCCGAATACTTCCGGGCCGAGGCGGCAGCGCGGGCCCTGCGTCCCGATTTGCCCGCGGAGACCCGGCCAGCGCCGGGCGCGCTTCCCGAGCCTCCGGCCGCCCTCCACCCGGGAGGGGCGCCGCAACTGAGCGCTCTCGAGCAGGAGAAGGAGCAGGCTGGGTACGAGGCCCGTCGGGCCGGCCGTATCGTGGCCTTCCCCACCCTCCAGTTTGGCTGGCAGACGATTGAAGACCGCGGCGCCAGCCAGAGCGGCCCGATCGTTGCCGCGACCTGGGCCGTCCCGCTTTTCAACCGCGACCAGGGGGCCCGGCTGGAGGCGGGGCGACGGAAGGACATCGTGGCGGCCCGCCTGAGCCTGGCGGAGGCCCGGCTCGCAGGCGAGGTGGAAGGCGGGCTGAACGCGTACCGGGCGCTTTTCGCCGCCGCGGACGAGGCCCGGATCACCGCAGGCGAGACCGACCAGGTCATCGAGGCCGCCACGGCGGCCTTTCGCGCCGGGGAAGCGGGGCTGACCGATCTTCTCGATGCGCTGCGCTCGTCGTTCGCCGCCCGGCTGCGGGCCATCGACGCGCGCGCCCAGGCGCTCGAAACGCACCGCGATCTGGAGGCGGTACTCGGACGACCGCTCACGGGAGGAGGGGATCGGTGATGCGCTCACGACTGGCTCTCGCGACGATCGTCGTGCTGGGCGCCCTCGGCTGCCTGAAGGGGAGTGCGCCCGACAGTCCCACTCCGCAGGCCGGAGACAACTGGTCCGTCACGGCATGGGGAGAGCGATACGAAGTGTTCCCCGAGTGTGGGCCACTGATCGCCGGGCAGCCGGCGACCTGCAACGCGCACGTCACCGTCCTGGAGGGCTTCGCGCCGCTCGCGGATGGCGCGGTGACCGTCATCCTCCGCGGATCGGGACCGGACCTGGTCTTCCGGCAGGATCGTCCCAAACGGAACGGGATCTACCCGGTCGAGGTTCGACCTCCATCGGAAGGGACCTTCGAGATGGTCTTCCAGATCGACGGCCCCGCGGGTCGCGAGGAGATTGCCGGCGGCGGCGTGCGCGTCGGCACCCCTACCTCGCCCGGAGGGCTGGTCGCGGACCCCGAGGCAGCCGATCCCGGCGCCATCGCCTTCCTCAAGGAGCAGCAATGGCGCACGCCGTTCGCGACGGCCCGGGTTTCGGAGGGGGCGCTTAACGAGAGCGTCGCCGGTCCGGCGCGCGTGACGCCACCGGCGGGAGGCGAAGTGACGCTGACCGCCACCTTCGATGCGGCCGTCGCGCCGGAACCCTGGCCGTATCCCGGCCTCGACGTGACGAAGGGCAGGGTGGTGTTCCGGCTCCAGCCCAGGTCCGGGGAGCGGAGTCTTCCCGATCTGCAGGCCGACGCCACGTCTCTCGCGGCCGACGTCGACGCCGCGAGACGCCGGGTGGAGCGGCTCACCGAGCTGCTGCGCGTCGAAGCGACGAGCGCCGCCGAACTCGAGCGCGCCCAGGCCACCCTCGCGGGTCTCGAAGCCCGCCTGCGGTCGGCCCGGCAGGGAATGGGCTCGGCGGGCGCGCCGGCCGGCTCGTCCCCCGACATGACCATCCCGATCATCGCCCCGTGGTCGGGTCGCGTAGCCGAGGTGTCGGTGTCGCCCGGGCAGACCGTGACCGCGGGCACCTCGCTGGCGCGGCTGGTGCGATTGCGGCCGCTCTGGATCGTCGTGGCGCTGCGTCCGGCGGACGCCGCGCGCGTTCAAGGCCGCCCGTCCGGCCTGCTGCTCCGCCGGCCAGGGTCGTCGGAGGTCATGAGGATCGGATCGGAGGATCTGCGTCTCATCTCGCGATCGCCCGAGGTGGACCCCCGGACGGCTTCCATCAGCCTCATCGTCGAGGCTGACAGGAGCGCGTCGGATCTTGCGATCGGCAGCGCCGTCGAGGCCGATCTGCTCCTGAGCGGAGAGATCCGGGGGATCGTCGTCCCGGCCTCCTCTCTGATCGACGACTCGGGAGTGGCCGTCACCTACGTGCAGATCGAAGGCGAGAGCTTCGCCCGCCGGGAAATCCGCATCCTCGCGCGGCAGGGAGACCAGGCCCTCGTCGAAGGTCTGGGACAGGGCGAACGGCTCGTCACCCTGGGCGGTGGTGCCATCCGTCGCAGCTCACTTCTCTCCTCGGGCGCCCCCGAGGGGCACGTCCACTGAGCCGGCCATGCTGAACGGCATCATCCAGGGTTCGTTGCGCCATCGCTGGGCGGTCCTCGTGACCACCGCGGCGTTCATGGTGGCAGGGCTCGTGCTCACGCTGCGGCTGCCGGTGGATGTCTTCCCGGACCTTTCGGCCCCGACCGTCACGGTCATCACCGAGGCCAAGGGACTGGCCCCGGAGGAGGTGGAGCTGCTGGTGACCTTCCCGGTCGAATCGGCCCTGAACGGGGCTTCCGGCGTGCGCCGGATCCGGTCGGTGTCGGGGCCGGGCATCGCCGTCGTGTGGGTCGAGTTCGAGTGGGGCGAGGACATCTACCGCGCGCGCCAGGTGGTCGCCGAGCGGCTTCAGGTCGTCACCCTGCCGGCTGGCGTGGAACGCCCGACTCTCGGGCCGATCAACTCCATCATGGGGGAGATCACGTTCATCGCCCTCACGTCGGAAGCGGTGCCGCCGATGGAGCTGCGACGGCTGGCCGAGACCGTGGTCCGGCGCAGCCTCCTGGCGCTGCCGGGGATCTCCCAGGTCGTCCCGATCGGCGGGGAGGTCCGCGAGTACCTCGTCGAGCTGGACCCGGCCGCCTGCGCCCAGGCGGGCCTCTCCGTCAAAGACGTGGTCGGTGCCCTGGAGCAGTCGAGCGCGGCCCCGGCGGCCGGCTTTCACGTCGACGGCGGCGAGGAATACCTCGTCCGCGGTCTCGGCCGTGCCCATTCGGCGGACGATCTCGCGGCCACGGTTCTGCGCGTCCGCGATGGCATCCCGCTGCGGCTGGGGCAGGTGGCCTCCGTTCGCGAGGCGCCCGAGCCGGCCCGGGGGACCGCCTCCTACCGCGCCAGGCCTGCGGTCATCCTCAGCATCCAGAAGCAGCCGGCCGCCAACACGCTGGAGCTCACCAGGAGGGTCGACGGCGTCCTCGACGACCTGCAGAAGAGCCTGCCGCCGAGTGTCGTCATCGAGAAGGAGAATTTCAGGCAGGCGGACTTCATCGAGATCGCGATCCACAACGTCTCGGCCGCGCTGCGTGACGGCGCCGTGCTGGTGCTGATCGTGCTGTTCCTGTTTCTCGGCAACCTCCGGACGACGCTGATCTCGGCCGTCGCGATCCCGATCTCGCTCGTGGCGGGCGTCATCGGGATCTCGCTGTTCGGGGGCACCCTGAACACCATGACCCTGGGCGGATTCACGATCGCCATCGGCGCCCTCGTGGACGACGCCATCATCGACGTGGAGAACGTCCTCCGGAGATTGCGCGAGGACCGGCGGAAGCCGGCCGCCGGACGGCGAACCCCCTTCGAGGTGGTGTTTCGCGCCTCCTCGGAGGTTCGCGGCGCAATCCTGTTCGCCACGCTCGTGATTGCGCTCGTGTTCATTCCGCTGCTCTACCTCCCGGGCCTCGAAGGGCGCCTGTTGCGACCCCTGGGGCTCGCCTATCTCGCCTCGCTCGCCGGATCGATCATCGTCGCGCTCACGGTCACCCCCGTCCTCTGCCTGCTGCTCTTGCAGCGCGGTGCGCTGCTCGACTCTCCGGAGCCCTGGATCCTCCGGCAATGCAAGCGCGCCTACGATTGCATCCTCACTATGTGCCTCGATCGAACGGCGCCCGTGGTCGGCGGCGCCGTGGCCGCGCTTCTGGCCGCGCTCGCGATCGTCCCCTTCCTCGGCCGTTCGTTCCTGCCGCCCTTCAACGAAGGCAGCCTGACCATCGCCCTGGTGAGCCCGCTCGGCACGCCCCTGGCCGAGGGGGACGCGCTTGGCCGGGACGTCGAAAAAACGCTCCTGGCGTTCCCCGAGGTGGTCTCCACCAGCCGGCGGACGGGGCGCGCCGAGAAGGACGAGCACGTCCAGGGTGTCAACGCCTCCGAGTTGGAAGTCGTCCTACGGCCCGGGCGGCCCAAGGCCGAGCTGCTGGCCGGGATGCGCAAGGCGGTTGCGACCATCCCGGGCGTGAATGTCAGTTTCGGCCAGCCGATCAGCCACCGTATCGACCACATGATCTCCGGCAGCAAGACCAACCTCGCCATCAAGATCTTCGGCCCCGATCTCGCGGGACTGCGCAGCCTGTCCGCAAGCGTCGAGCGTGTGCTGCACGACGTTCCCGGTCTGGTGGACCTGTCCAACCAGGAACAGGCCTCGGTCCCGCAGGTCCTCATCGATTTCGACCGTCAGGCCATGGCCCGCCGGGGCCTGACGCCCGCCGACCTGGCGCAGTCTGTCGAGGCCCTGTTCCAGGGGACGCCGGCCGGCGAGATCGTGGAGGGTGGCATCACCTCGCGGATCGTCGTGCGCTACCCCGAGAGGCTGCGCTCCCGCCGCGACCAGATGGAAGCCCTGCCGGTGACGGCGCCGGATGGCCGCCTGATCCGGCTCGGCGACGTGGCGCAGGTCCGGTTCGACCTGGGACCGGGCCTCATCCGGCGCGAAAGCGTGCAGCGCGTCGCCATGCTGACCGCCAACGTCACCGGCAGCGACCTCACGGGCGTCGTGGAGCGCGCGCGGGCGGCGATCGCCGCGAGCCTGCCGCTTCCCGAAGGCTACCGGATCGTATTCGGCGGGCAGTTCGAGGAGGCCGCCCGCAGCGTGCGGAACCTCGGTTTCCTCGCCGCCGGGCTCCTCGTGGCGATGCACGGCCTGCTCTTCCTGGCGTTCCGCAGCCACCGCCACACGCTGATCGTTCTGGTGAACCTGCCTCTCGCCCTCATCGGCGGGCTCGTGGCCGTGGCTCTGGGGGGCCAGGGCCTGAGCGTCGCCTCGCTCGTCGGGTTCATCACCCTCTTCGGGATCGCCACGCGGAACGGCGTGCTGCTCGTCAGTCACTATGGCCATTTGATGCGCGACGAGGGCCTGCCGCTCAGGGAAGCCGTTTCCCGCGGATCTCGGGAGCGGCTCGCGCCAGTCCTGATGACCGCGCTGACGGCCGGCCTCGCGCTCATCCCCCTCGTGCTGGCGGGCGGCAAGCCCGGGAACGAGATCCAGAGCCCGATGGCCGAGGTGATCCTCGGGGGCCTCCTCACCTCGACGTTTCTCAACCTCGTGGTTGTCCCCGTGCTGTTCGCCCGCTGGGGCGAGCCACGGAAACCGGCCGGGTAGTACAGGAACCCGATCGGATCCAGGATAATCGGGAGCGAAGCGGAGGCCCTATGAACCGATCGCATCACCGCACGCTGGGAGGAGGCGTTCCGGATGGATTACTGAGCCGCCGCGCTCACCGCCTGAGCGCGCCCGCGCGGCCGGGAGGTCAACGATGAAGTGGATAACGCGCGAGGGCGCGAAGACCGACCGCGTGGCCTGCCCCTGGCTCATCACCCGGTTTATCGACAAGGAGGCGGAATTCGTCTTCGTGCCCCGCGACCAGGTCCTCTCTGCCGCCGCGCGCCTTTCGGGGAAGTCCTTCGACGCTCCGGGCGCCGATTACACGCACCGCGGGAACCGCTGCACGTTCGAGGTCCTCATCGAGGATTTCAGCCTGAAGGACCCAGCACTCGACCGCCTCGCCCGCATCGTTCACGGCGCGGACATCGAGGGCGAGTCCGGCACCTGCCCCGAATCGGCCGGCCTGCTGGCCGCCGCCCTGGGATTTGCCAGGACCACCCCCGACGACCACGAGAAGCTGCGCCTGCAGTTCCCGCTGTACGACGCGCTGTATGCCTACTGCCGTGACGCCGCGTCCTGAGATGCGAACGAAGACATGAGCCACCCAGGCCTCAGGCCCACGATCTTTGTCCTGGTCTCGGCGGCACTGTTTGGCGCCGCCGCCCCGTTGGCCAAACCGCTTCTCGACTCGGCGGGTCCATTCCATCTCGCCGCCCTGCTCTACCTCGGCGCCGCGCTGGTGGTCGGGCCCGCTGTCATGTGGCGCGGGCTGCCAGACCGGCGGCTTCTCTCGAGCAATGCCCTGCGCCTGACCGGCGTACTCCTGTTCGGCGGGGTCGTGGCGCCCTTGTTGTTTCTCCGGGGTCTCACGCTCGCCAACGCTGCTTCCGTCTCTCTGTGGCTCAATCTTGAGACCCTGGTCACCGTCCTGCTCGCGTGGCTCTTCTTCAAGGAGCACATCCATCGGCGCGGATGGGCGAGCGTCGCCCTGATCCTCGCGGCCAGCCTGCTGCTCGTCTGGCCGTCCGGATTCGAGGCGGGCAAGGCGGCGCTTTTCGTCGGCCTGGCATGTGTCTGCTGGGGCCTGGACAACAATCTGACCGCGCTCATCGACGGGCTGACGCCGGCCCAGACGACGCTGGTCAAGGGCATCGCCGCCGGGACCATCAATCTCTTTATGGCGAGGTTTGCAGGGGAGGGTCAGCCGCCCGGGTATGTCGTGGCCGCGGCCCTTCTTCTTGGAGCCCTCTGCTACGGCCTGTCACTGGTCCTCTATATCGGCGGCGCGCAACAACTCGGCTCGGCGAGGGCCCAGTTGGTCTTCTCGACGGCTCCCTTCTGGGGTGTCATGCTGGCGTGGACCCTCTTCTCCGAGCCTGTTCTCCCGGTCCAGATCGCGGCCGCTTTCCTGATGCTCGCCGCGCTGTGGCTGCTGCACGGCGAACGGCACGAACACGGGCATGCGCACGGAGCGATCAGGCACGTTCACTGGCACCGCCACGACGACGGCCACCACGATCACATCCACGAGGCAGGCGCTCCGGCGGCGGGCCATACCCACGAGCACGCACACCAGCCGACGACCCACTCACACCCGCATCGGCCCGATCTCCAGCACCGCCACGAGCACTGAGAGTCCGCGACCAGGCGTCTTGAATGGTTCAAGGAACAGGCTGACGGTCCCGGTGGGTGGGGACGGGGCGGGCCGGCTTGAGGTGGGCGATCGTCTCCAGGCGGATGGCGAGGCCACGCTCCCGGGCGCTGGCGGCGAGGGCCTTTTCCACCGTCCGACGCACCAGCGCCGGTTCGACATGGACGCGGGCGTTGA
>JANMQK010000047.1:0-13401 GCA_031370485.1 Acidobacteriota bacterium | reverse complement strand
CTTGGCCCGGCGCACGTGTTCGAGATACTCGTCGGGTCCGAACGTGTAGGCGCGGGGCGGAGGGAAATAGGTCAGCGACTCCGCGAAGCTGTCGGTGCCGCGGTTCAGGTAATGCTCGAGGGTCCGGCCTTCCTGCTCGATCTGCTCCTCGAACAGGGAGTGCAGCACGACGGCGCCCGCCCCGGCGTCCTCCATCATCTTGAGGTTCGCTATCGATTCCGACAGCGGGGAGGCCGAGGGGACGAGAGGAGAGGCCAGGTCGAGCCCGAGGTAGGTGGTCCTGAGGTTCATGTCGGCCTCCTGTCGGGATCCGCGGCCGGCTTCGGACCGGCTTCGGCCATGGCGTGAAGCCGCTTCCAGCGCTCGGCGACGTCCTCGCGGGCGAGATCCAGCAGCCGCTTCGCCTCCTCGGGGTGGGTGAGCGCCAGCACGCGGTAACGCGTCTCGCGGTAAGCGTAGTCCTTCAGGTCGATCCGGGGCGGCTTGGAATCGAGATGCAGCGCGCTCTCTCCGCGCGCGGCATCCTGGGGGCGGAACCTCACGAGAGGCCAGTAGCCGCTCTCGACCGCCAGCTTCTGCTGCTGCATCCCGAGGGTCATGTTGATCCCGTGGGCGATGCAGTGGCTGTAGGCGATGATGAGGGAGGGCCCGGGATAGGCCTCCGCCTCGAGGAACGCCTTAAGCGTCTGACTGTCACTGGCCCCCATTGCGATGCGCGCGACGTAGACGTTGCCGTAGCTCATGGCCAGGGCCGCGAGATCCTTGCGGGGGAGTTGTTTCCCGGCGGCGGCGAACTTGGCGACGGCTGCCCTCGGGGTCGCCTTCGAGGCCTGGCCGCCGGTGTTCGAGTAGACCTCGGTGTCGAGCACCAGGATGTTCACGTCGCGGCCCGATGAGAGGACATGATCGAGGCCGCCGAACCCGATGTCGTAGGCCCAGCCGTCCCCTCCCACGATCCAGACGCTTCGTCTCACCAGGCCGTCCGCGACACTCAGGAGCTCCCGGGCGGCGGGGTCGTCAATGCCGCCGAGGATGCGTTTCAGATCGGCCACCCGGGCGCGCTGCCCTGCGATGCCCGCCTCGTCCTTCTGATCGGCCTCCAGGAGCCCGCGGGCCAGCACGTCGCCGATCCGCCCCGAAAGGCTGCGCACGAGCTCCGAGGCATGGGCCCGCTGCGCGTCAAAGCTCAGCCGGAAGCCCAGGCCGAATTCCGCGTTGTCCTCGAACAGGGAATTCGACCAGGCCGGCCCGCAGCCCGTTCGATCCGCCGTCCACGGGGTCGTGGGGAGGTTGCCGCCGTAGATCGACGAGCAGCCGGTGGCGTTCGCCACCACCAGGCGGTTGCCGAAAAGCTGCGTCAGAAGCTTCAGGTAGGGGGTCTCGCCGCAGCCAGCGCAGGCGCCCGAGTACTCGAAGAGAGGCTCGAGGAGCTGCGATCCCTTGACCGTGTCGAGGTGGACGGAGGCGCGGTCGGCCTCGGGCAGGTTGAGGAAGAAATCGAGGTTCAGCCTTTCCTGCTCGCGCAGCGGGGGCTGCGGCACCATGTTGATTGCCTTGAAGCGGGCCTCGGTCTTGTTCTTCGCCGGACAGACCTCGACACACATCCCGCATCCGGTGCAGTCCTCGGGGGCGACCTGCACGGTGTAGCGGGTGCCCGCCGGGAACTCGTGGCCCTTCCATTCCAGGCTCTTGAACGCCTCCGGCGCGCCGTCGAGGGCCTCCGCGGGGTACGCCTTCACGCGGATGGCGGCGTGGGGGCACACGATCGCGCACTTGTTGCACTGGATGCACCACGGCTCGTCCCAGGCGGGAATTTCCAGCGCGATGTTTCTTTTCTCCCAGCGGGCCGTGCCGGTCGGGAAGGAGCCGTCCACCGGCATCGCGCTCACGGGCAGCAGATCTCCGCGCCCCGCGATGATCTCGGCGGTGACGCGCTGGACGAAATCGGGCGCCTCCTTCGGGACGGCTGCGCGGCGCGTCAGCGTCGAGGCGGCGACCTTCGGGATGGCGACCTCGCGGAGGCCGGAGAGGGCCCCGTCCACGGCGGCGACGTTCATCGCCACCAGGCGCTCGCTTTTCTTCCCGTAGGTTTTGGCGATGGACTCCTTGATCGCGGCCGTTGCCCGTTCGGGGGGGATCACCCCCGAGATCGCGAAGAAGCAGGTCTGCATGACGGTGTTGATCAGGCGGCCGAGGCCCGCCTCGTGGGCGACCTTGTAGGCGTCGACGACGAAGAACCTCAGCTTTTTTTCGAAGATCGAGCGCTGGATTTCGACGGGCAGCGTCTCCCAGGCTTTCTCGGCCGGCGCGGTCGTGTTGAGCAGGAAGGTCGCGTTCTCCGCGGCCACGTCGAGCAGGTCGATGCTCTCGAGGAAGGCCTCCTGGTGGCAGGCGACGAAATTCGCGGAGCGGATCAGGTAGGTCGATCGGATCGGCTTCGGCCCGAACCTGAGGTGCGACACCGTGACCGACCCGGCCTTCTTGGAGTCGTAGACGAAGTACCCCTGGGTGTGAAGGTCGGTCCCTTCGGCGATGATCTTGATCGAGTTCTTGTTGGCGCTCACGGTCCCGTCCGAGCCGAGCCCGTAGAACACGGCCCGCACCGTCTCGGCGGGCTCGTCCGACGCGCCCCGGTCCCAGGAGAGCGAGGTCCCGGTCACGTCGTCCACGATGCCGACGGTGAAATGGTTCCGGGGCTTCTCTTCGGCGAGCTCGGCCAGCGCGGCCGCCGCCATGGCCGGGGAGAATTCCTTCGACGACAGCCCGTAGCGCCCGCCGACGACACGAGGCCGGGTTTTCAGTCGGCCGTGTCCCGCGGCGAGGGCTTCCTCGATCCCGGCCAGCACGTCGAGATAGAGGGGCTCTCCGAGGCTCCCGGGCTCCTTGGTCCGGTCGAGCACGCCGATCGAGCGGACCGTCGGCGGCAGGGCCTCGGCCAGGTGACGCGCGGAGAACGGACGGTACAGCCGCACCTTAAGCAGCCCCACGCGCTCGCCCCGCGAGACAAGCGCTTCCACCGCCTCCTCGGCGGCCCCGGCCCCCGAACCCATAAGCACCAGCACCCGCTCGGCCTCGGGGCTGCCGGTGTACTCGAAGAGGCGGTAAGGCCGGCCCGTGATCGCGGTGAAACGATCCATCACCTTCTGCACGGTGCCGGGGCAGTCGACGTAGAAGGGGTTCACGGCCTCGCGGGCCTGGAAGAAGACATCGGGGTTCTGGGCGGTGCCCCTGAGCGACGGGTGCTCGGGAACCAGGGCGCGGCTCCTGTGGGCCCGGACGAGCGCCACGTCGACCAGTTCTTTCAGGGCATCTTCGGTGACCACGGAAATCTTCTGGATCTCGTGGGAGGTCCTGAAGCCGTCGAAGAAGTGCAGAAACGGGATGCGCGTCTCGAGTGTCGCGGCATGGGCGATCGCCGCCAGGTCCATGGCCTCCTGGACCGACCCGGAGGAGAGCAGCGCGAACCCGGTGGCGCGGGTCGCCATCACGTCGCTGTGGTCGCCGAAGATCGACAGCGCATGGGTGGCCACGGAGCGGGCGGCAACGTGCAGGACGGCGGGGGTCAGCTCGCCGGCGATCTTGTACATGTTGGGGATCATCAGCAGCAGGCCCTGGGACGATGTGAACGTGCTGGCCAGCGAGCCGGTGGTGAGCGCCCCGTGGAGCGCGCCCGCCGCGCCCCCCTCGCTCTGCATCTCGATGACCGTCGGCACGGCGCCGTAGAGGTTGCGCCGCCCCTCGGCCGCCCAGGCGTCGGCCAGCTCCCCCATCGGAGAGGAGGGGGTGATCGGATAGATGGCGATGACTTCGCTGAGAGCGTAGGCGACGCGGGCAGCCGCCTCGTTACCGTCGAGCGCTTCGTAGTTGTTCTTCACGGTGCTCCCCCCTGCACGACGATGGGAAGAGCAAGCAGCGTGCCATTCAGGCGACGCTGATCCGGTAGGCGGGTATTCCGGTGAAATTCAGGGCGTACGAGTGCTCGTCGAGGTACCCGGCGCCGCGCAGTCCTGCCAGGGCGCGGGCGGCGCGGGACTCGGTCCACCCCAGCCCGGAGGCCAGGGCCGGCGGCGTGTGCATCTCCCAGGGCTCCTGGTGGACGCGGCGGGCCGCGATCAGGAGGTCCCCCTCGGCGGTCCCGAGCGCGGCGCCCGCGATCGCCGCGGTCACCCAGGCGACGGCGAGCCTCAGGCAGAGCCGGCCGACGCTGTAATCGCGGCACTCGATCATCAGATCGTAGCGGCCCGGACGATCACGCAGCGCCCCGGTCACCCCGCTGCACCGCCCCTGTCCCAGGACGGCGCACTGAAAATCAATGACCGCATGCTCGATCAGGTGCGCCAGCGCCAGGCGCGGCTCGATGGGCTCCGGTGCATCCTTCGCCGGGAGGAAGACGTGATAGGCCAGGGGGCCCCTGCACTCGTGCCGGCCGAAGGAAGGGGAGAAGGCGAGCAACGCCTGCTCGAGGCGCGACAGCGCCGCCAAGGGGTCGGAGACCTCCCACCGGATCGTCAGGGCCGCGAAGAGCAGGGGGCTGTCGGGTGCTATCTTGCGATTCAGCGTTGCGGCCACCGGCATGAGCCGGTGCTCGATCGTCTCGATGGTGACATCCGGGGAGATCTGCATCGGTCCGCAAGCAGAAAGGGCCCTCAAAATGAGGGCCCCGGCGTATTTACCCTAACCTGCGTATGGGGGTCTGGCGGAGGCTATTTCTCCTCCCACTTGATGTCCTCCTTGTCCAGCGTCCCCTGGAGGACCACCTTGTATTCACCGGTCTCCGGATTCAGCGCCTCGACCTTTGCGCGGGCGATGGTGCTGTTGAGAATCATCTCCCCCACCTTCGCGCGAAGATGCGCGGGGGATGTCGGAGTCGTCTCGATGGTCTTTATGTCCTGGATGCGGAACCTTGGCATCATGAAATCACCACCCTTCATGCGGGAGTTCCTCTCCCTTCGTTCCATCTCTGCCCGAACGGGGTCAACGCCGGGACCCTCGAACTTGCCTTCAAGTGTCTCTCTGGTTGCTGCAGAGCAGAATGACGCGATAAGGACCGATGTCATCTGTCTTGCCGGTCGGCAGTAAGGCGCGCGACGGCCCCGTCTGCCCGACCGGAGGCCGGGGCGCCTCGCGGCGCGGCTCCGGCGGGTCGGATGCGGGGGGCGCGGTCCTGGTGTCGAGCGTCTGGATCATTTTTTGAAACCCTCCTCAGGCCGGGCGTTTTCCTCCCGGCGATCGTGCGGGCGCGGCCTTCAGGGCTGGCATCGAGCCGGAGAGGGCGGAGAAGTCGGCCGCCTCCAGCCGCCTGATGTTCGTCGTGGCCAGGCCGTGCGCGACCTTCCACTTGCGGTGCAGGACCGCCCTGTTGATTTCGCCGAGCATGCCGAAGCAGCCCCCATGCTCGATGAAACTCTCGCAGAAAACACAGCGCGTGCCGGAGCGCTCCTCCGCAGCCTCTCGCGACCTGATGGCTTCCTCGCAGAACTCGTCCATCGCGTTGATGAGCTCCAAGGCGCCGCCTTCGTCCTGGCGCTGGATGCGCTCGAGGATGTTCCGCCACCGGGCCAGAACCTGCGTGCGGGCCGTATCCCAGCGATTCGTGTCGTTCCCGGGCATGGGCGTGCACCTCGTGGCGGCGACCATCGAATGAGGCGGTCAGAACCCTGGTTTGCAAGAAGAGTGCCCCGGCAGCATCTTTCCCGGGCCAGCGAGTCCGCCGGAAGCCCCCGGCGCAGGTGGCCGTATCTCAAGAAGATACGCCGACAGGTCCCCGACGAGCCTCCGCCGCGTGAGGCCTGAGGAGAGCGCAGGGCGGGCTGCCGGGCGCAAAGGGTGCGCTCGCGGTGCGATTTTGCGAATTAGTTGCGTGACGGGCCGCCGTCTGGCGGGGCCGATCCGACTCGTTCTAAAGTTCGGTCGCGGAACATGGCGAGATCAAATCAGCGAGTAGCGGATCGACCGGACCCGGCCCGGGAATCCCCGGCCGGTTTGCCCTGGCCCGCCTACCTCGTCCTGTTCATCCTCCTGCTCTCCGGTATATACGCGTGGAACCTGCATCGCTACCAGTTCGACGATGCGTACATTTCCTACCGCTACGCGCGCAACGTGGAAGCGGGGAATGGCCCGGTGTTCAATGTCGGCGACAGGGTCGAGGGCTACTCGAATTTCCTGTGGGTCCTGCTGCTCGCCGGAGGCGCCTGGATGAAGATCCCTCCGCCCGTCCTGGCGCCGCTCCTCGGTGTGCTGTCCTATCTCGCGATCCTGGCGGTGTGCTGGTGCGTGACCTGGATTGGAATCAGGGACTGGGGGATCGGACAGCGGGCGATCGCCAGTGTCCTGCTCTTTTCGCTTGTGCTGTGCCACGGCCTCGCCGTGACGGCCGGATCGGGGCTGGAGACCCATTTCTACGCCGCGCTGATCCTGTCGGCGCTGACGATATCGATCGTGATCGACAGACGGCCGCGTCTTCTTGTCCCGGCGCCTGTACCTCGAGCACCCCCATTTCTGCGGCTGCAACCGAAACTGCCTGAAAAGCGAGCACGAGGTGGCGATTCAGCTGGCCGACGCCGCTGTGTCCGGGCGCTGGTGATAAGCAAGAAGGAGGGGTTTCGCAGGATGATATGCGAACGGCCGGGCCTGTTCCCTGTCATCGGCAAAGAGGTCTGCCTGCCGTAGCGCCACGCGGGGCGCCATGCCCCGCGGCGGGCTCGATAATTGCATTGACAGCCGGCTTGTCCGGGAACAGTCCGCGGAGGGTCGCTCATGAAGGTGATCATCGAGCCGTTCCGGATCAAAGTGGTCGAGCCGATAGCACTTCCCGACCGCGAGGAGCGCGAGGCGCGGCTGCGGGCGGCCGACTACAACCTCTTTGCGCTTCCCGCCGACTGCGTGACCTTCGACCTCCTGACCGACTCGGGCACATCGGCGATGAGCGCCGCGCAGTGGGGGGCGATGATGGTGGGGGACGAGTCGTACGCCGGGTCGCGCTCCTTCGCCCGCTTCGAATCCGCCGTCAGGGACCTCACGGGGTACCGGCACATCATCCCGACCCACCAGGGGCGCGCGGCCGAGAGAATTCTCTTCCAGATCACCGTGCGGGAGGGTTCTGTCGTCCCGAACAACAGCCACTTCGACACGACCCGCGCCAACATCGAGTACGACCGCGGCGAAGCACTCGACCTCGTCTGCACGGAGGCGGCCGACACTTCTTCGGAACATCCCTTCAAGGGGAACATCGATCTCGGGAAACTCGAGGATCTCTGCCGCCGCCGCAAGGACGCCATACCGCTCGGGATGATGACCCTCACGAACAACACCGCGGGAGGGCAGCCCGCGAGCCTCGAGAACATCCGCAGCTGCGCCCGGGTCCTGAACGCGCACGGCATCCCGTTCATCCTGGACGCCTGCCGGTTCGCGGAGAACGCCTACTTCATCAAGCTGCGCGAGAAGGGGCAGGGGAGCCGCTCTGCCGCCGACATCGCGCGCGAGATCTTCCGGCTGGCGGACGGCTGCATCCTGAGCGGCAAGAAGGACGGCCTCGTGAACATGGGGGGCTTTCTCGCCCTCAACGACGACCGGCTGGCGGCCGAGGCGCGCAACCTGCTGATCCTGACCGAGGGGTTTCCGACCTATGGCGGCTGCGCGGCGCGCGACCTCGAGGCGCTGGCTGTGGGGCTCGAGGAGGTGCTCGACGAGACCTACCTGGAATACCGGCTGGCGTCCGTTGCCTACCTCGCGCGGGGCCTGAATGCCCGGGGTTTCCCGACCGTGCAGCCCCCCGGCGGGCACGCCGTGTTCATCGACGCCAGGAAGTTCCTGCCCCACATCCCGCCGGAGCGTTACCCCGGGCAGGCGCTCGCCTGCGAGCTGTACCTGGCCGGCGGGATAAGGTCGTGCGAGATCGGCAGCGTGATGTTCGGGAAGACTGATGCCAAGGGCGCTTTCGTGCCGGCGGGGCTCGATCTCGTCCGGCTGGCCATGCCGCGCCGCGTCTACACGCAAAGCCACGTGGACCGGATTCTCGAGATCGCGGCCGAGGTTGCGGCAGGCGCCTCCGAGCTAGGAGGGGTCGAGATGACCTGGCGCCCGCCCTACCTGCCACACTTCACCGCCAAGTTCCGACTGCTCCCCCGCCTCGCCCGCGGCTGACGTCTCTTCGTGGCAGGCGGCGCAGGTCTCTTTCTTCAAGTGCGCCGTTCCGTCCGTAGTGAGTTCGTGACAGTCGGCGCAGGTCTGGCCCGCCTCGTCCAGGTGGAAGGCGTGATCGAACTGCCCCCGGAAGCTCGTCACCTTGCGCCCGCGCACGCCGGAATGACACGAAAGGCAGTCGGCGCGGGTCTCGCGATGGTGGCAGGAGTCGCAGCCGGACGGCCCGAAACGGACCAACTCTTTCGGAGCGCGCTCCTGGTGGGTGCGATGGCAGGATTCGCAGCCGAGCTTTGCCTTCAGAAGATGCGGCGCGTGGCTGAACGCGCGTCCCGAGAACTCACCCCGCTGCGCCTCGATGCCCTGGTGGCAGCTCAGGCAGGGTGATTCGACCGGGATCTCGGTCCAGGGAAGCGGCAGGGACGACAGGCCGCGTGCCGCGCGGGCCGCGTTCATGTCCTCGTGCGAGCGGCGCAGGAGCGCGTAGGCGTATCCCACGTTGTGGATCCCGTGGCCGCGGGACACCAGGCTCAGGTTGTAGCGGGCGTCGGCGAGGGACCGCGACGGTGAGGCCGCCAGCGCGCGCTCGGTCTCGTTCATCTGCCGCTCGAGCGCCCGCGTGCGCCTCTCGGTGCCTTCCTTCCAGGAAAGATAAATGGTGCGGTACGAAGCGCCGTGACAGGACATGCAGGAGATGTCCGAGGCGCCGCGGACCTCGGAAGCGTGGCCGGGAATCGCGAAATGGCATCCCTCGCAGCGCACCCCGGCCTGGAACATCGGGCTCGGCATCGGGTCGACCCCCTTGCCGCCAAGACCGCTGTAGAGGTCGAGCTGGGCGGAGTGGCCGGAGTCGTGGCAGGTGTCGCACGACGTGACGGCCCGCTCGAGGCTCGGCTTCCCGACGTGCTGGATTTCAAGATGACAGTGCATGCAGTCGACCTTGTGCTCGGTGACGTGCATGCGGTGCAGAAGCTCCGTGTCGTCGTACTTCGCCAGGCGGGAGGGCTCGTTGTGGCAGGTCACGCAGCGCTCCCGCGGCACGGCCCCGTCGCTACCTTGCGGACGGGCGTGGCACCAGGTGCACTCCATGCCGAAGCGCGAGACGTCGGCGTGGTTGAAGCGCAGGGTGCCTTTCGCGAACACCTTGTCGGGCACCTGGTGGCACAACGTGCAGCGCGCCGTCCCGGTGTCGGAGGCCTGGCCCTTGAAGTGGCACAGGATGCAGGTCGAGGGCGTGACGGCGATGTGGCTCCCTTGCACGATCTGCGAATGACAGGACGTGCAGCGCAGCTTCTTGCCGCGCCGCATGCCGGCCAGGTGCGCCGAGTGGTCGAACAGGATGGTGCCGAAGAGCTCCCTGCCCGACAGCAGCCGCCGCTGGTGGCACTGCAGGCACGAGGCGTCGTCGATCTCGGTCCAGGGGTTGGTGCTGTAGGTGCCGGTGAAGTAGCGGGCGACCATCGACAGAGCCTCGTACTTCTTGCGCAGCTCGGCGGTCACCCCGGGCGGGATGTGACAATCGACGCAGGCGATGTTTTTGTGAGACGAGCCCTTCCACGACTCGTAGTAGGGCTTCATGATGTGGCACGAGCCGCAGAAGGCCGGCCGGCTGCTCACCTCCATGGCGGTCCCCGTCGCGATGAGCGCCAGCCCCAGGGAGAGACCGCCCGCCAGCGCCAGGGCGCGGAACGACAGGCTGCCGAAGAGGCGCCGCGCGCGCGCCAGCAGGCCCTCGGCGCTCACCCTGCCGACCCCACGGCGGCTTTATGGCGGAACCGCAGCAGAACCGCCACGGTCAGGAGAAGGTAGAACCAGAAAACCAGGAGCCCGACGCGGCGCCACTTGCGCTGCTCGAGCTTGCCGCTGATCTCCGATTCGACCTCGTTCGAGATCGATCGGGCCCGCTGCGTGAGGTGCTCGACCTGGGGCACCGACAACGAATGCATCACCGGGTAGGACTCCAGAAGGGCCGTGCGGGCCTCCTCCAGGCGGGCGCGGTCGTCCAGGACGTAAAGAGGAATCGCCGCCGCCTTTTCAACCATCGCCCGGGCCCGGTCGATCTCGTCGGAGGCCTGAGTCAGGAGCGTCTTCATGCTCGTCGCGACCCCCTGCTCGGGCGAATTCTGCGCGTGGCACCGGGCGCAGGCCTCGTCGAGAAGGCTCATGCTGGCGGGGAGAACCCGGTGATGATCGTGACAGGAGGCGCATTCCGGCAGCCCGGCCGCGTCCATGGCCCGCTTGTGGGGTCCCTCGATGAACGAGGCCCGCGCTGTGGCGTGGCACTGCCCGCAGACCTTGTCGATGTCCCCCACCCCCGGAGGGGTGGCGCCGTGCGCCCCGTGGCAGCGCGAGCACTCGGGGGCGCCGGCGTCGCCCTGCTCGAGAAACGCGCGGCCATGGACGCTTTCCTTGTAGTCGAGGTAGGCGTTCCCGGGCAGGCCGTACCGGGCGATGAGCGCCGGGTCGCCGTGGCAGCGGCCGCAGGTCTGCGGGATGTTCTTCGGAAAAACACTGCTCGCGGGGTCCGCGCGCGCGCGGATCTCGTGCACCCCGTGGCAGTCGGTGCAGACCGCCACCCGCTCGTCCCCCTTCGCCAGGAGGACGCCGTGCCGCGAGGTGCGGTAGAGGGCGTACTGGTCCGCGGGCAGGTTGTACGGGCGCATGCGCGCGACGTCGTCGTGGCACGAGGCGCAGAGGGCGGGGACATCGCGGCGGCGGGGCACGCCGCGAAAGTCACCTCGATGGGCCTCGGCCACTGTGGACGCGGCGGGGTTTCCTCCGTGGCATGAGGTGCACGCGACCCCCTCGCGGTAATGCACGCCGCGCTCGAACTGGACGCGCACGTCCGAATGGCAGAGAGAGCACAGGTTGGCCGGAGGCGCCGCCAGGGCCAGGAGCAGGATTCCCGCGATCATCGGATCCTCTCGAGGCTGTAACCGGTCCACGTGAAGAAAGCCCAGAGGGCGATGGCGGCGACGCCGACGAGGATGGCGATGCGCCGATCGCGCGCCTCGCGCCCCGGGCTCCGGTCGAGGAACGGCACGAGAAGGGTCAGCCCGAGGACCGCCTCGATCAGGAACCCCCGGACCGGCCGGGGCACCATCGAGGGGCCTGACTCGAGGACCGCGTGCGAGGCCAGGAGATACCAGGGAGGCCGCGCGCCGGGAGGAGTCGCGAGCGGATCGGCCACCTGGACGAACGGCTCCGGCAGGACCATCGCCAGCGTGATGAGGCAGCCGAAGACCAGCACCGTGAGGATGACCAGGTTGTAAAGATAGACCTTGTAGACCCCGAGCCCCGCCCGTTTCTCACCCGGGAGCGCCGACAGTCCCACGCGCCTCACACCTGAGAAATTGAGATAGTAGAGGCCCAGGAGGATTGCCGGCAGCACCAGGATGTGCAGGACGTAGAATCGCGTCAGCACGATCTGATCGACGTCCGACCCGCCGACGAGGAACGCGAACAGCGATCCCAGGACCGGCAGCGAATGGATGACCTCGAAGGCGCGCACCGCCGTCCAGTATCCATTCGCGTTCCAGCCCAGGAGCCTTCCGGTGAAATCGGCCTGTGTGGTCACGACGAAGGCCAGGATCGACAGGACCCACAAGGCCTCTCGCGGCGCCTTGTACATCCCCTGGAAATAGAATCGCCAGATGCGGACGATGAGGATGACCAGGAGCAGGTTGGCGCCCCAGCGGTGGACCTGGCGGACGAACCACCCGAAGTTGACGTCCCTCACGATCGTCGTGACCGACCCATAGGCCTCGGCGACGGTGGGCTGGTAGTAGAAGGCGAGCATGATGCCGGTGATGCCCAGGAACGCGAAAAGCAGGAGCGACAGAATCCCCAGCACCCTGGGCCAGCGGGCGTAGGAGGGCAGGGGCTGGTCGAGCCCCTCGCGCAGCGCCTCCTTGAGCGGCTTGCGCGAGTCCAGCTCGGCGGGGAACAGTCCGAAGCTCGTCAGGAAGGAGAAAATCTCCGTGAGGTTGAACCTCTCTTCGAGCCACTTGATCACGGTTCGGACTCCCTTCGCCGGTTTCACGGGGGCGGCGCCCCTTCCCTCGATCAGGTGTGGACGATGATCTCGCCGCTGCGAATCTCCGCCGTGTAGCGCGGCAGGGGCCGGGTAGGCGGTCCAGACAGAACGTTGCCGGCGCTGTCGAAGGCTCCCGCGTGGCAGGGGCAGACGAACTGCTTCCGCGGCTGGCTCCAGGCGAGCACGCATTTCAGGTGGGTGCAGATCGCCGACAGGGCCACGACCTCCGTCTCGGAGGATCGCACGACGTAGAGTGGCTCGGCGCCGTGCCGCACCAGGCGGGCTTCGCCCACCGCGAGCGACCCGATCGGTCCGCACCGAACCAGCCCTTCTCCGGGCCGGCGCTCGGGGGACGGTGCCTTGAGGAAGGAGATCCCCATCGCCGCGGCCCCCAGCCCCCAGAGGGAGAGGAAACCGCGGATCAGCCAGCGCATTGCCGTGCGTCGCTCCATCGGCCTGTCCTTTCCCATCGGATCAGCTGTCACTTCGACCTCCTGAAGGGTGGGACGGTGGCGGGTGGTCCGGCCCCTTCGGTTCTCCCGGCTTCGCCTCGGAGGCGGCGACCGCCGCCTCCATCTCGCGCCGGCGAACCGCCTCGAGCTCCAGGGGATGCTCGTCGGCCATCTCTTCATGGGTGATCGTCCCGGTCAGCCACGCCAGGTTCATGGGGTACACGTCCGGGTTGAAGATGACGTAGTAGAGGTGCCACACGATGATCGCGAGGGTGGCCAGCCAGGCCTCGTAGTAGTGGATGGTGCGCGCCACATCCCAGCCCAGCTTGGTGAGCAGCCCCATGGAGGTGTTCTCGAACCACAGGATTGCACCGGTGACCCCCATCAGGATCGTCCCCCAGACGAGCGCCCAGTACTCGCTCTTCTCCACGTAGCTGAAGCGCCCGAAGCGGGGCTTCGTGGCGGCCAGGCCGAAGTTGTGGGCCAGCACCCTCAGTGAGTCGGTGACATCGGCGCGCTGCGGGAGCATGTCGCGGAAAAACTCCCGACCGCGCGTGGTGACGGCCAGGTGCGCTACGTGATACGCAGACGCGGCGAGCAGCACGACGCCGGCGACGCGGTGCATCAGGCTCCGCAGCTCGAACACATCGCTGCACAGCCGGCGCAGCGTCGCGACCCACCACGCGTCCGGGTAGTGCAGCATGAAGCCGGTCACGACGAGGACCGTGAAGCTCACGAGAAGAGTTCCGTGCTGCAGCCGCTCCGCGAGCGTCA
>JANMQK010000010.1:0-1624 GCA_031370485.1 Acidobacteriota bacterium | reverse complement strand
AGCGGCGGTCCGCCGAACGACTTGGAGATTCCCTCACAGCTTAGAAAAACGGGACGCGTCATGAGTCGCCGGCGCGGCCTGACGCGAGGAGTTCCTCGACCTGCGCCACCTGCTCGTGGGCCCCGGAGACGAGGATCGTGTCCTTTTCCTGAAGGGTGAAGTGGGCCTCGGGCGAGTGGATGGTCGTGCCGTCGCGCACCACCGCCAGCACCAGGGCCCCTGTCGCCTCGCGGATGCCGGCGTCCCTCAGGCTCCTGCCGACGAGCGGGGAGTCCCGGTGGATTTCCAGGAACTCGACGCGCAGCGTGTCGAGCGCGCGCCGCACGTCGCCGAGCGGCAGGGGCGCGAAGTCCTGGCGGCGGAAGATCTCGTAGCGGCCGCTGCGCACGCGTCCTATCTGCCGCTCCACTTCCTGCTTCGGAATGTTGAGGCGCCTCAGGACGCGCGCGATGAACTCGACCCCGACCTCGAAGGTCTCGTGGATGACCTCGTCGGCGCCCTCCAGGTAAAGCTGCTCGTCCTCGGTGCCGCGGCGGCCGCGCGCCAGGATGAAGAGTCCCGGGTTGACCCGGCGCGCGCGCTTGATGACGGCCCTCTCCATGACCTGATCCGGGAGCGTGACGAGAAGCGTGCGCGCGCGGTCGAGGCCGGCGCGGCGCAGCAGCTCCTCGCTGCTCGCGTCGCCGTAGCGCACGGGGTGCCCGCGTCGGCGGGCCTCGCGGACAAGGGTCGGATCGACCTCCAGGCCGACGAAGGGCACGTGGTTCGACATGAGGACCTCGCCGATGGTCCGCCCCACCGTGCCGTATCCCAGGATCACGATGTGGTTCGAGAACGGCTCCTCGGCCGCGGGCGACGCCGTGAGGCCCGCGCCCCCGGGTGTCTTCTCGTACGACTCGGCGAGCCTCTCCCAGGCGGAGAGGAGCCCCCCGGTCCGGCGCAGCATCAGCGAGGAGAGGCGGGGGCTCCAGAGCGTCATCAGAGGCGCCACCATCATCGAGATGACCGAGGCGGCGATCGCCACCTTGTAGATCTCCGGCGTGATCAGGCGGGACTGCACGCCCATGGTCGCGATTAGGAAGGAGAACTCGCCGACCTGCGCGAGGTTGAGCCCCGCCTGCAGCGACACCGTGAGCGGGAAGCGGAAGAGAGCGATGGCCGCCGTGGTGATCGCGGTCTTGCCGACCAGGATGATCCCGACGAACAGCAGGACTTCCTTCCACGAGGCGATGGTGTAGACGGGGTCGAGCAGCATGCCCATGGCGACGAAGAAGATCCCCGAGAACACGTCGCGGAACGGAATGACATCGGCGCTCATCTGGTGGGCGTACTCGGTGCCCCCCAGGATGAGCCCCGCCAGGAAGGCCCCCAGGGCGTAGGAGACCCCCAGCAGGTGGCTCACCCAGGCCATCCCGAGGCAGATCGTCAGGGTGACGAGAAGCAGCAGCTCCTGGCTCCGGCTCGAGGCCATCAGGTTCAGGAACCGCGGCATGACGCGGCGGCTCAGGAGGAAGGTGATCGCCAGGAGGAGCGCGGCGCGTGCCAGGGCGGCCGTGAGGTTGAGCCCGACCTGGAACGGAGTTCCCTCGCCGATCGGCAGGAGGATCATCATCGGCACGACGGA
>JANMQK010000005.1:0-3090 GCA_031370485.1 Acidobacteriota bacterium | reverse complement strand
TTGCGGCAGGAGCGGCTTGGACGCGGCGTCGCGCGCGAGCGGCTGCCCTACATCAACTTCGAGGATGAGCAGCTTGATGGTCTCGCGGCGAAGGAGCTGCACCCGCTCGTCGAGGAATACTACCGTCGCCACCCGGCGGTGCGCGGCAGGGAGACGGTCACCTGGTGCTTCGACGAGATCCAGGTCGTTCCCGGGTGGGAACGGTTCGTGCGCCGGCTGCTCGATGCGGAAAAGGTCGAGGTGTTCCTCTCTGGCTCATCGGCGGCGCTGCTCTCCCGCGAGATCGCCACCGCCATGCGCGGCCGGGCCTGGGAAGTGATGATTCACCCGTTCAGCTTCGAGGAGTACCTGCGCCACCACGGCCTCGCCGTGCCGGCGCGGCCGGACTTCCTGACGGCGCCGGAGCGTTCCGCGCTCGAGCGCGCGTTCCTCGACTACCTGCAGGTCGGCGGGTTTCCCGAGGCGCAGGGACTGGACGCAGCCACGCGACATCGACTGCTGCGGGACTATGTGGATGTCGCCATGATGCGCGATGTCGTGGAGCGCCATGGCGTCACCAACGTGGTCGGCTTGCGCTGGCTTGTCCGTCACCTGCTGGGCAATGCGGCGGGCCTGTTCAGCGTCGAGAAATTCTACGCCGCCCTGAAATCCCAGGGCCTGAGCATCTCGAAGGACACCGTCCACCAGCTCCTCGGTTACCTGGAAGATTGCTTCCTGGTGCGCACGGCCTGGGTGGACTCCGACTCTGAACGGCGGCGCATGGTGAACCCGCGCAAGGCCTACCCCGTCGATCCCGGGCTGATCCCCGTCTTCGACCGGACCGGGCGGGCCAACGTGGGGCACGCGCTGGAGACGGTGGTTCTCGTGGAACTGGAGCGGCGCGGCATGGGTGTCACCTACGTTCGTACACCCGAGGGACATGAGGTCGACTTCCTCGCCCGGCAACCGGGAGGCCGGGAGGAGTTGATCCAGGTGGCGGCCGACACGACCCTCACCACCACGTCCGAGCGCGAGCTGCGGGCGCTCGACGAGGCCGGCCGGCAGTACCCGAAGGCCGGAAGACGCCTGCTCACGCTGACGCGCGACACTCTGCCGGCGCAGGTCCCGCCGGGCGTCGTCGCGCAGCCGGCGTACGAGTGGCTTCTCGCCCTGCCGCAAGACGCCGCGCGCTAGCCCGCGAGCGGTCCCCTGGCGTCCAGCACGCGCCGGCGGCTTCAGGGTCGCGGGGACCTGGGTGTCCGACTGCGTCCTTCGCCAGGCCTTGTTCTCCAACAGGGCCGGCGCCGCCGCCAGATCGACGGTGTGAACCGGCGAGGAGCGGAAGCCGGCCGCATCGCGCGTCACGATGAGGTCGCAGCCGGCGCCCTCGGCGGCGGCCGCGCAGACGGCATCCTCGAAGTCGGCCCAGCCGAGGGTCAGGGCGCGCTGCAGGACCTCCCGGTTGACGGCGGCCACTTCGAAGACCGTGAGCAGATGTCCGACGCTGCGGCGCGTTGCGGCGTCGCCCCGTGCCCGCGCGAGGAGGTGGAAGAGCGTCGTGACGCCGTGAGGTGGCACGAGGCATGAGGCTCCCGCTCCAGGTACCGGCGGTGCGCGACCGGGTCTGCGGACTAGCCTCGGAGCTCGGCCCGCAGGCGCTACGTGTGGGAGGTCAGCGGGCCGGCCAGATCGTCGAGGTTGAGGAATCGCACGTGCAGGTCACCGAATTTCCGTTCGAAGGGCCGATCGACGTCCGCCGCCACGACGACATTGAGCGTGCCCGGGTGGCGCCGCCGGAATGCCTGCATGCCGCCGGGCTCGAAGGAGCCGGCCGACCACTTGCACTCGATGGCGATCAGAGACCGGGGGCGATCGAGGACAAAATCGACCTCGGGCCCCGCCTTTGACCTCCAGTACCGGATGGTCCCGCGGGACCCCAGGATCGCATGCATCTCATTGAGGACCAGGTGCTCAAACAGCGCGCCCAGGTCCTCGCGTCGGAGGTCGCGCCAGCCCCGGTGCTGGGTGATGAACCCGGTGTCGAAGGCGTAGACGCGCGGCGCCGCGATGATCTCCGCCGAGGTGCCGCCCGAGAATGGCCGCACGACGTGGACGACGAAGGTGGCGTCGAGGACGGAGAGGTAGTTGACGATCGTCTGGCGGCTCACTTCGCACGGACGCGCGAATCGAGTTGCCTCGAAGATGCTGCCGCTCTGGGCGAAGACCAGCTCGGCGAACCGCTGGAACGACGCGCGTCGCTCCAGGCGGAACAACTCGAGCACATCTTTGGCCCAGAATGCGTCCATCCATTCCTGAAAGTCGGCCTCGGGCAAGCGCCGGGCGAGGAAGAATCCCGGCAACCCTCCGTGCAGGAGACGGTGGACCAGGTCCGTATTCCCGAAGGCCTCGAGATCCGCGTGGCACATCGGGGTCAGCCACACTTCAGCCTTGCGCCCTGCGAGCGTGTCCCGGAAACGCGCCGAGGCCCCGAGCGTGGACGATCCCGTTGCCAGCACGCGGACGCGGGGAAAATGATCCGCCGCGATCTTCAGAACCGCCGCGGGATCCTGGAGCCGGTGGACCTCGTCCAGGACGACCGCTCCCCTTCGTCCCAGGCTCCGGAGGAAGGCCTCGGGGTCATCCAGAAGGCGGCGGACGCGAGGCAGCTCGCAGTCCAGGTACTCGAACCCCGGTAGCGAGCGGGCAAGGACCGTCTTGCCGACCCGCCGGACCCCCATGAGCCATACGACGGAGCGGCGGCGAAACGCCGAACCGAGCCTCCGCTCCCAGAACGGTCGCTTGACCATACGCCGCAATATTAGCGTTTGGTAATACCCGACGCAAGTCTCGCCGTGGGGCCGCTCACATCAGCCTCGCGTTCGAGCTCCGCGAGGTTGAGGACAACACCGGCCGGGCCATCGCGCGATTGGGCGCCGGGCGGCAGCGGCTCCACGTCCTCCAAGATGGCGCGCTGCATCGCGGTCCTGAATCTCTCCGGGGACGAAGCGGCGATGCCTTGACGTCCTCGGGCTGAATCGCTAGTCTAACTCCATGGATTACCAGCGCATTATCACCATCGAACCAGGCAAGCGGGGCGGCAAGCCGTGCATC
>JANMQK010000400.1:0-2472 GCA_031370485.1 Acidobacteriota bacterium | reverse complement strand
GGGCCCGATCTTCTGGTCGAAGGACGCCTGGGATTTCCGCGCGCGCGGCGGGATGAGTGATCTCATGTTCACAGGGCTCGTGGAGGGAATCGGCCAGGTCAGGGCCTGCCGGAGGGAGGGGGACGAGGCGCGACTGCTCGTCGAGGCCCGCTTCCTGGGAACGATCGAGCGCGGCTCGAGCGTGGCGGTCTCCGGTGTGTGTCTGACCGTGGCGAAACGCGAGTCGGGGCGGTTCGAGGCGGTCGTGTCGCCCGAAACGCTGTCCTGCACGACGCTGGGGCTGCTCTCTCCGGGCGACCGGGTCAACCTGGAGCGGCCGCTCCGGCTGGGGGATCGGCTGGGAGGTCACCTCGTGCAGGGACATGTGGACGGTGTCGGGATGGTCGAGGCCGTCGCCCCCGAAGGGAGCGGGTGCCGGTCGAGGATCGGCATCCCTCCCGGCCTCCGAGATTTCGTCGTGATGAAGGGCTCGATCGCCGTCGACGGCGTGAGTCTGACCGTCGCGGAGCGGCACGACGGCGGCTTCGAGGTGGCGCTGGTTCCCGAGACCCTCGCGGTCACAACACTCGGGTCGTGGGCTCCCGGAACGCCGGTCAATCTCGAGGTGGACATGATAGGCCGTTTTGTGGTCGAGTATCTCAGAACACGCCAGGATGGAGACACGCAGGCCGTTCTCGTGACCCGGCAACACCTTGCCAGGCACGGGTTTGGAGAGGAGAGCAAAACGCCGTGAGCGCCAAGCAGGGCCGGAACCGGGCGAGACGTCCCGAGGATTTCCACAGCATCGAGGAGGCGATCGCCGACATCGCCGCCGGCAGGTTCGTGATTGTGGTGGACGACGAGGACCGCGAGAACGAGGGAGACCTGACGATCGCGGCGGAGAAGGTGACGCCGGAGGCGATCAACTTCATGGCGCGTTACGGGCGCGGCCTCATCTGCATGCCGATGACCAACCGCCGTCTCGGCGAGCTGGACATCCCGCAGATGGTCCACGACAACACGTCCCCTTACAACACGGCGTTCTGCGTGTCGATCGAGGCCAGAAGAAACGTGTCGACCGGCATCTCGGCCGCCGATCGGGCGCTCACGGTCAAGGTGGCGATCGACCCGCGCACGCGCCCCGAGGATCTCACCCGGCCCGGGCACATGTTCCCCCTCAGGGCGCAGGACGGCGGGGTGCTGAAACGCGCCGGGCAGACCGAGGCGGGCGTCGATCTCGCGCGGCTCGCCGGCCTTTATCCCGCGGGGGTCATCTGCGAGATCATGAACGAGGACGGATCGATGGCGCGGATCCCCGACCTTGTCGAATTCTCCAGGCAGCACGGCATCAAGATGATCACGATCGCCGACCTGATCAGCCACAGGATGCGCCACGATCGCCTGGTCCGGAGGCTGGCCCAGCCCTCGCTGCCGACGATGCGCGGCGATTACCGCCTGGTGGCCTATCGCAGCGACATCGAGAAGAAGACACACCTCGCGCTGGTCCTCGGCAGCATCAAGAAGGGGGATCGTGTCCTGGTGCGGGTGCACTCGGAGTGCATCACCGGGGACGTGTTCGGGTCCCTGCGCTGCGACTGCGGCCCGCAGCTGCGGCGCGCCATGGAGATTATCGAGGCGGCGGGCCAGGGTGTGATCGTGTACCTCCGCCAGGAGGGCCGGGGAATCGGGCTCATCAACAAGCTCCGCGCCTACGAGCTGCAGGATTCCGGGAAAGACACCGTCGAAGCGAACCACAAGCTGGGATTCAAGGCCGACCACCGCGACTACGGCATCGGCTCGCAGATCCTGCGCGATCTCGGGTGCCAGAAGATCCGGGTGCTGTCGAACAACCCCGGCAAATTCGCGGCGCTCAGGGGCTACGGCCTCGAGATCGTCGAGCGCATCCCGCTCGAGGTGGCCCCGACGGACCGCTCGCGCAAGTATCTGCAGACCAAGAAGGAAAAGATGGGGCACCTGCTGTCGCTCGTCTGAGCGGCGCGGGGCCGGGGAGCGCGATGTTCCAGGTTCTGAGCGAAAGACTGCAGAAGGCGTTCCGTATCCTGAAGGGCCACGGGCACCTCACCGAGACCGAGATCAAGGAGGGGCTGCGGGAGATCCGCATGGCGCTTCTCGAGGCCGACGTCCACCTGCAGGTGGTCAAGGATCTGATCGAAAGGGTGCGGGTCAAGGCGGCGTCCGAGGAGATCCTCCGCAGCCTGACACCGGGAAACCAGGTGATCAAGGTCGTGCGCGACGAGATGGTGGCGATTCTCGACCAGGGGTCCGAGGGACGGCTGCGGGAGGGCTCGCAGCCTCCGACCGTGATCCTGATAGCCGGGCTGCAGGGCTCGGGCAAGACGACGACCTGCGCCAAGCTGGCCAGAGAGCTCAAGGAGCGCGGCCGGTCGCCCCTGCGGGCGGCGGCCGACGTCCGCCGGCCCGCTGCGGCCGAGCAGCTGCGCACGCTCGGAGAGCAGATCGGGGTCCCGGTGG
>JANMQK010000244.1:0-4531 GCA_031370485.1 Acidobacteriota bacterium | reverse complement strand
TGCCGAGATGGCGGCTGCAAACCGGGAGCTGCCGATGGGTTACTCGCAGAAGGTCCTGAACTCCTACCTGCCCTGAGCGCTCCCGGCACGCTCTTTCATTCCGTTGACACCCCTTTGGACCGTGTGCTAGCGTTACGTTTTCCAAAAGGGCGGCGCCTGCGCGGACCCTGCATTCCGGAGGTCAAGCGACGTGGTCGAGTATGCTCCCATACTGATCTTCCTCCTCGTCGCCGCGATCTTCCCCGTGGCGGTCCTTGGCATCGCCGCGGTCATCCGCCCTTCCTCCTACGAGAAGGTCAAGGCTGAGGCCTACGAGTGCGGCGTGCCTCCGAGCGGGGAGGCCCGGTCGCGCTACCCGGTGCGCTTCTACATCATCGCGGTGCTGTTCGTCGTGTTCGACGTCGAGACGATTTTCCTCTTCCCCTGGGCGGTAAAATACCGCGCCCTCGGGATGTTCGGGTTCGTGGAGATGCTGGTGTTCCTGGGTATCTTGGTGACCGGTTTCGCCTACGCCTGGAGAAAGGGAGCGCTGGAATGGGTCTGATCGAGGATCGATTCCACCCCAACATCATCACCACCACGGTGGATAGTGTCTTCAACTGGGCCAGGAAGTCGGCGCTCTGGCCGATGTCCTTCGGCCTGGCCTGCTGCGCCATCGAGATGATGGCGACGGTCGCCTCGCGCTACGACATCGACCGCTTCGGCGCCGGGGTGTTCCGCGCAACGCCCAGGCAATCCGACGTCATGATCGTGGCCGGCACCGTGTGCGAGAAGATGGCCCCCATCATCAAGCGGTTGTACGACCAGATGCCTGAGCCGAAATGGGTCATTTCCATGGGCGCATGCGCGACGTGCGGCGGGCCGTTTCCGACCTACAGCGTTGTCCAGGGAGTGGACCGGCTCGTCCCCGTCGACGTGTACATCCCTGGCTGTCCGCCGCGGCCGGAAGCCCTCCTCTATGGATTCCTGAAGCTCCAGGACAAGATCGACAGGATGAGCATCGCCAGGCGCGCGAGCGCCTGAGCGGGGATCGAGCGCGTTCCACCGACCGCGAGCGCGGAGTTGAGGGCCGCGCCCGCTTGTGAAAAAAGGCGCTTACACCATGACGGACGAAAAACCGCCCGCGGGCGGGCAGGGAAGCCCACCGGCGACGTCGCCCCCCGCGGGTGAGGCGCCCCCGGCCGCAGCGGCGCCTCCGGCCGCACCCAAGGCCAACCCGATGAAAGCACCCGTCGCGTCAAAGGCCGTCGACCGGTTGAAGGAACGCTTTTCCGACCAGGTGGTCGACGTGTCCTACCACGTGGGGGAGCCGATCGTCCGGCTCAAGAAGGACCGCTTCGTCGAGATCGCCACGTTCCTGCGTGATGACCCTGAGCTCTCGTTCGACTACCTGAGCAACCTCACCGCGGTCCACTGGCCGAAGAAGCCTTACCCCCTCGAGGTGGTGTACCACCTCTTCTCGATCGGCAAGCACCACCGTGTGACGCTGAAGATCGACCTGGCGGACGGCGAGCAGACGCCGACCGCGTGCGGGGTCTGGCCGACGGCGAACTGGCACGAGCGGGAGGTGTTCGACCTTTTCGGGATCCGCTTCCAGGGCCACCCCGACATGACGCGCATCATGATGACCGACGAGTGGGTCGGCCACCCGCTGCGCAAGGACTACCCGCTCGAGGGAAAGCCCGAGGACCACGTCCAGTACCGGGACGTCGCGACCGCCGAGCACGTGTACGAATTCGAGAAGGCTCCGATCCGCGGATTCGGGTGGAGAAAAGAGGTCGACAAGACCGGAGTGGGGAACGGCTGATGTTCCGGACCGAGGAGATGGACATCAACATGGGGCCCCAGCACCCCTCGACCCACGGGGTGCTCCGCCTCAAGCTGACCCTCAACGGGGAGGAGATCACCGAGATGCGCCCGGTGATCGGCTACCTGCACCGAGGTGTCGAGAAGCTGTCCGAATACCGCACCTTCCCGATGATCGAGCCCCTGACGGACCGGCTGGACTACGTCGCGGCCATCTCCGAGAACCTCGGCTACTGCGGAGCCGTCGAGAAGCTGATGGGTGTCGAGGTGCCGCCGCGCGCCCAGTACATCCGGGTGATCCTGGCGGAGCTACAGCGCATCGCCTCGCACCTTTTGTGGCTCGGGACGCACGCGCTCGATCTCGGGGCGATGACCGTCTTCTTCTACACCTTCCGCGAGCGCGAGTTGATCCTCGATCTCTTCGAAGCGTTCTGCGGCGCCCGGCTGACCTACAACTCCATGAGGATCGGCGGGCTGCTCGAGGACGTGCCGCGGGGCTGGACCGACCGGGTGCGCCATTTCCTGAAGATATTCCCCTCCCGCCAGAAGGAGTACGAGGATCTCCTGACGGTCAACCGCATCTTTCTCGGCCGGACGCAGGGGGTGGGGGTGCTTTCTGCGGAGGACGCCGTCGCCCTCGGAGTGAGCGGTCCGACGCTGAGGGCCTCGGGCGTGAACTACGACGTGCGCCGGGCGCAGCCGTACTGCTCCTACTATCAGTTCGAATTCGAAGTTCCGCTGGGACGGCACGGCGACACCTACGATCGGTACGTCGTGCGCATGGAGGAGTTGCGGCAATCCTGCCGGATCGTCGAGCAGGCCCTCGACCGACTGCCGGAGGGGGAGGTGCGCGCCAAGGTGCCGAAGTACATCAAGCCTCCGGAAGGCGAGGTGTACCACGTGGTGGAAAGCCCGCGCGGCGAGCAGGGCTTCTATATCGTCGCGACCGGCGGGGAGATGCCCTACCGGATGCGCTTCCGCTCCCCCAGCTTCGTGAATCTCCAGGCGCTCGAGCTCATGTGCAAGGGAAGGCTGGTGGCCGACGTCGTCGCGGTCATCGGTTCGATCGACATCGTGCTCGGTGACGTGGACCGCTGAAGGGAACCGATGACCCGGATCTCGCTCATCCAGCAGGTTGTAATCCCGGCGATCCAGGTGCTGATCGCGGTGGCGGTGGTGCCTCTCATCATCGCGTACCTGCAGTTGGTCGAGCGCAAGGTCCTCGGATTCATGCAGGCGCGCCTGGCGCCGCGGCGCGTCGGGTGGCACGGCCTGCTGCAGCCGATAGCCGACGCCCTGAAGCTGATGATCAAGGAAGACCTGATCCCGGACAAATCGGACCGGTTCCTGTTCACCCTCGCCCCGATCGTCACCGTGGTGCCGGCCCTGGCCGCGCTCGCGGTGATCCCCCTGGCCGGGAGCTCGTTCACGATCTTCGGCTACGAGGTCAACCCGTGGATCAGCGACATCAACGTCGCGCTGCTCTACGTGCTGGCCATATCATCGCTCGGAATTTACGGCATCATCCTGGGCGGGTGGTCCTCGAACAGCAAGTACTCCCTCCTGGGGGCCCTGCGCTCGTCGGCCCAGATGATCTCCTACGAGGTGCCCCTGGGGTTCGCCGTCCTCGGGGTCATGATGCTCGCGGGCTCGGCGTCATTGGTCACAATCGTCGAGAGCCAGAAGGCGGCGGGGCTGTGGTATGTCGTGCCCCAGGTCCTGGGCTTTTTCTGTTATTTCATCAGCGCGGTCGCCGAGACCAACCGGATCCCGTTCGACCTCCCGGAGGCGGAGGCCGAGCTCGTGGCGGGCTTCCACACGGAGTATTCGGGGATGAAGTTCGCGTTCTTTTTCCTGGCGGAATACACCAACATGATTGTGGTCTCATCGATCGTGACCCTGCTGTTCTTCGGAGGCTGGCTGCGGCCGTTCCCGAACCTCCGGGCCACGGAGTGGCTGGAGAACGGCTGGGTGTTCTTCGTCCCGCTCGTGGCCGGGGGCTTCGTCGGGTGGCTGGTCGGCCAGCGCTCGCGGCTTGGCCTGCGCGCGATGTTCGCGGGACTCGCCGCCGGCGGAATCCTCGGATTCGCGATCGCCAGCGCCGACCTGGGCGGCCTCGCGGGCATGCGCGTCCCGGCCCTCTCGGGGACCTTCTGGTTCACGCTGAAACTGTCCTGTTTCCTTTTCACCTATATCTGGTTCCGGGGAACCTATCCCCGGTACCGCTATGATCAGCTGATGAACCTCGGGTGGAAGTGGCTCATCCCGTTGTCTCTCGCCAACGTGGTCGTCACCGGGCTCGTCATCGTGCTGCGGAGCTCCTGAATGGCCATCCTCGCGAAGCGTGCCCGGCCGACCGACTTCAAGGAATTGCTCAAGACGTTTCTCCTGCTCGAGCTGTGGGTCGGTCTCTGGGTGACCCTGAAGAACCAGTTCCGCCCGCACATCACGGTCGAGTACCCGAAGGAAACGGTCGAATTGTCGCCCCGTTTCCGGGGCGTTCCGCGGCTGCGGTTTCACCCGGAATCAGGCGAGGAGCTGTGCATCGCCTGCCACCTGTGCGAGACGGTCTGCCCGGACGACTGCATCCACATCGTCTCGGAGAAGAAGCCCGAGGGGAAGGGCAAGCGCCTCGTGTCCTTCGAGATCAATTACGAGCGGTGCTGCTTCTGCGGGTTGTGCGTCGACCCGTGTCCGACCAAGCCGCTGACAGCGATCTACATGT
>JANMQK010000213.1:0-3128 GCA_031370485.1 Acidobacteriota bacterium | reverse complement strand
GAGCCGGGACTCTCCTCGCCGCAGGCGGTCCTGCCCGACGCCAGGTAGTAGAACCCGGCTCCCCTGGCCGGCGTTTCGGTGTCGGTGGCGGTTGCCGCCGGCAGTCCCGTCCTCAGGCAGACATGGTCGAACGTCCAGGCCCCTCCATGCAGCGTGCCGCGATAGAGGGAGTGCGATATGGCCGCGGGCGGAGCGACCCAGGTCAGTGTTTCGGTGCTTGAAAAAAGCAGGTTCGTGGCCTCGCCCGGGCTGACCCCTTCGTCAATGACACCATTGCAGTCGTTGTCCTTGCCATCACAGAACTCCTGCGCGCCCGGAAAGACCCTCGGGTCGTTGTCGTCGCAATCCCCGCCGCACGTGAACACGCCGTCGTGGTCCGCATCGGCCTCGCCGCCCGGCAGGAGCGCTCCGTCACAGTCATTGTCCTTCCCGTCGCAGATCTCGGGAGCGCCGGGGTGGACCGACGGGTCGTAAAGAGCTCCGGCGTAACCCCTGGCGATGCATATCGATTCCTCCCAGACGGTCGCCGGGTCGCCATCACACACGGACGCGTCGTGCGCGGAAAACGGAGCGCAATCGAAACGGTCGGCCACGCCGTCGGCGTCCGAGTCAAGGTAGTAATCCGCGCCGATACCGGGCGAGGGCAGGGCGCACGTCTCCGGTACGTCCTCGTCGTCGATGTCCTGCCCCCCGCTCGTCTCCGCGCTGCAGACGCCTCCTGTCATGCCCGCGGAACCTTTCCTCAGGTGGTAGTCTCCATGGCGATCGCCGTCCGCCGTGGTCCGCAGGGATGTCCCGGGATCGACGAATCGGAGGAGGGAGTTCCATGAGGAATGGCTTTCCATGGGGCTCAGCGGCTCGCTCTACGCCATGGCTGCGCAGCCGGGGCTCTGGCGGACTCCTGGCGACTTCAGCGCGTCGAACGAGTACGCCAGGCCGTTCCAGGTGACGATGGACGATTCCGAGTTCCCGGACGCGTACCCGTAAAGGTTCCCATCCAGTGAATCCGCCGCCATGCTGGACCTGGCGGTACCCGCGAGGACCGGATACGGACCCCCGGCCGCCGGTGTCGAACCGATGAAGAAATTATTCACGACCCGCAGCTTGTCGCCGTTCGCACAATTGAGAGAGAGCTGCAGGAGGTCGTTGCCGTAGACCGTGTTGTGATGGATCAGGTTGCCCGCGTCCCCCGTGTCGCAACCCGTGGCATCACCGCACGGACCCACGTTGTAGACGATGCCGGCCCCCACGTTGTGATCCACGGCGTTGTAGCGGATCTCGACGTACTGGGGCCACTGCGGATACTGGGGCGGCGCTTCCTGGTATCCGCCGCCCAGGACGATGCCGCCTCCTCTACGCCCCCCGCTGCCCACGACGCTTCCGTTCGAAAACATCTCATTCTTCTCTACCACGTAGTGCTGCTCCGCCGTCCCCCGCGGCGACGGCCAGAGCTGGACGCCATAGTAGGAATTGTGATGGAAACTGTTTTTCACGACGAGCCCCTCCGATCCAGCGAGGTAGACGCCGTGGGCGAAGGCAAGCTTGCCCCCGTTGTTGTCGATTTCGCATCCTCGTATAACCGTCCCGCTGGCGGAAACATGCTCGTAGATTCCGTTCGTGAAGTTATGGTGGATGTGGCAGTTCTCGATGGTCGTCATCTTCGCCCCGTGCGCCGTGTCCGGATCCCCGGTCGCGAGGTCGTATCCGACACGATCCAGCTTGAGACCGTCGTAGAGCCGCGAGTGGTCGATCTCCATGTTCAGGATCGAATTCCCCGTGGGCGAATCGAACGGCCGGACATCGTCGATGACGCGGACACCGCGCACGTTGTAGGAGACGCGCCCCATCGAGACACGATTGAAAGACCCCTCGATGGTGAGGCCATCGCCGTTGTTGTACTCGCTGACCAGGCGGGTGACCGAATTGTCGTTCGACGCGATGCCGAGCCCCGCGATACCGTTGTCGTGGACGTGCAGACCGGTGGCCATCGTCCTGTCGGCCCCCGCGTTCAGCGTGACTCCGCTGCCCGCGTTGCCGTAGGCCTCGACTCCGTTCAGGGTCACGCCCGGGGCGCTGACCATCACGCCGGTCTGGAGGTTGGCATAGCTGACCGAGTCGATGAGGAGGGCGCCGCTTCCCTGGAGGGACATTCCCGACCGGTGATTCCCGTAGGCCTGCACTCCGCTCACGACGGCGTTTCCCGCCCCGATGGCGAGACCCTCTTTTTCGTTGTCGTAGAGCCTCGAGTTCCTGATGGTCGTGCGGCCGGCCGTGGCCTCGACGAGGACCCCAACGTCGTTGTGGTGGACCTCCACGTTGGTGATCTCGTTCCAGGCGGCGCCGTCGCCGACGCGGATCCCGGAGCCCCCGGCGGCGCCCCCGGTCACCTGGAAGCCGCTCAGGCTGACGTAGCCGCCCTTCAGGCTGACGACATCGGGGGTCGGCACGCAGGCAGGATTCGAGGGGTTCCGGGAGATCACCGCGCCACCCGCGCGTGTGGCGGTGATGAGGACTCGCTTTTCCGTGGTCCCGCTTCGGGAGATCACGATGCACTCGTTGTAGGTGCCATCGGCCACGAAGACGGTGCCCCCCGGGGGAATCTTCATCACGCCGTCGGCGATGCAGGAGTAGGGTTTCGCCGCACTCCCGCAGTCGCTCGTGTTGGGCCCAGGGTAGGCGCAGGGGCACTCGGTGCTGTCGTCATCGACGTAAAGGGCGGGGGAGACTCCGCCGCCGCAGTCGAGGCACTTCGACTGCGGAAGCGAGACAGTCGTGAAACCGGCGGCAACCAGGGACAGGACTCCTGCGCCGACAGCGGCTCGAATCCGCAATGCACGCTCCCCCGGATATCGGTGTGAAAGGCCGACAGGATAGCCTCGATCGGGGCTGAAAGCCCACCCGGGGGCGGAGTTCCGCCGGAAGCGAGCGCACCGGGACCTGCGGGCTGCAGCCGGACCGGGAGGCGCTCGGAGGTCGCTCCCCGGATTTCAAGTTGACAGAACGGGGCTTGACAGACGTAGGATCGCCATTCCTACGGGCCATGCGCAATCACACACTGCCTGTCACGCTGCCGCCGATTGCGGCGGAATTCTTCCGGAACAGTGCTGCGTGCCCGTGACGGGTGATGT
>JANMQK010000205.1:0-6200 GCA_031370485.1 Acidobacteriota bacterium | reverse complement strand
CCGCGACCGCGTGCCCCGCGACCCCGGGCCGCCGCCCTGCGCCCGGGCAAGTGTGGCGCTCCGCGGCGATCGGCTATAATCCCCACGCCTCCTCCAACGGGACGCAATCCATGACCGAGAGACTCTGGCCTCATAAGGAATTGGCGCATTTCCTCAAGTACGAGGATCCCGAGGTCCGCTACTGGGCGGCGGACCGCCTCGTCCATCACTATCCCGCCGAGGCGGCGGACCCCCTGGCCCCCTACCTCTTCGACGAGCACGAGATGACCCCGGAGCTGGTGGCCGGCCACGTCGGCCGCCACGGAGGCGCGGCGCACCTGTCCCACCTCGCGCGCGGGGCCCGGATGCTTCGCGGCAGGCCCGCGGCGCTGGCGTTGCAGGCGCTGGTAAGGCTGCGCGCCCCGGATGCCATCGAGTTGGTTCGCGGGGCTTTCGATCGGCGCGATTTCGACGAGTCGTGCTGGTCGGTCGTCCTCGAGGCGCTCGCCGACCGCGCCGACCCGCAGGCAAGAGAGGCACTGGCCGCGTTTCTGAAACTACGAGCCGACTGGTTCGGCTCGCCGCCGATCCTGCGCGCCGCTCTCCAGCACGCGGAGCCGGGTGGCTACCGCCCGCTCCTGAACGCCTGGCTCCGATCGCTGCAGTGGCGTGGCACGGGCGCGGGCGCCACGGCGGACACCGGCGTCGGCGAGTCGTTCCGCGTCCTGATGGATCATCTCCAGATCGACGACTGCGGCTGGTGCTTCCGCACGGCGCTGAACGGGCGGATCGACATAAGGAAGACGATCAAGGCGGTCGAGTCGAACTACGACTGCGATCTGTACGCCGCGCTCGGCGCCGCGGGGATCGGCGCGACCGAGGAGGTCCTCATGGCCGGCGCCTTCGAGGCCAGCGCGGCGGCGCTCGCCGACACGATCCGCCGGCGCGCCCTCGCCATCGGGCGCGCGCCGGGTGACGACCTGGTCGGCCGCATCGTCGAGGTCTCGTCCTTCTGGGCCGACCCGGAGGTCGGGAGGGCGGTCGAGGGGCTGGGGCCGCACCTCAGCGAGTGGGTGATCGGGTTCCTGCTCTCGACGGTGGTCGCGATGGCCCGGTACCGGAACTACGAGGTCGAGGTGCGCCGCGCGGCGGGCGACCTGGGCGCGCTGCTGCCGCTGCTCGAGCTTGAGACCTCGGTGATGGTGGAGGACCTGGCGGCGGCGATCGCGCGGGCGGTCGAGGCGGCGGGTCCCGCCGGCGGGCCGGAGCGGACGGCGGCGCGGCGCGCCGCCGAAGAGCGCTGTCTGGCGATCCTCGCCGCCCGGGGCCCATTCTTCCCCCAGGCCATGGCGCTCGAAACGCTCGGCGAGCTGCGCTCGGTGGGCGCGGTCAACGAGATCATGGATTTTCTCTCGGAGGAGAACTCCTATCTTTACGAGGCGGCCGAGCACGCCCTCTCAAAGCTCGAGGACGCGTTCGTCGAGCCGGCGCGCGCGCGGATCGACTCGGGCAACATCGACGAGGAGGCCGCGCACAGCCTGATGATCATCCTCTGCGAGCTCGGCACCCCGGCGGCGCTGCGGCTCGTTCTCGATCACCTCGACACCTTCGTCGAGGCCGCGGGGGCGGGGGACGCCGCGCGATGGATGTCCCTTCTCGGCGCCCGCGAGTTGATCGAGCCCCTGCGGCGCCACCTGAAGGAGGACATGGCCGTCGTGGGGCAGTCGGTCCTGCTCCTGGCCGGGATCCACAACGTGCGCCTTCCCGAAGAGACGGCCATCCGCCGCGCCATTGACGATTTCTGGAAGCACCAGCCCGAGGGCGGAGAGGGCAGCGGCGAGCCGGACCCGGCTGACGGGTCGGACAAGTACCTGATGTGAGAGACCGGGACGCAGACGTGAGATCCAGATTCTCCTCTCTCGTCCGGCGCGCGCAGGCTTGTTGCGCGGCGGCCGGGTTCGCGGCGCTCCCGTTCGCGGGCGCGTTCCTCGTCACCACGGCGGTCCGGGGCGGAGCCGCGGCGTCCGCGCAGGAGAAGTTCCCGGTCATGCCGCCTCCTATTCCGGCGAAGCCGCCCGAGCCCCCGCCGAAGCCGCCCGTCGAAGCGCAGACTCTCAAGATGATCCCGAAGGCCAGGAAGCTCACGACCTATTCCTTCGAGGGCCGCGTCGAAACCCTGACCGCGGACATCATCGTCCAGGCTCCTCCCGCCTACACCGACAGCTTCGCCGTCTGGACCTCGAAGATGAAAGGGCTCGAGAAGATCGAGCTCATCCAGTTCCTGATCTCGACTCAGGACGCGGCGGCGGACGGGTCGGTGCCCTTCCGGCGGCAGGTGCCGAGGTTCATGGTCGAGCTTTACCGGGGGGGCAGCCCGATGTCCCCCTACGGCACCATGGTGCAGGACGTCCAGTCGCTGATCTGGGAAGGGGTTCTAGACCCCTACGGCAACGTCAAGGAGATGCACAAGGTCGTCGGGGATTTTACCGACGACATGAAGGAACTGAGCTTTCCCATGCTGGAGAATATCTTCCCGCGGCTGGAAGGCCCGAAGGAGATCAAGGTGGGGGAGTGGTTCACCGACGTGGCCAAGGTGCCGCTGCCGGCCCGTATGACCGTCCATGGCCTCGAGAATATCGGCCTGGTCATGACCCGGCGCTACACGCTCAAGGAGAACATCAACGGCCAGGCGCTTTTCGAGGTCAAGACGAGTTTCGTGGCTGACCCGGACAAGCCCCCGACGGCGCCCCAGGTGACCTGCATCATCGGAGGCGAGGGCACGGGTGAAGCGGTCTTCGACGTGAAGAAGGGGGTCTTCCTCCGGACGCGCCTCCCCGCGAGCCTGACGATCGACTTCGAGGCGCCGCTTTTCCCCATCCCCGGGCGACCTGAGACGGCGAACCCGGGGCTCGGCAGGACGCACATCTCGATGGGCCTGCTGCTCGGGGGTGAGCAGACGATCCGGCGCATCTGGGGCGAGGACACCGACTGACCCCATGACCGACACCGCCGCGACCCCGGACTCCGCGAGGTCCATGGGCGTGAGGGTGCGCTTTGCCCCCAGCCCGACCGGCTTTCTGCACGTCGGCGGCGGACGAACGGCGCTTTTCAACTGGCTGTTCGCGCGCCGCCACGGCGGCACGTTCGTCCTGAGAATCGAAGACACCGACGCGCAGCGCTCAACGGAAGAAAGCGTCCGGACAATCCTCGAAGGCCTCGCCTGGCTCGAGATCACGTGGGACGAGGGGCCGCACTTCCAGGCGCGCGGTCTCCTGAGGCACCAGGCCCTGGCGCGCCGCCTCCTGGACGAGGGCAAGGCCTACCGCTGCTTCTGCGGGACGGAGGAGATCGACCGCCGGCGGCAGGCGGTGGAGAAGGCCGGGGGCACCTGGAAATACGACCGGGCCTGCCTGGCGCTGCCGGCTGCGGAGATCGAGGCCCGGCTGGCCCGGGGGGAGCCTTCCGCCATCCGATTCCAGGCGCCCGGGGAGAAGGCCGCCTGGGACGACCTGGTGCACGGTCCCACCTCGTTCGACGCCGCGGTCCTCGAGGACATCGTCCTGCTCCGATCGGACGGCTCGCCCACCTACAACCTCGCGTGCGTCGCGGACGACATCGAGATGCGGATCACCCACGTCATCCGCGGCGACGACCACCTGAGCAACACGCCGAAGCAGATCCTGCTCTACCGCGCGGCGGGAGTGGCGCCGCCACACTTTGCCCACCTGCCGCTCATCCTGGGCACGGACAAGAAGCGTCTCAGCAAGCGCCACGGGGCGGTGTCGGTGACCGAGTATCGCGACAAGGGGTACCTGCCCGGGGCGCTCTTCAACTTCCTGGCCCTTCTCGGCTGGTCCCCCGGCGAGGGTCGCGAAAAGATGACCCGCGACGAGATGGTCGCGGCCTTCACCCTCGAAGCGATCAACCGCAAGGGGGCGGTCTTCGACGAGCAGAAGCTCGAGTGGCTCAACAGCCAGTACATCAACGACCTCCCCCCGGCGGGGATAGCGGCGATGATCCGGCCCGATCTGGAGCGGGCGGGGCTTCTCCGGCCGGATCTCGGGCCGGGGGGTGACCGGCACGAGTGGTTCCTGCAGGTGCTCGAGGTTCTCAAGGCGCGCGCGAAGGTCATCCCTGATTTCGCGCGCCAGGCGCGGCCGTTCCTGACCGACGATTTCGAGTACCAGCCCGAAGCGGTCGAAAAGCACCTCGGGGGGGACCCGAAGTCGGGCGGGCGCGCCGCGGTCGTCTCGCGGCTGCGCGCCCTGCGCGACAGCCTCGCCGGTGTCGAGCCGTTCTCGGAAAAAGAAACGGAAGCGGCCCTGCGCTCCCTGGCCGAATCGCGCGGCGAGGCTGCGGCCCTCTTCATCCACCCCCTGCGGGTGGCGCTGGTCGGGGCGGCCGTGAGCCCGGGTGTTTTCTCGGTGCTTGTCCTGATCGGCAGGGAGCGCGCGCTCGGGCGGCTCGACCGGCTGGCCGCCTTCCTGGCCGCGCATCGCGGTTGACACTCCCGACAATCCTCCGATAAAATTTCGCCTCCGTTCAGGGATCTTCCAGTCCATCGTGGCGCTATCGTCTAGGGGTTAGGACGGATGGTTCTCAGCCATCAGACCGGGGTTCGAATCCCCGTAGCGCTACCAAGTCCTCATAAGCGGCCTTGTCGCCCCGAGCGGCGGTGAGGCCGTTTTTTCTTTTCCGGGCCCGCCTTGTCCCCGTCGCCCTCACGCTGCTTGCCGCGGGTTGCGGCGCGCCCGCGGCGCGGCAGGCGTCGGGGGAGGTGGCGCGGGCGGTCGAGGCGTCGCTCGCCTCGGGCACCGAATGGTTCGGGAACGACGACTGGACGCGGATCCTCGCCGGCGGCACACGTGGCGGGCTGGTGGACTATGACTTCATGCGCCGGCACCGTGTCGAGATCGACGCCTACCTGACGCGCGTCGCCTCGGCCCCGCTGGCGCGCCTGGCTGCGGGACATCTCGAGGCCCTTCTCGTCAACGCTTACAACGCCTACACGATCGAGTCGGTCCTCGAGCACCCGAGCATCACGTCGATCAAGGAAATCCCCGGAGTCTGGACGGAGACGAAGCACCGGGTCGGCGGGTTCGATCTGGCCCTCGACGACATCGAGCACCGCCTGCTGCGGCCGTTCTTCAAGGACCCGCGCATCCACTTCGTCCTGAACTGCGCTTCGCGTTCGTGCGCGGCGCTCCCCCCCTTCGCCCTCGAGGGGGACCGGATCGAAGCGCAGCTGGAGGAGCGCGCCCGGGTTTTTCTCACCACCCCCGGCAACGTGCGTGTGGAGGAGGAGACGCTCGTCCTGTCGAGGTATTTTGACTGGTATGGAAGGGACTTCATTGCGCCCGGCTGGCGCGGGGCCGCGGCGACGGCCGCCGCCTACCTGGCCCCCTATGCGGGGAAAGACGTCGCCGCCTTCATCGAGAAACACCACGGCGAGCCGCCAATCCGGTTTGCCTCCTACGACTGGGCGCTCAACTCCGCCCTGTCCCCCGACCCGCCCGTCGCGCCGGATGCGGAGCCGGACGAAGGGGCGGCTACTCTGCCTGCGCGCCTTTGACCATCTTCGACCAGGTGTCGCGCAGCGGGACGATGCTGTTGAAGACCGGCGCGCCGGGGCGGGAGTCCTTGAGATCGGCGATGTAGAAACCCTTCCGCTCGAACTGGAAGCGGTCGCCGGGCGAGGCGGAGGCGAGGGACGGCTCGACCATGGCCTGGTCGAGCACCTGCAGCGACCCGGGGTTGAGGTGGGCCTTGAAGTCCCCCTCGCCGGCGGCGGGATTGGGCACGGTGAAAAGGCGGTCGTAAAGCCGCACTGTGGTCCGCAGCGCGTGCGCCGCCGAGACCCAGTGGATGGTCCCCCCGATCTTGCGTCCGTCCGACAGCGTCCCGCTGAGCGACTCGGGGTCGTAGGTGCACCGGAGACCGGTGACCTCTCCGGTGCGGTCGTCCTTGACGACACCCGTGCAGCGGATGACATACCCCCAGCGCAGCCGGACCTCGCGGCCGGGGGACAGCCGGCGGAATTTCTTTGGCGGGTCCTCCATGAAATCGTCCCGCTCGATGAAGATCACGCGCGAGAAGGGGATCTTGCGACTGCCCATCCGGGACGGGTCGTCGGGGAAGTTGGGGGCCTCGATTTCTTCAACCCGGTCCGCGGGGTAGTTCTCGATCTCCACCCTGATGGGCTGGTGGGAGAACTTCGAGAG
>JANMQK010000155.1:0-8676 GCA_031370485.1 Acidobacteriota bacterium | reverse complement strand
GCTCCCCCTTGAGGAACGAGTCCCCCAGCGGCGACAGCCCCAGAGGGCGCGGCTGAGCGTGCACCTGACGGTTCCGGGTCCAGAAAAAGTAGGAGCTGTTCGGGCCGAAAAACGGATTGTCCGCGCCGGGAGCCGGATCCGGCTGCACCAGCGTCGACTCCGCGCCTCGAGGCGTCCCCTTGCGGTCGGCGTGGCTCGGCGACAACCCCAGGACCCATAACAGGCCCAGGAGAAACGCCGTGGAGAGAGCTGTACCGGCGGCGACGGAGGCTCTCGGTTTCACTCTTAAGCGCTACCCGGTGATATGGCTTCCAAAAACTTGTCTGCCCGTCATTGGGACCTCCGCGAAGCGATTGAGACGCGGCGCAAAGGCTAAAGTATGCAAGTACCTTCAGACCCGGTGAATGTCAATCGCTCTTTTGAGCCCAGGATAGGGCGGATCATGCATTATTCCCATGACTTATGGGCCAGCCGGCCCTCGATGCCGCAGGCGGCGTAGGACCGGGGCCGCCCCGCAGGGACATGGACGCCGGCGCTCGCGGCGGTGGTACCATGACGCCCGCGCCGGCGTGGCGCACGACGCGAGGATCCGGAAGCCATGGACAGCCTGCGCAGCCGCATCAATCCCGGTTCGGAAGAGTTCAAGGAAAATGCCCGGCACCACCGCCGGCTCGGGGAGGATCTGCGCGCGCGACTGGAGGAGATCCGCCGCGGCGGCACCGATGAGGCGACGGCCACGGCGCGCAAGCGCGGCAAGCTCCTCGCAAGGGAGCGGATAGGGAAGCTGCTCGACCCGGACACCCCCTTCATGGAGCTCTCGCCGCTCGCGGCGTGGGGACAGCACAACGGCAAGGCCCCCTCGGCCGGGGTGGTCACGGGGGTCGGCCGGATCTCGGGCCGGGAATGCATGCTGGTGGTCAACGACCCGACCGTGAAAGGGGGCGCCTACTTTCCCGAGACAATCAAGAAGCACCTGCGCGCCCAGGAGATCGCGCTCGAGAACCGGCTGCCCTGCGTCTATCTTGTCGATTCGGGCGGCGTCTACCTGCCCCTGCAGGCGGAGATCTTCCCCGATCGGGATCACTTCGGCCGCATCTTTTACAACCAGGCGCGGATGTCGTCGCGGAGGATCCCCCAGATCGCCGTCGTCCTGGGGATGTGCACCGCCGGCGGCGCCTATGTTCCGGCCATGTCGGACGAGAACATCATCGTGCGCGGGGCCGGCACGATCTACCTGGGCGGCCCGCCTCTGGTGAAGGCGGCGACCGGGGAGGAAGTGAGCGCCGAAGAGCTGGGAGGCGGCGAGATGCACTCGAGGGTCTCCGGCGTGACCGATCACCTGGCCGACGACGAGGAGCACGCACTGCGGCTCTGCCGGAACGCCGTTGCCTGCCTCAACATCGTGAAACGGGTCGACCTGGAGGTCGAGGCCCCCGAGGAGCCGCTTTACCCGGCCGAGGAGATATACGGCGTTATCCCGGCCGACCCGCGCCGCCCGTACGACGTGCACGAGGTGCTGGCGCGTCTCGTGGATGGGAGCAGGTTCCACGAGTTCAAAGCCAATTACGGGCCGACGCTGGTGTGCGGCTTCGCCCGCTGGTGGGGGTACCCGGTAGGTATCGTTGCGAACAATGGCGTGCTGTTCAGCGAGAGCGCGCTCAAGGGGGCGCATTTCGTCGAGCTGTGCGCGCAGCGCGGAACCCCGCTTGTTTTCCTGCAGAACATCACCGGCTTCATGGTCGGGAAGCGCTACGAGGAGCAGGGCATCACCAAGGACGGCGCCAAGATGGTCCAGGCCGTCGCGACCGCGGCGGTACCCCGCCTCACGGTCATCATCGGGGCGTCCCACGGGGCGGGTAATTACGCCATGTGCGGCCGCGGATACTCGCCACGGTTTCTCTTCACGTGGCCCAACGCCCGCATCGCGGTCATGGGGGCGGAGCAGGCGGCCAGCGTCCTGGTGCAGATCAAGCGCGAGCAGCTCGAGCGCTCAGGCAAGACACTTTCGGATAAGGACGCCGCCGCGATCGCGGACCCGGTCCTCAAGAAATACGAGATCGAGGGGGACCCCTACTACGCGACCGCGCGGCTGTGGGACGACGGCATCATCGACCCGCCCGACACCCGCCGCCAGGTGGCGTTGGCGCTGTCCGCATCCTTGAACGCCCCCGTCGAGGAGAGCCGCGCCCCCGTCTACAGGATGTGAGGCGGCAACCGATGGTGAAGAAAACGTCCCGCGTCCGCAAGGAACCCACGCCGCGGCGCCCGCCGGAGAGCCACGCGGGAATGAAGGTCCTGGTCGCCAACCGCGGCGAGATCGCCTGCCGCATCCTGAAAACGTTGCGCGAGATGGGCATCCCTTCTGTGGCGATCCACGCCGACGTGGAAAGCGAAGCGCCGCACGTCATGCTGGCGGACGAGGCCGTCCCGATCGGCGAGCCGAACAATTACCTTGACGCGGGCCTGATCGTCAGGGCCTGCCGCGCCCGCGGCGTCACCGCCGTCCATCCGGGCTACGGCTACCTGTCGCAAAACGCGGGGTTCGCCCGCGCCTGTGGCGAGGCCGGCATCACCTTCATCGGGCCGTCGCCGGAGACGATGGAGGTGCTCGGAGACAAGCGCGCGGCGCGCCGTGCGGCGGAGGAGTGCGGCGTGCCGGTCGTGCCGGGGGAGCTCGAGTGCGACACGCTCGAGGCGGTGCGCGCCGCCGCGGCCGGCGTCGGGCTGCCGGTCCTGATCAAGGCGGCCGGCGGCGGGGGAGGCAAGGGGATGCGCCTCGTCCGGCGGCGGGAGGAGATCGCGGAGGCGTTCGCCGCCGCGCGGCGCGAGGCGGTGTCGTCGTTCGCGGACGGGCGGCTGGTCGTCGAGAAATTCGTCTCGCCGGCGCGCCACGTCGAGGTCCAGGTGCTCGGGGACGGCCGTAACGCCGTGGCCCTCGGGGAGCGCGAGTGCAGCCTGCAGCGCCGCTATCAAAAGGTCATCGAGGAGGGGCCCTCGACCGGCGTGACCGACACGACGCGCCGCGCCCTGCTGGCCGCGGCGGTGCGTCTCGCGCGTCATGCCCGCTACACCAGCGCCGGCACCGTCGAGTTCCTGATCGGTCCGGACGGCGCGCATCACTTTCTCGAGGTGAACACGCGGCTCCAGGTGGAGCACCCGGTGACCGAGGCGCTCCTGGGTCTCGACATCGTGCGCGCCCAGGTGGAGATCGCCCGCGGCGGCGCCCTGCCGCAGCCGCCACCCCCCCGGGGCCACGCCATCGAGGCGCGGCTCTATGCCGAGGACCCGGCGCGCGGCTTCCTGCCGACCGGCGGGCGGGTGCTGAGTCTCGACTGGCCGCATCATCCCGGAGTGCGGATCGACTCCGGGATCCGCCAGGAGTCCGAGGTCCTTCCTTTCTTTGATCCGCTGCTCGCGAAGCTCATTGCCTGGGGCGAGGATCGCGAGCAGGCCCGGCGGCGCCTGATCGAAGCGCTGCGGGAGATGACGCTTCTCGGTGTCGTGACGAACCAGGCGTTCCTGCTCCAGGTGCTCACGAGCGACCTGTTCGTCGAAGGGCGGACCTTCACGACCACCCTCGAGTCCACCCCCTGGCGCGAGCCCGAGGTCCCGGAGGAGGCCCGCGAAGCGGCGCGCCGGGCCCTGGCGTCCCGCACACGGATCGACGGCACCGGCCACGCCGATCCTTATTCACCGTGGGACCCGGCCGAGGGCCGCGGAGCGCCCGCGTGAGCCGCCCGACCGCCGTTTCCCCCCCGCGACCCGGCCGCCTGGTGGTGGTGCGCACCCCTCGCGGCGTCTGGGTCGGCTGGCGCGGCGGCGCGAAATTCTTCGCGCCGGTTGCCGCCGAGGCCGCCGCGGCGGCGACGGCGCACGAGGACGTGCGGGCCCCGATGACCGGCAGGATCGTCAAGGTCGCCGTTGCCGCCGGGGAGAAGGTGGCCAAGGACGATCTGGTCGTGATCCTCGAGGCGATGAAAATGGAGTACCGGCTGACCGCGCCCCGCGCCGGCACGATCGGGGAGATCCGCTGCCGGAACGGGGACCTGGTCGACCTGGGCGCGACACTGGTCGTCCTGGAGGCGCGCGCGGAGGGCTCGCACGGAGAGGGAGCGGACGATTCGGGCGGGGGTGCGTTGCCGTGATCCGCATCGTGGAGCTGGCGCCTCGCGACGGTCTGCAGAACGAGGCCGCCATGGTCCCCACGGAGGTCAAGGTGGCGTTCGTGGACCTCCTGTCCAGGACCGGCGTCCAGGAAATCGAGGTCAGCGCCTTCGTCTCGCCCCGCGCGATACCGCAGTTGAGCGACGCGGACCAGGTCTTCACGCGGATCGCCCGGGTTCCGGGCGTGATCTACTCGGCGCTCGTCCCGAATGAGCGGGGCCTCGATCGGGCCCTGGCGGCCCGCGTGGACCGGATCGCCGTGTTCACCGCCGCCAGCGAGTCGTTCAACCGGAAAAACATCAACGCGACGATCGAGGAGTCTCTCGGCCGCTTCGTGCCGGTCATCGGGAGGGCGCGCGCGGCCGGGATTCCCGTGCGCGGCTATGTCTCGACCGCGTTCTGGTGCCCGTATGAGGGGGCGATCGACCCGGGGAAAACGGTCGAGGTCGCCAGCCGGCTCGTCGATCTCGGCGTGGAGGAGGTCAGTATCGGCGACACCATCGGCAAGGCGGTCCCGCGCGAGGTGGATGCCCTGCTCGCGCTCCTGCTCCCGGTGGTGCCCGCGCCGCGGCTGGCGATGCATTTTCACGATACCTACGGACACGCCGTGGAGAACGTGGCGGCCTCCTGGCGCCACGGACTGCGCTCGTTCGACTCGAGCGCCGGGGGCATCGGCGGCTGCCCCTACGCCCCGGGCGCCACCGGCAATGTCGCGACCGAGGCGGTGGTCGCGGTCCTGCGCTCCCTCGGCGAGGAGATGTCCATCGATCTTCAGGCCCTGGCGCGCGCCCGCTCGCTCATCGCCAAAGCACTCGGGCGCCCGCTCGGCGGGACGGAGAAGTGAACCTCAAGCCCGGCGACATGCTCTCGCACTACCGCCTTGTCGAGAAGATCGGCGAAGGGGGGATGGGCCTGATATTCCGGGCCGAAGACGTCCGCCTGCAGCGGCCCGTGGCGCTGAAGATGCTATCGGGGAGCGCCGCGGCGGGCGGCGAGTCCCGGGCGCGTCTCGTGCGCGAGGCCCGCGCGGCCGCCGCGCTCAATCACCCGGGCATCTGCACGATCTACGAGGTCCACGAAGGGGACGACGTCTCCTTCATCGCGATGGAGCTCGTCCCGGGGGAGACCCTTCACGATCTCCTGGCGCGCGAGGGGCCCCCGCCGCTCGATCGCATTCTCGACATCGCGGTCGAGGTCGCGGAAGGACTCGCCGAGGCCCATGCGAGCCGCATCGTCCACCGGGATCTGAAACCGCGCAACATCATGATCACACCGCAAGGCCGGGTTAAGATCCTCGATTTCGGGCTCGCCATCCCGGCGCCTGCCGCAGAGACAGATGAAGCGCCGGCGCACCCGGGCCGCACCCGCTCGCTGGACCGCACGCGTTCGCTGGACCGCCCCGCGACGGGGGACGAAGCCCGGGGCGCGGGGCTTCACGGCACTCTTCCTTACATGTCCCCCGAGCAGGCGCTCGGCAGCGAGGTGGACGCCCGTTCGGATCTCTTCTCGTTCGGCACGGTCCTTTACGAGATGGCGACCGGCCGGTGTCCGTTCGAGGCCGTGGGCACGACAGCGACCCTCGCCAAGATTCTCGAGGCGGAGCCCGAGCCGCCGACCCGCCTGAACCCGGCGCTTCCGGCGGCGCTCGACCGGGTGGCGCTGCGCTGTCTCAGGAAGAAGCCGGAGGAAAGATACGCGGACGCGCGGGAGCTCCTCGTTGCTCTCGCCGATCTGCGCCGCCCGGGAGCGGGTGCTCAAAGCGGCGCGGACCGGGCCGGGAGCGCGTCCGGTGCGGCGCTGTCCCAAACGACGATCGCGGTGTTTCCGTTCGCGGTTCGCGGCAGCGACCGGTTCGGCTACCTGGGGGAAGGGATGGTCGATCTCCTGAGCACCAAGCTCGACGGCGCGGGAGAGCTCCGCAGCGTGGACGCCCATGTCGTCCTCGGCAGCCTGGCGCGGGAGGCGGGGGGCGCCCTGACTCCCGAGCGGGCGCGGGGCCTCGCCGAGCGGTTCGGGGCGGGGATGTTCGTCCTCGGCAACGTGCTCGAGGCGGGCGGCCGGATGCAGATGAACGCCTCGCTCTACGAATCCTGCGGCGGGGCGCAGGTGATTTCGCGGGGCACGGCGCGGGGGGACGCCGACGGGATCTTCGACATGGTGGACGATCTCACGACACAGCTATTGACGGGCCGCTGCGGCGGACCGGAGACCCGCTTCACCCGCATCGCCGCGCTCGCGACCGGCTCGTTCGACGCGCTGAAGGCCTATCTTGAGGGGGAAGCCGAGATGCGCGCCATGCGCCGCGAGCCGGCGGTCGAGGCCTACCAGCGCTCGGTCGCCGCCGATCCGGGATTCGCCCTGGCCTGGTACCGGATGAGTGTTGCCGCGCTATGGTCGGGGCAGGGGGAACTGGCCGGGAAGGCCGCCTGGGAGGCGCTCCGGCATAAGGAGCGCCTCTCGGCAAGAGACAGCCGCCTTCTCGAGGCGTTCCACGCGGTACTGCAGGGGGAGAACGACGAGGCGGAGCGTTTGTACCGGTCGCTCCTGGGGGACCACCCGGATGACGTCGAGGCCTGGTACCAGCTCGGAGAGGTGCAGTTCCACGCGGGGCCCCTGCGCGGCCGCCCGATCGCCGACTCGGCCGCGGTGTGGGAGCGCGTGGTGGCGCTCGACCCCGGGCATGTCAACGGCCTCGTCCATCTGGGAGCGATCGCCGCGAGCGGCGGCGACAAGGGGACGCTCGAGAATCTCGTCCGGCGGGTCCTGACCCTCAGCCCGACGGGCGACGCGGCAACATGGATGCGAGCGGTGCACGCCTTCGCCCTTGGCGACTCCTCCGGCCAGGACGAGATTGTCGCCGAGCTGCGCCGCGCCCGCGACACCACGGCCAACTGGGCCATCCGCGCGGTCGCCGCCTACCTCGGGGATCTCGAGGCCGGCCACCGGCTGTCCGCGGCGCTGATCGACCCGGTACGATCCCCCGGGATCCGCGCCCTGGGGCACGGGATGCGCGCGCATCTCGACCTGGCCAGGGGGCGATGGCTCTCGGCGCGGGCCGAGGTCGCCGCCGCCGCGGCGCTCGACCATGACCAGGGGATGTCGTACCTCGGTCACTTGGCCGCCGCCCCGCTCCTCGGCGCGCCGGCCGCCGCCCTCGAGGGGATACGCGCCGACCTCGAACGCTGGAGGCCCCAGGCTCCTCCCGGCGGTGGGAACCCGGCGCCCCGGCTGCTTCCCCGCAAGGACCTGTATGCGCACGAGCGGCTCTATTTCCTGGGCCTTTTGAGCACCCGGCTCGGCGACCACGACGCGGCGCTGGCACGCGCGGAGGAACTCCTGTCGGCCGAGACTCCGCCCGACGCGGCGGCGCTGGTGCGCGAGATGGCTGAGGGACTGCGGGCGCGCGTCGCTTGGGCCCGCGGCCGCCGCGACGAGGCGCTGGAGGCGCTCCTGGGGGCGAAGCGGCCGGTCCGCTTCGACCTCATCCTGCCATCGCCCTTTCACTCGCAAGCGGACGAGCGTTTCACCCTGGCCGGATGGCTCGAGGCCTCCGGACGGCACAGGGAGGCGCTCTCCTGGTACGCTTCGTTCGAGAGGGGGACGGTTTACGACCTCATCTACGCCACGCCGTCCCATTTCCACCTGGGGGCCGTTCACGAGCGTTTGGGCGAGGTGCAGCCGGCGGCCGCGCACTACCGCCGCTTCGCCGCTGCGTGGCGGGGCTGCGATAAGGACCTCCGGCCGCGTCTCGACGAAGCCGAGGCCGCGCTCGCGCGGCTCGGCGTACCGAAAGATGGAGGGTGATAGGTGCCCGGACATCGTCGTGGAATCGGGCGGCCCACGCGCCCGGAGTCGCGTTTCGTCGCGGCTTGGTCACCCGTATTGCTCTTCTCTCTCGTCGCGGCGGCGGGCTGCGCCAACGGCGACGCGACCCTCGGGGTGCCGCGGGTCACGCAACCGCCGGCCGGGACGCCGGTGACCCTGTCGCTCCATGTCCAGCCGATCTTCACCGCGCAGTGCGCCACCGCTTTCTGCCACGGGACCCCCCTGGGAGGGCCGATGAGCCTCGAGGACGGCCAGAGCTACGGCGCGCTCGTCGGGATGGCGAGCACCGAGGCGCCGTTGCCGCGGGTGACCGCGGCCAACAGCGCCATGAGCTACCTGATCCACAAACTCGAGGGGACGCAGGCGAGCGTCGGGGGCGGAGGGGATCGCATGCCGTCCGGCGGACAGCCACTTTCGCAGCCGGAGATTCAACTCATCCGTGACTGGATCGATCAGGGCGCCGAGGATAATTAGGGGCCTGCTCGTCGTCTGCGCGCTGGCGGCGACCAACGCCCGCGGCCAGGACGATGCCGCTCTCTTCACCCGGGTACGCCGGCTTCTGGAATCGCGTTGCGCCATCTCAGGGTGCCACGCCGGTCCCAAGCCCGCCCAGGCGCTGCGCCTGACCGCTGGCGAGATCTACCGCTCCACGGTCAACGTGCGCGCCCATTCCGACGGACGCTTCCT
>JANMQK010000139.1:0-8366 GCA_031370485.1 Acidobacteriota bacterium | reverse complement strand
GCAGCGCCGTGGCGTCGATCTCCCGCTGGCCGGTGACGGCCTGGAGGGCGTCGGGCCACGGCCGGCTCTGTCCCATTTCGAGCATGGTGGCGAGCTTCCGGCCCGCCGCCTTGCTGTCGTAGATCGAGCAGAGGTGCAGAGGCCCCGTGTAACCGGCCTCGCGGCAGAGCGCGCGGTGGAACTGGACCTGCAGGATGTGCGCCAGGAAGTAGCGGGTGTAGGGGACGTTCGCGGGGACGTGGTACTTGGCGCCGGGGTCGAAGTCGCTCTCCGTGCGGGCGATCGGGGGGGCGATTCCCTGGTACTTCAGTCTCAGGTCCCACCAGGCCTTGTTGTAGTCGGCCGGCTTGATCTCGCCTGAGAACACCTTCCAGCGCCACTGGTCGATCAGGAGGCCGAAGGGAAGAAAGGCCACCTTGTCGAGCGCCATCTTCATCAGCAGGCCGATGTCGCCGCCGGGCGCCGGTTTCTTGTCCAGGAGCCCGACCTTCTCCAGGTACGCGGGGGTGATCGAAAGGGCGATGGTGTCGCCGATCGCCTCGTGGAACCCGTCGTTCGCCCCCTCGCGGAAAAGTAGCGGCTGGCGACGGTAGGCGCGCTGGTAGAAGTTATGCCCCAGCTCGTGGTGGATGGTCGAGAAGTCCTCATCGGTCGTCTCGATGCACATCTTGATCCTGAGATCTTCCTCGGCGTCGATGTCCCAGGCGCTGGCGTGGCACACAACGTCGCGGTCGGCGGGCTTCCTGAAGAGCGACCGCTCCCAGAACGTCTTGGGGAGCGGGTCGAAGCCGAGCGAAGTAAAAAAGCGCTCGCCGTCCCGGACCATGTCGAGGTCGGTCACTTTACGGGCGCGCAGAATCTTGGTCAGGTCGAAACCGGGGTCGCTTTCCGGAGGGGCCACGAGGGGATAGATGTTGATCCAGGACTGGGCCCACATGTTGCCGAGAAGGTGCGCCGGGATCGGCCCGTTCTCGGGGACGAGCTTCGCGCCGTAGGTCTTCGCGAGCGAAGACCGCACGTAGGCGTGCAGCGACAGGTAGAGCGGCCGGACCTGCTGCCACAGCCGCTCGACGTCCGTGGTGAACTCCGCGGGGGTCATGTCGTACTTGGACCGCCACATCGCCCCGACGTCCGCGAACCCCACCTCGCGGGCCCCTTTGTTGGCGAGCACCACGAATTTCTCGAAGCGGGGCCGCATCGGCCTGGAAATCGTCCGCCACCCGGTCCAGGCGTCGAGGAGCTTCGCCGGGTCGCGGCTCTCGGCCATCGTGCGGCTGAGCTGTTCGAGGTCCTGGCAGTCCTTGCCCGGGCCGCCGGGGCAGTAGCGGCCCTTGCCGTAGGTACTCTCGAGCCAGGTTGCAATCTCGGTCAGCTCGGAGCGCTCGGAGGCGTTGTTGGGCGCGGGCAGGGTGAGGGCCAGCTTCAGGAGCTTGATCTTGCGCGACGTCTCCGCGGGGAGCTTCAGGCCATCGAAGCGCCGGGCCTCGAGCGCGTACTTCGTGGTGGCCGCGATCAGCTCCTCGCGGGCGCGCGCCGCCATGGCCTCCGTGTCGTCGGTGATGAAGTTCTCGTGCACCCACGAGGCCCGCTGCTCGCGGTTCGCCAGCTCCTGAAGGCGCTTTTCGACGTCCTCGACGAACCGGCGTGCCTGCTCGGGCGTGGCGCCGGAGTGCTTCGCCACGGTGTGCCGCGCCGGGGCCTTGGGTGAACGGGAGGCGGACGGGGCCCCCGGGGGATACAACAGGATGACGGAGACGACGGCGAACAGGCAGACGGCAGCGGCGTTCCTGGTCACGAGGCCCTCCTCGAGGTGAAGGCCGCAACCTATCGCGACCCGGGCGCGGCCGTCAAGCCTTGCGGCGGGGCCGACTTCCGTTCCCCGCTACTTCGCGACTCCGCACGCCATGCGCGCGCCGCCGCCACCGAGGTCGGCGGGCTTGTCCGAGTAGTTGTCGCCGCCGGCGTGGATCATCAGCGCGTGGCCCTTAAGATCGGCCAGCTTAAGGCGCGGCGCGAGAAGCGGCACGGTGGCCTTGCCGTCGGCATCCACACAGAGCGCCGGCAGGTCGCCGAGATGGCCGTTGGCGTAGGGACCGTCGTGCGCCTTGGATGCGGCCGGATCGAAGTGACCCCCGGCGGCCAGCGCCGGGACCTTCTTCCCCTCCTTGTCCGCCGGCTCGCAGGACGGGTTCTGATGGACGTGGAACCCGTGCGGCCCGGGCGGCAGATCGCTGAGGTTGGGCGTCAACAGGACGCCATACTTGTTCGTCGACGCGGTGATGGTCCCGATCGACTTGCCGAAACCGTTCGCATCGACCATGTGCATCTCGATCACGATCTCCTCGGCCCTCGCGCACGAAGCCGCCAGCAGGACCCCGGCGACCACGGTCAGAATCCTTCTCATCGAGAAATCCTCCTTGGAATCGAACAGGCACCCCACCAGACCACCGGAACCGGCCGGCATTGTATCGCGACCCGGCTCCGCTCCACAGCCGGCCCCACGCCGCCCCCTCCCGTTTATGTTTTTTAAGGTCGCGGGGGGGGGACTTTTACAGCGGAATCCGGTACCTTTCCCATCGTGAAAGGATACTGGAACACCCGCAGGGCGGCCGTCCTGTCCCTCGCGCTCCTGGCCATGCCCCGGCTTGACGGGCTGACAGCGAGGGCCGGAGAAGAAATGATGTGCGCCGCGAGCGATCAGGCCTGCATCGAGAGCGTTGCCGCCCGGATGAAAGCCTCCGGCTGGGTCGGCATCGAGCTCGAGATCGACGAGGGGACCGGCGTCTACACGGTCAATAAAGTCATCGCCGGAAGCCCCGCGGCGAAGGCGGGGATCAAGCCGAAGGACGTGCTCGTCGAGATTAACGGAGTGTCCCTCTCCGCCTGCAAGGACTCGAACCTGTCGGAGACCCGCAGGAACTGGAAGCCCGGGCAATCGGTGACGTACACGATCAAGCGCGACGGCCACGATCGGGAGATCACCCTGACTCTCGCGACCATGCCGGCCGACATCCTGGCCCGGTACATCGCGATGCATATCGTGGAACACGAGACGGGGAAAGCGCCGTCCCCGTAACGGGAGATTCGACAATGGGCGCCCGGCAAAGCCTCTGGACCGATATCGACGCTCTGGCGCGGCTGGCCGGCTCGACGCGCGCCACCGAAAGGCTCGCCCGCGGCGCCGACCGCGCGGGTCTGACGCGCCCGATTGGCGACACGAGGCCTTCGCTCCGGCGAAAGAACTTCGAGATTCATGCCGCCACGGCTCCATCGCGGATGGTCAACGGGGACTATTTCGATTTCTTCATGGTCGACAGGGACACCCTGGCGTTCGTGATGGCCGATGTCTCCGGCAAGGGGATGCCGGCGGCCGTCCTGATGTCGTTCGTGCGATCGATGGTACGCAATGTCTCCCTGTCGAGCGACTCTCCCGGCGACACCCTGGCACGGGTCAACCGGATGCTCTACGACGCGAACCTCGGCCCCATGTACGTGACGATTTTCTTCGGCTGGCTCGACACGCGGAACGGAACCCTGCGCTACGCGAACGCCGGACACCCGCTGCCGTACCATGTCGACCACGAGGGTCACGTGGCGCCGTTCTGCGATGTCACCGGCCCGATCCTCGGGATTCTCGATGTCCCGCGCTACGGCGAGAAGAAGGTCCGTCTCCGTGCTGGGGAGCGTCTCGTCCTCTACACGGATGGGGTCACCGAGGCGGAGAGCCCGGAGGGGAGATTCTTCGGGGCCGGGCGGCTCTCGGCGCTCCTCGCGGGGCACGCCTTTGCGAACCCGGCCGTTATCTGCGACGAAGTCCTGCGCGGCATCGAGGCGTTCCAGGGACCGCACCGCCACGACGACGCCACCGTGCTCGTCCTCCAGCGCAAGGCCTGACGCGTTCACGGGTCTGGTAGAGTACGGGTTCGGATGCGCGAACCCTCATGACCACCCCCGAGGCCTACCACGAACGCCTGGCGAAATTGGCGGCCCGCGCGATTGCGTCGGGCTTCGAGGCCAGCTGCGAACGCTTCAACCTCATCACGTCCCGAGCCCGTTCCCGGTTCGAAGAGCGCGACTGGCACGGGATGCTGGCCGACATGGGCGAGCGTCTGGAGGTCCATCCCGCTGAGGCCGCCCGCTCCACCGCGCGGCTGCGGGGAATCCTGGGAGAGCAGGGAAGGCGGACCGGGCTGTGGGCCCACGCCAAGCGCGCGTTCACAGCGCTACTCGACGGACAGTCGAACCGCGAGCTGGCGGAGACATTTTTCAACTCGGTTTCCCGCCGCATGCTCCGGACCATGGGACAAAACGCGGAGACCGAGTTCGACGCGGAAGAGTTCGCCCCGGCCCCTTCCATGGAGAACCCCGCGATCCTGGACCGGTATCCCTTCGAAGGGGACGGCGCAGCGACGGTCCGCCGGATCCTCGATGCGTGCACGTTCAAGGCTCCTTACGAGGACCTCGAGCGGGACGCCCGGCTGGCCGGTCAGGCGATCCGCGCGTCGCTCGACGGCGTGACCGGGTACGCGCCGGAGGCCGTGGTCGAGACGATCCGGTCGGTTTTCTATCGGCAGAAGCTCGCCTACGTCGTCGGGCGCGCGCGGCTCCCCGGCGGCGCGCTGCTCCCCCTCATCCTGGTCCTGGGTCACACGGAGCGCGGCATCGCGGTGGACGCCGTTCTCACCAGTGAATCGGAGATGAGCATCGTCTTCAGCTTCACCCGCTCGCACTTCCATGTCGAGACCGGGTGCCCCCGCGAGCTGGTGGTGTTCCTGAAGGAATGCATGCCGCCCAAGCCGGTCGACGAGCTGTACATCGCCCTGGGTTTTCACAAGCAGGGGAAGACCGAGCTCTACAGGAGACTGAGGCGGTTCCTGGAGGATACGACCGACCAGTTCGAGTTCGCGCCGGGGGATCCCGGCATGGTCATGATCGTCTTCACGCTTCCCTCGTACCACCTCGTTTTCAAGGTGATCCGGGACCATTTCATGCCGCCGAAGAAAAACACCCGCCAGGAGGTCATGGAGCGGTACCGTCTCGTCTTCGGCCACGACCGGGCGGGGCGCCTGGTCGAGGCGCAGGAGTTCGAGCACCTGGAGTTCCGCGCCGAGCGGTTCCGGAAAGACCTCCTCGACGAGCTGCGCGAGAAGGCCGCGTCCTCGGTCATCGTCCGGGACGGCGCGGTCGTCATCAAGCACCTGTACGTCGAGCGCAAGGTGACGCCGCTCAACCTGTTCCTGAAGCAAGCGAGCGTCGAGGACGCCCGCGACGTGGTCCTCGACTACGGCGAGGCGGTCAAGGAGCTGGCCGCGGTCAACATCTTCCCGGGGGACCTGCTGGAGAAGAACTTCGGGGTGACCCGCCACGGCCGCGTCGTTTTCTACGACTACGACGAGCTCTGCCTGACGACCGACTGCGTTTTCAAAGAGATTCCGCCCGCGCGCAGCGACGAGGAGGAGCTCTCCGACGAGCCGCAGTTCGCCATCGGAGAGAACGACGTCTTCCCGGAGGAGTTCGCCCGCTTTCTCAGCCTGGGCGGACGGCTCCGCGAAGAGTTCGTGCGGCACCATGCCGACCTGTTCAAGCCGGCGTTCTGGAGCGACCTGCAGGCGCGGCTCTGGGCCGGAGAGATCCTCGACGTCTACCCCTACCCCCGGAGCCGGCGCCTGCGGCACTGACGCGGGCCGGCGGGCCGAAATCCGTCAGTGCTTCTTCGATTTGTTCTTGCCCGCGTGGTCGTTGTCGTTCCGGCGCCCGCCCTGTTTGCTCTTGGCGCTGTGGTCCTTCTTGCCGTGCTTCTCGGCAACATACCGCTCGTAGGAGACACCGCGCCCGCGCTCCTGGATGACGACATACGGGCTGACGCGGTGGTAGCCGGCGACGACCCGCAGCTTCGCGAACTCGACGAACTCGGCATCGCTGATCGCGAACTTTTTCCTGCCGTGCTTTTTCCAGCTCTTCCAGGGCTTGCCGTACGGAGGGCCGGGGTCGTGGTCGATCCCGACAAAGAGGACCTCCGGCCGCACCTGCAGTTGGAACATGATGTCCGCCCAGGGGCGCCCCGCGAGGCGCATGTCGAGAATCCTCGCCGGCGGCTGGCCGGAGGCGTGGGCCAGGAGCATCACGGCCGGATAGTCGTCCACGGGACGGGGACAGCGGTGCACGATCACGCTCGCCATCTCGGGAGGCGGCGCGTAGTACTCGTTGGTGACGTGCAGGAAGAGCCGCGCGTCGTCGCCGATCGGCAATCCGGTGCTGACGTCGTAGGAGACCCCGGCCCAGGCCGCGGCCGAACAGGCCACGAGCGCCGCGCACAGGAGCGTCTTCAGCGACGCGCTTCGTTCGGGACGATGATATGTATTCGCGGATGTTCTCATCAGGGCCTCCTCGCCTCAAGAGCGTGCGAAACGGTCAACATACGCAATATAGGCACCCCGGGAGGGGCCTGCAAGCGCGGCACGGCAATCGATCCACCGCCAGATGCCCCGGGGGGCCCCGGTTGCGCCGCGCCGGGCGTTCCTGCAGAATCGCCGCGACAGGTGAGCATGCGGCGGAACACTCTCGGGATCGTCGCGCTGGTGTCCGGCCTGGCCCTGGCGCTCAGGCTCCTGGCCATGGCCACGGCGTTCGATCCCGGCACGGCATTCGGAAAATTTCCGCTGCTGGCGCAGCGGTTGATCGCGGACGGCTGGGTGGCGCGCGAGCCGTTCGGCTACTCCCCGGCCTACATCTATTTCCTGGCGGTTCTGCTCCGGTCGGGGGCAGGCGCCACGGGGCTCTGCATCGCCCAGGTCGGCCTGGGTGTCCTGGCCTGCATTCTCGTCTGGGACCTGGCGCGGCGGATGTTCGGGCCGGCCGAGGCCGCGGTGACGGGGGGTCTGGCCGCGCTGTGTGGGCCGTTCCTCGTCTTCTCCATCGAACTCGAGTCGGACACGCTGGGACTTGTGCTTTATTGCGCCGCCGCCACGGCGCTCCTGGCCGCGATCCGCCGTCCGGCTGTCTGGCGGTTTGCCGTGGCGGGGCTTCTCCTTGGCCTGCGGGCGACGCAGCGACCCGATGCGCTGCTGCTCGCCGCGATCCTGGCCGTGGTGCTTTTTTCCCAGGCGGTCCGCGGGCGGTGGTTTCTCGCGCCGCCGGCCGTTCTTCTCGCCGCCTGCCTCGTCCCGGTGCTGCCGATCGCCCTGCAAAACTTCCGCGCGTCGGGAGAGATCATCCCGGTGACCTCCTCGGGGGGCTGGGTCCTCTACACCAGTCAGGATTACGCCGCCACCGGTCTTAGCTATTTCCCGCCCCCCCTCGCCTACGCCACGATGAACGTGCCGGCCGGGGATGGAAGCGATCCGCTCGACCGGCTGGATGACCGGGTCTCGCGACGACTCGCTTCTCTCGTCGCGGACCGCGACCTTCGGCCGGGCGAGGCCTCGGGCTTCTGGACTGCCGAGGCGATGCGCAGCATGCGGCGTCGCGGCCTGCTCGGGCAGATCGGGCTGCAGGCCCGCAAGCTCTTTTACGCTCTCCACGCCTACGAGGGTCACGACAACCTGTCGCTTCTGATTTCAGCCGATCGGCTTGGGGGGCTGACCGTCGTGGGAATGGGCATCCTGGCGCCGCTCGCCCTGATCGGCCTGGCCGTGAGACGGGACGGCGCCGCGCTCCGCCCGCCGTTCCGGCTGCCCGTGCTGGCGTTTCTCCTGATGCCGCTCCTGTCGATGAGCCTTTTCTACGTCGGGTCACGGTTCCGGCTGGAGCTCGAGGCGATGCTCCTGCCGTTCGCGGCCGGGGCGCTCGTCTGGCTGGCGCGGCAGGCGCGCGCCGGGCGCTGGCGCCCGGCCGCGGCGGCGCTCGCCACGATCGCGCTCCTGGGGATCCTGCTTCATGCGTCCGACGCGGAGATCACCCGGCAGCGGCGCCTACGCTTCATCCAACTCCACACCTGGCTCGGCGAACGGGCCGGGTCCCCGGAGATCGCCGCGACCGAGTTCAACACGTCGGCGGGCACGGCCCTCTACCCGGCGGAGGCGGAAGGGGCGTGGCGCGGCCTCGCCCGCGTAAGCCGCGAGCGGGGCGACGAACAGGAGGCGAAACGCTGCGACGCGATCGCCTCGGGACTGCTGGAGGACGCTGTGCGCTCTCGCCTCGATTCGAGACGCGACGACCCGGACGCACTCTGGGCGGTCGGCCGGCATCTCATGCTGCGCGGCGACATGACCCGGGCGGCGGATATTCTGGGGCGGGCCGCGCTCCTGGCGCCGGACGACCCCGACATCCTCTATGCGAGAGCGGCGGCCGTCTTCGAGGCGGGGACATCTCCCCCCGACACGGTCGCGGGCTGGACCGAGGAGGCGCTCCGCGCGGGGCTGCGCTTC
>JANMQK010000110.1:0-3332 GCA_031370485.1 Acidobacteriota bacterium | reverse complement strand
GCAGCTGGCCCGTCAGGTAGAGGGCGGCGAAGGTGCGCTGCGGCTGATGCAGCAGGGCAATCGGGCCCGCCTGGGGCGCGGCGACGACGGCCATGTGCCGCAGGACAAGATAGACGGCCAGGGCCAGCGCGGCGGAGACGCACAGGATCGTCCTCGCAGCCCCCTTCCGCCCGAAAAAGAGCGCCGTGAGGATGACGAGAAGGGGAAAGACCGCCGCGGTCTCCTTTCCTAGCATCGCCAGGAATCCGCAACCCGACACCGCGGCCGCGGCCCACGCCGTCGGGATGCGGCCCCGCTCCCACAGAATCTGCATGCGCCACCCGAGGAGCAGGAAGATCGATGCCAGGAGATCGGCGCGCCCCACGATAGACGCGGCCGGCTCGTGTCCCGGCGGATAGGCCGCGAAGAGCGCCGCCCCCAGCGCCGCCGCCCGGGCGCCTGTCCCCAGCGCCCGCGCCGCGAGGTACAGGCACCAGGCCGCGAGAGCGTGCAGGAGAACGTTGACCAGGTGGAATCCCGCCGGGCCCCATCCCGCCAGATTTCCCTGCAGCCAGAAGGTGAACATCATCAGGGGCCGGAAATACCCAGGGCCGAAATCGGCCCCCCGCGAGTAGTCGCTGACGAAGAACTGCAGCGGATTCCCGGAGGACTTGAGGAACTCGTTGCCGGCGACCGCCATCCGGTCGTCGAGGACGAAGGGGTACGAGACGGTCCGGCCATAAAGCAGGAGGCAGGCCAAAAGCAGGCCCAAAGGCACCCAGGACTCTCGGAGGTTGGGGCGCACGGAAGATTCTCTCACCCGGCGAATGCGGCGGCGAGCCCGCAGGCCTCGGCCCACGTGAGGGCCGTGCGGGGTCATGTTCGGCGGTGTTGACAAGGTGGAGGGCAAGGGTTACTGGCTCGAGGTGGAGAAGTATTTCTCCAAGGCCCACGATCTCACGCTCCTCGGCCGCTACGACTACGTCGACCCGGGCAAGGACGTGGACGACAACAGCCGGAGCCAGCTTACGCTCGGTCTCGTCTGGCCAGTGCAGGAATGGCACGGCCGCTGGGCGCTGGAGCTGCGTGACAACAAGCAGGATGTCCCCGGAACTCCCAGCGAGTCGTTCCACGACAAGCAGGTGGCCGCTGAACTGATGCTGAACTTCTGAGATCGACTGGCGGCCCGGGCCGCCTTTTCTGTTCAGCCGGCTTCAGCCGCCGATTGCTTTGTGTTCTTTCATGATGCAGCGGCTCATGACGACATCGAGGTCGGCGGCGCGCGCCTTCTCCGCGGCGGCATTGTGGGCGAGCCCTTCCTGCATCCAGACGGCCCGCGCGCCGATTCTTATCGCCTCGTCGACGATGTCCGGGATGAACTCCGGCTTGCGGAAGATGTCCACGATGTCAATCGGCCCCGGGACCGAGGCCAGATCGGGATAGAAGCGCAGGTCCTTCGTGGACTTCGCCGCGGGGTTCACGGCGAAGACCTCGTAGCCCGCCGACGCCAGGTACCGCCCGACCCGGTAGGAGTCGCGCGCCGGGTTGTCCGAATGTCCGACCACCGCGATCTTACGGGCACGTTTCAGGATGCCGCGGATCTCATCGCTGGTCGCGTTCTTCAGCGGGATGTCGCACTGCTCGCTCATGCCGTTCCTCACGGACCCTGGCGGCCGAGAAGGCTCCGGAGCGCCGGCTCGAGGTCGGGATGGCGGAAGGAATAGCCCGAGGCGCGCAGCCGGTCCGGCACGACGCGGGCGCTCGCAAGGAGGAGCGCGTCCGCCATCTCCCCGAAGACGAGGCGCGCCGCGAAGCCCGGCATCGGGAAGAGAGTGGGCCGCCGCAGGACTTTTCCCAGCGTCTTCGTGAACTCGTGGTTGGTCGCCGGCGCGGGCGCCACGACGTTGACCGGCCCGTTCAGCGTCTCGTGCGCGAGCGCATGCTCGATGGCGCCGACCACGTCGTCGATCGACACCCAGGACATGTACTGCCGGCCGCTTCCGATGATTCCGCCGGCGCCAAGCCTGAACGGCAGAAGCATCTTCGCCAGCGCTCCTCCCTTGGCCGACAGGATGATCCCGAAACGCAGGTTGACGATCCGCACACCCGCCTTCTCGGCCGGCTCGGTCGCCGACTCCCAGGCGACGCAGACCGCCGGCAGGAACCCGCGCCCCCGCGGGCTGACCTCGCGCAGGACCTCCTCGCCGCGGTCGCCGTAAAAGCCAATGGCCGAGGCCGCGATGAGCACCTTCGGCGGAGGCTTCATCCGCGCGAGCGCCCGGCTGAGCAACAGCGTCCCCTCCACCCGGCTCTTGCGGATCGCCTCCTTGCGCGCCTCGGTCCAGCGGCCCGCGGCGATGTTCTCCCCCGCGAGGTGCACGACCGCCTCCGTCCCCGGCAGCCGCGTTTCGTCAATTTTCTCCGCCGCGGGGTCCCATGGGACGTCGTTCGCCCCGGGCGCCGCCGTTCCCTGCCGCACCAGGCGCGCGACCCGGTGCCCCGCCGTCGCAAGCGACGGCACGAGCGCCGAGCCGACCATTCCCGAAGAGCCGCTGATCAGGACCTGCATTGTCTTGGTTCTCCCTGCCCGTGCGCCCCGGAGCGACGAAACCCCATCCTATCACCCCGCCTCCATTCCGGACCCGGTGGATCCCCCCGCGCCAAATGGCGTCTCCAGGCGGGTCCGGGCGCGGTTATGATTGGCAAGGCGATACGAATGCCGCGAGCGAAGCGAGGGCCACGAGGGAGGTGGGTTCTGGCGCGAAAGAAAACAAAATCCACACGGATGGCGGCCGCGCGCGAGACGCTCGAAGGACTCCGCGACGTCCTCGGCCTCACCCTGACCCGGGTCATCGACGGCGACATCAACACGCTGGAAGCCCGCAGACTGCTCGGGCACCTGACGAAGGAACTGAACGCCATCGATCGTCACGCGGGCGCTCCTGCCCCACGAGCGAAGCGCAAGCGCGCGGTCCGCTCGAAGCGCCAGGCCACCGGCAGGTGAGGCGGCCCCCGTAGACAGGCCCCCGCCGGCCGTGCCATCCTCCCGCCGGACACGCTCTTTCCCATCACCCTCGCCGGGGTGGCGAAACTGGTAGACGCAAGGGACTTAAAATCCCTTGACCCTCTGGGTCATGTGGGTTCGACTCCCACCCCCGGCACCAGCGTTTTCAAAGAGTTGCAAGGACCGCAAAACAGATGGCGGGGCGTTGGTGGGGTCAAATTGTGATCGAACTGTGATCGTTCTCGTCATGCAGGGGGACAGGACGTGGCTCGGTCTTCGGCGAGGTTGAGTTTCCACTGAATTAGGGGCCTCGTGCCCGGCCTAGGCCGACTAACCTGCGCCAGCCCTT
>JANMQK010000106.1:0-2596 GCA_031370485.1 Acidobacteriota bacterium | reverse complement strand
CGACACCCAAGGGTGTCCTGAGCGCTCGTGATGCCCAGAAGTCGCGGGTGGGTGGTGAAATCCTGTGCAACGTCTGGTGAGGGTGGAATCATGTCGCGGATAGGGAAGCAGCCCATCGCGCTGCCGCCGGGAGTCAGCGCGAAGGTCTCCGGGCGCTCGGTGGTCGTTGAGAAGGGTAAGTCGATCCTGACGCATGCGATTCCCCAGGGAATCGAGTGCTCGATCGCCGCGGGGGTCGTGAGTTTCACGAGAAAATCGGACGAGCGCCGGCTCCGGGCTCTGCATGGGCTCACGCGGTCCCTGGTGGCCAACGCGGTCAAGGGGGTCAGCGAGGGATTCAGCCGCGAGCTCGAGATTGTCGGGATCGGCTACAAGGCCCAGGTGCAGGGCCGGGTCCTCCAGATGTCGATCGGCTACTCCCACCCGGTGGAGTACCCGATCCCCGACGGCATCGAAATCAAGGTGGACAAGCAGGTGCGCCTTGCGGTCTCCGGGGCCGACCGTCAGATGGTCGGACAGGTGAGCGCGGAGATCCGGGGCCTCAGGCCCCCCGAGCCCTACAAGGGCAAGGGGATCAAGTATATCGACGAAGTGATCAAGAAGAAGGCCGGGAAGGCCGGCAAGACCGGCACCACGGCGGGAGCCTAGCCATGGTGCATGAAGTCGACAAGATTCGCGCCCGGGAGAAGCGTCACGCCCGCGTCCGCGCCCGCGTGTCGGGGTCGGCGGGACGTCCGCGGCTGTGCGTGTTCCGGAGCCTGCGTCACATTTACGTCCAGGCGATTGACGACTCCAAGGGGATGACCCTCGCCGGCGCCTCGACCCTCGACCTGGGCAAGGACGCGGGGCGGACGGGGAACCTGGAGGCCGCCCGCAAGCTCGGCACGCTGATCGCCGAGCGGCTCAAGGAGAAGGGCCTCGAGACCGTGGTTTTCGATCGCGGGGGATACCTGTATCACGGCCGTGTCAAGGCTGTGGCGGACGCGGCGCGCGCCGCCGGGCTGAAATTCTAGGCGGATAGGACTCCGCGACAGAGAGGGCGAGTGGCAAAGATCAAGTCAGACGAGCTGGATCTCAAGGATAAGGTGGTCCACATCAACCGTGTGACCAAGGTCGTCAAGGGCGGAAAGAATTTTCGCTTCACGGCGCTGGTCGTCGTCGGCGACGGCCGGGGCCACGTGGGCTACGGCGCCGGGAAGGCCAAGGAAGTTCCGCAGGCGATCGCCAAGGGTGTCGACCGTGCCAAGAGGAACCTGATCCGGGTGCCGCTGCGGCGCGGGACGATCCCGCACCCCGTCCTGGGCATCTTCGGGGCGGGTCAGGTCCTGATGAAGCCGGCCTCGCCGGGCACCGGGGTCATTGCCGGCGGCGCCGTGCGCGCTGTCGTCGAGTCGGCGGGGATCCAGGATGTCCTGACGAAGTCGCTCGGATCGACTAACCCGCACAATGTGGTGAAAGCCACCTTTGCCGGATTGCTGATGCTCAAGATCCCCGCCGACGAGACGCGCAGGCGACGGGCCGGCCTGTCCGAGGAAAAGACCGATGCCTGAGACGAAAAAGCCCGCGGCCAGGAAGACGAAGACCGCTCCGCGTCCACGGCGCGTCAAGAAGACCGCGAAAAGCGGGACAATCACCATCGTCCAGGTTCGCAGCGGCATCGGGTGCAACATGACCCACAAGAGGGTGCTCCGCTCGCTCGGCCTGCGCCGACCGCGCCAGACGGTGGTGCGTCCGGACAACCCCGCGGTCCGCGGCATGGTGCTCAGCATTCCCCACCTGGTCCGGATCGTGGAGGGCGGCCATGCCTGAGCCGAAGCGCGTCGGGCTCTCGAATCTTAAACCGGCGCCGGGGTCGCGCCGCAAGCCGAAGCGCGTCGGGCGCGGTCCGGGGTCGGGCCACGGCAAGACTGCGACTGCCGGGAACAAGGGGCAGTTGTCGCGATCGGGCCGGAAGCAGTACTTCGGGTTCGAGGGCGGCCAGATGCCGCTGCACCGCCGCGTTCCGAAGCGCGGGTTCACCAACATCTTCCGCAAGGAGTTCTCGGTCGTGAACATCTCCGATCTCGCCGGGCTGGAGGGGGAAATCACCCCCGAGCGCCTCGTCAAGGAGGGGATCGTGAAGAAGCTCCTCGGAGGAGGGTTGAAGGTACTGGGTGACGGCGCCATTTCCAAGGCCCTGGTGGTCAAGGCGCATCGCTTCAGCCGTTCGGCCACGGAGAAGATTACCCGGGCGGGCGGGAAGGCGGAGATTCTCGCGAGGCATGGAGCCGCGGCCAAGCCATGATCGAGGCCTTCAAGAACATCTTCAACATTCCCGACCTCCGGAAGAGGGTGTTTTTCACCTTCATGATGCTGGCCGTGTACCGCGTGGGCGGGCACATACCGGTTCCCGGGATCAACTTTCACGCGCTCGAGGCCTTCTTCCGCCAGCAGGGAGGCGGGCTCCTGGGGTTCCTCGACCTGTTCTCGGGAGGGAATCTCAGGCGGCTCACGGTGTTCGCGCTGGGGATCATGCCCTACATCTCGGCGTCGATCATCCTGCAGTTGCTGACGGTCATCTGGCCCTACCTCGAGAAGCTGTCCAAGGAAGGGGAGG
>JANMQK010000105.1:0-19371 GCA_031370485.1 Acidobacteriota bacterium | reverse complement strand
CTCCGGGGTCGAGCACCCGCGTCGCGTTGTCGCTGAGGCGCCGGAAGATCAGCTTCGGCTGGACCGGGAGTTGCGCCGTGAAGGTGCCTCCTTCGTTCACGCAGCTGCCGTTGGTGATCGTCATCGTCCCGGCCGGTTGGGGGACGCTTCCCGACAGGCAAACCCGGACCGACCACTGCTCGGGCGGGCCGCCGGTGTAGTTCACGGTGATCGGGTTACTGCTTACCAGCGACAGCCCCACGATCTCGATCGGGACGTTCGCGCTGGCGCCCCCGCCGGTCACGGTCGCCGGCGCAAGACGCCGCACGACGGTGTCTGTGGGGCCCAACGGGCTGGACGGGTTCAGCGGTGCTCCCTGGAGCCCGATCCGGCCGTCGAACGGCTCGGAGCCTGGGTCGAAGAAGCCGGCGGGAATCGGCATCCACGAGAAATCGACATTGGTCCCCGCTCCGGCCGGCGTCGTGAACAGATCGATGCCCGGCGCGATCACCGCGCAGGGAATGGCCGTACCCCCGCAGGTGCCGCTGCTGCACGCATCGGCGACGGTGCAGGTGTTGCCGTCGTCGCAGGCCGTGCCGTCCGGCTTGGCCGGGTTCGAGCAGGTGCCTGTCGAGGGGGAGCAGGTCCCCGCGTTGTGGCATTGATCGAGCGGCGTGCAGGTCACCGGGTTCGACCCGACGCAGGCACCGCTCTGGCAGGTGTCGGTCTGCGTGCAGGCGTTGCCGTCGCCGCACGCCGTGCCGTTGGATTGCCCGACGCACGTGTTGGGCGTGCAGGTGTTGGGCAGCCGGATGTTGGTGATCGCCAGGTCGTCGAGGTAGAACCCGCTGAATTCCGCGCCCGAGTCGGAGGTGAACCGCCAGCGGAACTGGATCGTGTCACCGGCGGTGAGGCCCGTGATCTGGTGGCACCGGTGGGCGTAACTGGTCACCGCGCTTGTGGCCCAGTTGGTGCACGAGGTGCCGCTGGCCAGCGGGCCGTTGAAGACGTTTTTCGTCGTGGCGTAGCCGCAGGCGTTGGCAGGGGGAGTCCCCGTGCAACTCAGGTTCTCCCAGTTGGTCGTGACGTCCGAGGCGGCGCAGCCCACCACGGTCGAGTTGCTCGGTGCGGCGACGATCGTCCAGGGCCCGCCGTTCCTCGAAAATTCGACGGCGATGCCGTCCCAGTGGTATTCGACCTGGTGCCGCTCCCAGTATTGCAGATTGGTTGTGGTCGCATCGACGATCAGGGGAGGCGTCTGCATCTCGGCGCAGACGTTCGGGAAGTACGTGTTGGCGGACCCGGGTCCCGCGTTCCTGTAGGCATACGCGCCGCCGCTGGTGTGATTGGCGCCCGGGTCGTTCGCGGTCTTGATAAAGCGCCAGGCCTGATCGACCGTGTCGCCGGGCCCGGCGACGTTGAGCCGTAGGAAGGCCGTCCCGTCGCCGCCGGTGTCGGTCCAGGTGCCGGGGGAAGGCTGCGCGCCGGGGCCGTAGGCCGTGCCGCTGACCACGACGCTGTTCGACTCTTCATTGCCGCCGCCGCACTCGCCGCCGTTGCCGGTGCTGTTGTCCTCCGCGCGTACGACATAGTAGTGGGTGACGCCGCTCGACAGGTTGTCGGTGTCGAGGTACAAGGCCGGTCCCGGGGCGCAGGTGGCGATCCGGTTGGCCGGCGACGGGACGAAATCGGGCACCGTCCCGCGGAAGACGTTGTAGCGCATGTTCGGAGTGAGCGGGCAGCTCGACGTCGCGGGTGTCCAGTTGACGTTCACGCCGCAGCTGGCGGCGTCGTTGCTGGTTCCGTTGCTGGCGCCCGCGAACGAGGGCCTCAGGTTGCAGGTCCCGGTCGCGACGGCGCTGACGCAGCCGCTCGCGAGGAACGACTGGCACTTGCCGGCCGCGTCCGAGGCGGCGATCACCCGGTAGGAGTAGGCGAGCCCCCCCTGGACGGTGGAGTCGGTGAAGCTGCCTGCGCCGCCGGCCACGGCCGCGAGCGGCTGGTACAGCCCCTCGCTGCCGCACGCGCCGACCGCGCGCTCGATGGCGTAGGAGCCCGCCGGCGGTGCGATGCCCGTCCAGGTCACCTGGACCTGGTTGGGCCCCAGGACCGTGGCGCTGCCGATCGTCGGCGCGCTTGCGGGGCGGGAGGTGCAGGTCGTGGGCTGGCACTGCCCGTCGCCCGTCCCCGGCGGGAAAACGACCGACGCGATCCGGGTGGTCCAGCTGTTGTTCGCCGTGAGGTAATACTCATTCGCGTGCCAGAGCGTGCAGTCGTCGAACGGATCGACGCTCATGCTGGTGTAGTCGCCCCAGCGGCTATTGTTCGTGTTGTTCCTGACGCCGGTGACGATGGTGGCCTCGGGCACCGTCATCTGGCCGAGCGGATCGTTTTTGGCGCGGCCGGTGTAGCGGATGCTGTGGTTCTCGCTGAGATTCGTCTTGCCGGAGGTGCTGTAGCCGACGACGATGTTCTCGGCGCCATCCATGGCGATGGAGGGCATCCAGCGGTTGCGGCCGTTCGCCACGTCCGCGATTGTTCCCTGCTGGCGCGTGCAGGGGAAGGTCGTGCAGACGCCGTCCGGTGTTCCCGAGATTCGGAAATCGTACCAGCGGACGCCTGCGACCAGCCCGGTGACCGAAGGGTCGACCGAGTGGCTGATGACGATGGACTCGTGGTCGACGAAATTTCGGTAGGCGGCGCGGAACATCAAACGGTCGCCGAGCGAATCCAGAAGCCTGGTCGTGCCCGGCTGCGGGATGCAGGTGCCGGATGTCGCCGCCAGTGCGCAGGCGCCGGTCATGGGGGCCACCGGTGACGTCCCCTGGAGAGTCCTGACGGTGTTGGCGGGGGTGACGAAGTCCACCTTCATCCTGTAGAAGTACATGGCCGAGCCGTGGATCGAGAGGAAGACACCGGGGGCGCTCGTGGGGGGCGGGACGACGCCGTCGAGGTCCGCCGGCATGTGTCCGCCCTCGTTCGAATCCAGAATCACCTGCCAGGTGGCGGTCGGGTCGCCCGCCAGCATCTTGGTCCGATCCATCGCCGCGAAGACCCCCGCGACGTAGGAGCCGCCCGACGCGGAACTGAAGGCGTGGGCCATCATGTAATAGGCGTCCGTCCAGACACCGAAATGAGGGTAGTCTCCGAAATTGGCCCCCGGCACGGCGAAGGCATACCGGGCATAGGTCCCGGTCGCGTTGGCGGAGGTCGAGATCGCGACGCACTGGAAGTACGAGCCGCCGCTGATGGTTGACGTGAACTGCGAGATCAGCCAGCGATCGGCCAGCTTGTCATAGATCACGATCGGGTCGCCGGAATTCTGCGTCGCGCAGGCCCCGCCAAAGGTGGTCCAGAGAGTGTTGATGTTGATCGGGCCGAGAACCGACGTGGCGATGCTGGTGCCCCGGTTGAGGGACCAGACCTGGTAGCGTGTGTTGACCGTCTCCACGTACTGGTTGTTCCCCACCGACCCGTTGGTGTCGGGCGGCACGCCGCCGCTCTGGGACACTCCCTGGAAATTGAAGCCGGTCGAGGGCGCATTGAGGGAGAAGGAACGCAACCCCGGGAACTCGGCCGTCGGGACCGCCTGGACGACAGGGTCGGGGACCGTCGAACGGGGGATGCGCCAGCGCGGCAGCAGGGGGTTGGTCGGTGACTCTTCCTCTCCCTGGGGATACGAAAGGGCCTTCTCCGCCATGTCCCTGAGAGGCTGAGAGATGTCGAACCGCGAGGCCGAGATCGAGTAGACGGTCTCACCCCGATCGTTGCGATATTCGGTGATCGTCTTGCTCGCATCGCCGTCGTACGCGGCGTCCGACGAATCGGTGACCCGCGGCACGCCGGTCGGAACCCCCGGCGTTGCGGCATTGGAGGCCTTGCTCCTGGGGGTGGCCTTCGCGGCCGCCTCCCGTTTTACCGGCTTCTTCTCTTTGTGCGTCGCCCTATCAGCGCCACCCGCAAAGAGGGCGGCTCCGGTTGCAAGCGCCAGACAGGCGGTGATTATTCCGGGCAACAACAATCGGGACTGGCGCATTGGTTCGTCTCCTACATTGCAACGCGAGTACGAGGAACGCGGCTTGCCGCGCCCCAGGCGATCCCGGACTGCATCTCGACTCGAAAGAGTTCCATCACATCAATCTGCGGCCTACCGGATGTCCCGCCTTCTGTCGGAACGGCCGGGGAGGCGGACCTCCCCAGCCGTTCCGGAGGTTCTCGATCCCTACTCCCTTCAGCCCGCTACGGGCACGGCGCCGGGTTGGGCCTGGGGGCCCCGCTCGAGTCGCTGCCGGGGGTCGATTCCCCGCAGGCGTCGTAGCGCGTGACCAGGTAGAAGTACATCGAGCCCGTTGCGGGGTTCGTCGCATCCGTCGTGCTCGACGCCGATGTGTGCGAGTCGAAGCAGACCTGATTGTAGGCCCATGGCGCGCCGCCGGTGAGTGTGCCACGATAGACGCTGTAGTCGCCGGGGGGGTCGGTCCAGGTGATCGTCGTCCCCGACCCGCCGAACTGGACGCTGTTGTTCACCGCCGCCGGCAGGATCACCGTGCCGCCGCCGCAAACTCCACCGCCGCAAGAGGTGCCGGTCGTGCAGACGTTGGCGTCGTCGCAGAACGTGCCGTCCGGTAAATGGTTCAGAGCGCAGGTCCCCGACCCATTGCACGTGTCGGCGTTGTCACAGGCGCCCGACGACCCGCTGCCGCACGCCGTCCCGCTGGGCTTGAACCCGTTGTCCGCGCATGCTCCCGCCAGACAGGTGTCCTGGTTCACGCACTCCGTCCCCGCGTCGCCGCACGCCGTCCCGTCCGCGACGTGGTTCACCTGGCAACTCCCCGACCCGTCGCACGTGTCGGCGTTGTCACAGGCGCCCGACGACCCGCTGCCGCACGCCGTCCCGCTGGGCTTGAACCCGTTGTCCGCGCACGCTCCCGCCAGACAGGTGTCCTGGTTCACGCACTCCGTCCCCGCGTCGCCGCACGCCGTCCCGTCCGGCTTGGCCGGATTCGAGCAGAGTCCGGTCTGCGTATCGCAGGTGCCAGCGACGTGGCACTGGTTGAGGGGTGCGCAGACAACCGGGTTCGACCCCGTGCAGGAACCCGCCTGGCAGGTGTCGGTCTGCGTGCAGGCGTTGCCGTCGTTGCAGGCCGAGCCGTTTGGCTTCGTCGGGTTCGAGCAGATGCCGTTGCCCGGGTTGCAGGTGCCGGCATCGTGACACTGGTCAAGGGGGGTGCAGATGACCGGATTCGCGCCCGTGCAGGCCCCGCTCTGGCAGGTGTCGGTCTGCGTGCAGGCGTTGCCGTCGCTACACGCGCCGCCATTGGCAATGACCGTGACCGTGGTCGAACCCGCCAGCGAAGTGCAGCCGCTCACCGTCGCCGTGACGTTGTAGCTCCCCGCGGCCGCGGCCGTGACGCCCGCGACCGTCGGGTTCTGGGCGCCCGAGGTGAATCCGTTGGGTCCCGTCCAGCTGTAGGTCGCGCCCGCGATGGTGGACGCCGTCAGCTGCAACGTCCCCCCTGCGCAGACAGGCCCGCCGTTCGAGGCTGTCGGGGTCGCGGTCTGGAAGACAGTGAGGATGTTGGTACCGGTCGCGGCCTGGGCGTCGGGGTTGGTGATGGTGACGTTCTGAGTGCCGAGCGAGGCGGCCGAAGTGTTGACACTAAGCGTGACGTGCGTCGGGTCGGTGAAGGTGACGCTGTTGACGGTCACGCCGCCGGTCACGGAGGCTGCGATGTGGTTGGCGTAGCCGGGGCCGCCCGTGTCGGGGCCCGGATCGAAGAACCCGGATCCCGAGGCGGAGGTCCCCGTGACGGTCACGCTGGCCGACGAGAGCCCGATGCACACGCTCGGCGAGGCGCTCGATGGCGTTGCGGGCGGCGGGGCAATCAACCGGACCGCGCGAACGGCCCAGTTGCCGCCGAAGCCGGTGCCCGTCGCGTCGAGCGAGTACTCCTGGAAGGTCCAGACGGTCATGTCGTCGTTTGGGTCGACATCCGTAGAGGAGTAGTCCCCCCAGCGGTTCCGGGGGCAGGCGCCACTCGCCCCGTCGCAGAGCCGATAGGATCCCGTCCCGGAGATAACGACGGTCGGCGCCTGAATGGTGCCGAGCGTGTCGGTCCTCAGCCTCCCCGACACGGCGACGCCCGGGTTCTCGCTCTGGGCCGAGCTCGCGAAGGACGCGCCGAGCGCCATGTGCCCCTGGCCGGTCTCCACCACGGTGGGATACATGTAACCGCGCTCGCTATTGACGGTGGCGGCCCCGGTGACGCTGGAGCAGAGCGCTCCAGACTGGACGACGGCGGGGGTCCCTGTCAGGCTTCCGATCTCATACCAGCGGGCCCCGAGGCGCCGGTTCGTCGCGCTGCTTCCGGCGCAGGTCGTGCTTACCTCGACATGGTGGGCCGTCCACAGGGTGCTGACGCCCGTGATCTTGTTCTTGTGTATGGAGGCCTGGAACAGCCGGTCGTCGGATGCGTCGATCCCGTTCGTCTGGGTGGTGTTGGTCGGGGAGAGCTGGCGGCTGATGGTGTTCGTGGTCGAGACAGTCAGCGAAATGTTCGTCGAGATCGTCGGCGTGCCACCCGGAGTCGAAACCCTTCGAATCTGCAGCTTGCTGAAGGTCAGGGTGTCCACCCCGATGAAATATCCCTCCGTCGCCAGCGGATCGTCGTTGTCCACCCCGCGCGGCGAGTAAGGGCCGGCCACCGCGCCGGTCGCCAGGGTGCGAAACGCCGTGACCACGATCGGCCCGCCCCCCGTGACGCTGGACTTCCTGACCACGAACCCGGTGTTCTGGGAAAACGCTCCGGCGGTCGTGAACATGTTGCAGCCGATGTAGAGGGCGTTGACGTCGATCCCCAGGCTGGGGTAGTCGCAGAAGTTCGTGTTGTCAGTCGTCCCCCCGCCCCCGGCGCTGAGTGCGAACGAATAGAACGTGAAACTGGTGGCGTCGGTGATCGTCGACCCCGAGCTGACCGCGATCAAGACCGAATTGGGGTAAGACGCCGTGGGCGGAATGTTCACCACCAGGACAAACCAGCGCCCCGAGAGCCGGTCGTAACGCACTTGCGGATCGGTCGTGCTGAACCCCCCCCGCACCGAAGTGAAGAATGTGTCCATGTCCGCATTGAGACCGCCCAGAACACCCGTCTTGTCGAAGACCTTGATGCGGCCGTTCGTGGCGGCGAGGATCTGCGTCGGGCCGACGTCGCCCATGCTGTCGGGGGGGATGTAGGGGGCCTCCGGGAACGAGGGCGGGTCGAGCGAGACCGTCTTGAAATGGACTCCCACCGTCTGCGGGTTGTAGGGTTGGGGTATCGCGGCGGATTCACCCGGCGGCAGCGGCGGCCACTGCGCGTACGGGAGAGCATCGGGATTCTCGACCTTGTTCAGTTCGGCCTCGAAGTGGAAGTCCGCCGCCCGCGGACCGAAGATGACCGGCGGCGCGAGCTTCGCCCGCTCCATGATTTGCGCCACCGTCTCGGATTTGCCAACCATGCCCATCGTAGGCTGGCCGACGATCTCCCCTTTGCCGGCTGCATCGGATTCGCCGGCAACAGACGCCTTGGCGCGCGAACCGCCTGCGCCAGCGGCGGAGAGGCCCTGGCTCCCCGTGCCGGTTGCCAGCGCCCAGAACACCAGCGCGGCGAGAATGGCCGCGCTCCCGATCTTCCGGCCGAACGATAGCTTCTTCATCGACCCCCCCTAGGGCCTAGCCCCTGGAAAGCGTGAGTGCGGCTGCCAAGCATGGTTCGAATTCCGCCCGCGACGCCGAGGCCGTGAATACAGAGCCGGCCGGCGTATCAGGTTCCTTGCGGCACCATGCTCCCCATAGAATGTTTCTGTGGCTCGTTCAGGTACGCAACGGTTTCCCGGACCCGAGTCTGAACCCGGCAAAAGACCGGGGTTCAAAACGGTAGTTGTTTATACGCCGATCCGGATCCCGGCGCCATACTATTTTGCTGTCCTTCTCGATGGCCGGATCCTCCAGTATGCAATGGGCTTATGCTCCCATCCGGGATGGGCGAATCCTCCCATGGCGATTTTCCGGACGGGGTATCGACCTGCGGGGAAACGGCCTGAAGCGGGCTGTCAGGCGGGGTTTTCAGCGCATGCCGCTGTCGAAGTTCACCGATACCTTGGCGATCCGCCCGGGCAGGACCTTGACCTCAAGCGGCTCGGCGCGAGGCTGAAACCTGCCGCTGGCCGCCGGCTTGAGGACATAGTCCCCCGCCGGCAGCGCGATCCTAAACCGGCCGTCCTGGCCTGACTCGACGCGTGCGACTTCTTTTCCGGAGGAGGCGGCCTCAATGACGAGGGTGGTCGCGTAGGGGGCCACGTTCGGAGGATCGCCGATTCTCTGGGATGGCTTTATCGGTCCGATCCAGACCTCTCCCTCGATCCCCGAACCGGGCGCCCCGGGCGGTTCGCCCATAGTATCGGCCGCATGTCCTTTTCCGAGAGCGGCGAGACCCGGCAGCGCGAGCCCGTCCGCGGCTCCCCCCTGGAGGGTCACAGCGCCCGAGGCTTCCCGCTTCACGACGGAAAGTCCCCGCCCCGGTCCGCCGGCGATTGCGAACCCACCCCCGGCTGTCCGCATCAGGAAAACGACCACCTCGGCGCCCTTTGCGCAGAGGGGGGGCGCCGGCGTCTCGCCGCCGCCCGGCTCCGCACCCGTGCCATCAATCACGAGGGAGACCGTCTTCAGGGGGGCGCCTCGCAGCGTTTCGATCACCTCGAGCGGGCACTCCGTGACTGCAGGCTCACCCTTCTTGATGGCTTCCGTGTGACCGGCGGAGACGACGCGCGCCCGGACGATCGAGTCCGAAACGGCCGCCAGGCGGGTCACCTCCTCGTTCGGGGTGGCGGAGGGGGCGGCTCTTGGGCATGTGCCCTCGGGCAGGGCCAAGAGTGTCACCAGCAGCGTGAAAGCGAACCCTGCGGGTGTCTTGCGTGGCTGACGGCCGATCATCGACGACTCCGTCGGCTTCGTTCAGGAACAGCAGCCGGACCTCGAAGTGGGAACAGTATATCCGGAACCTACCGCCTCTTTCTTCGCAGGGTCTGGATCGTCTCGTCGAGCCGGTGGAGGAACCGGGAGCGGTCCTTTTGATCGAACGGGGCCGGTCCCCCCGTCACCGTGCCCAGATCGCGCAGGTGGGACAGCAGCTCGCGGGTCGCGAGGGCCTCGCCGATGTTCTCCTCGGTGAACGGGCGGCCCGTCGTGCCGATCACCTGTGCGCCCTTCTTCAGGGAAAGCGAGGCGAGGGGGATGTCTCCGGTGATCACGATGTCATCCTGGCCGGCGTGCTCGACGATCCAGTCATCCGCCGCGTCGAACCGGCCGCCCACGACCACCAGCTCGAGCCAGTCCCCCGGGGGAGTCCTCATGCTCGAGTTCGCCACGAGCGTGACCCTGAGCCCGTGGCGCTTCGCGACGCGGTAGACCTCCTCCTTCACCGGGCAGCCATCGGCATCGACGAAGATGTGCAACATCAACTCAGCTCAGGTAGCCCCAGGTCTGCAGGAGGTCGCCGTCGCGGGTCCACCGCTCGCCGATGTCGGTGCGGTAGAACATGTTGGGGATGATGATGTTCTTCACCCGGTTGTAGGCCTCGCGCCGCGCGTCTTCCATCGTCGAGCCCGACCCGGACACGACGAGCGCGTAGCCGGAGGTGCCGACGAGCCGCCAGTCGTCGTCCACCAGCCGCACGTCGCACGGGTGGACCCCCTCGGACATCGGCTTCTTGAAGATGACCGCGGCGTCCTCGGAGAACTTCCTGAAGGCGTCGGGGTCCACGAACGGAAAGGGCGGGACAGCGATGACGACGCAGATCTGGAATCCTTTCTTGGTGCGCAGGTTGAACTGCTCGCCGCGCGCCAGCGCCGCGAGAAACTCCCCCCATTTCGACAGCACCCCTTCGATCTGGAGGTTGATGGTCGGGTAACCGAAGCGGCAGGTAAACTCCAGCGGGTAGATGCCGCGCGGGTTGGCGATGCAGTTGATGTCCACGTAGCCGACGTAGCGGGCCGCCGCCAGCTTGTCCTTCATCTTTAGGAGCGTCTGCTGGAACAGCGTGCTCGACCCGTACCAGAAGCCGGACGTCCCCATCTCCCCCGTCTGCGGGCCGATCTCGTCGTTGAACATCCGCTTGTGCTCGAAGTTGATGAACACCGGCTGGATGTAGTCGCTGCCGTTGAAAAAGGCCCCGACCGCCACCTCGACGCCGGAGGCGTATTTCTGCAGCTGGAAGCTCTTGATCTTCGACGCCCAGCCCTTCTTGTAATGCTCGAGCATCGTCAATACGTCCAGGCCGTCGTCCTCCTGGCCCACAAAGGACAGGACCTTCTCATTTTGCGCCCGGCCGCTGGGCTTGATGACGTAGCGTCCGGGGTTCTCCTTGATGAAGGCGATGGCGGCGTCAAAGGAGTCGAACTCCCATCGCGGCAGCGTTATCAGACCGGCGTCTTTCATCTCCTCCTGGCCGAAGTCGCGGTCCATCTCCAGGCGGTCGGTATAGACGTTGCCCCCGATGACCGCCTTCCCCTCCTTGCGAAGCTTCTCGGGAAGCGAACCGAACTCGCAGTCGTCGAAGACGATTACGTCGGCCCAGTCCTTGTGGTCCTCCCACCGATCGGTCTTGTCGAGGAAACCGTCCGCCACCTCGCGGTCCGATTTCGACATGATGTGGTAGAGGACTTCGTTTCCTTCCTTCTTGACGTCCCACGCGAGGTCCTGGATCAGCCCCCACTTGGAGATGAACAGGAACCGCAGCGGCGCGCCTGGTTCGCGGGCGGGAGGGGCTTCCTTCGCGGCTTCATTCCCCGGCTCCCCCTCCACCGGCGACGCGTCCCTGGGCGCGGGCTCGCCGTTCGGCGGCGTGTCCTTGGCAGAGGTGTCCTGCGCCGTTTCCTTCGAGACGTCGCCGGCGGTTTTCGGTTCGCCGTTCTTCTTCGTGTTGTTCTTCGAGTCGCCGCTCATTTGAGAGGGAACATTAATGCCTGGAGGCGGCGGGAGCAAGCGGAGAATTCCGGAGACGGAGCGTCGCGGACAATCGTCAGCGCGAGCCCGGCTTCGTCGTCACGGAAGTTTCGGCCGCTCGCGGCCCCGGACCTCGCCGCTGAGGGCCTGGAGGAAGGCCACGAGGTCGGCGGTGTCCTGGGCGCTCAGGTGGAGCGGCTTGATCTCCTTCGACAGCCACTTGTTCGGCGTGCCCCCGCGGTCGTAGAGGGCGATGACGTCCTTCATGGTCTTCTCGCTGCCGTCGTGCATGTAGGGCGCCGTGTCGGTGATGTTCCGCAGGGTCGGTGTCTTGAACGCCCCGTGATCGGGATCGAACTTCGTCTGTTTGAAACGCCCGAGGTCGGGCTCGGGCTTGTCCATCCCGACACCGAGGTTGTGGCAGGACTCGTCGGTGAAATTGAAGCCGGCGTGGCAGGTGACGCAGTTGGCCCGGGCCGCGTCGTTGAAGAGCTTCATGCCGCGCACCGCCGAGGCGCTCATGGCATTCGTGTCGCCCGCCTGGTACCGGTCGTAGGGGGCGTTTCCCGACAGCACGGTCCGCTCGTAGGAGGCGATGGCCCGCGCCACGCGCTCGCCGGTGACCCCCGGGCTGCCGAAGGCGGCCTCGAACTCGGGGGCATACGCCCCGATGGAGGTTACGTTGCTGATCATCCCCTGCAGCGTGTGGCCCATCTCGATGGGGTTCTGGATCGGCCCCAGCGCCTGGTCCTCGAGGTCGACCGCGCGACCGTCCCAGAACTGCTCCTTGCTGAACAGCCGGTTGATGACGGTCGGCGCGCTGTGCCCCCCCTTCTGCCCCTTGATGCCGGTCGAAACCGGGAGCCCGTCGGCGAATCCCTTGTCCGGATCGTGACAGGTGGCGCACGAGACCTTCCCGTCCTTGCTCAGGCGAGGGTCAAAGTACAGTTTGCGTCCCAGCTCGATTTTTTTAGCCGAGATGGGGTTCACGTCGGGGATGTAGGCAGCGTCCGCCTGGAGCCCCAGGGGGAGGGTGATCGTGTTGTCGCCCGCCTTCAGCGTCTCTCCCGACGCCGCCGCGCCCGCGGAGCGCGCCTCGCGCGCCGCGTGGGCCTCACGCGCCTTCGAGGATTCGCCGTACAGCACGAGCACGAGACCGCAGCACAGAACGACCGCGAGGGTTGTGGCGATCTGTCTGATAGTCATGGTCGGGTCCCTCCTGTGATGGCGGCGGCACTCACCTCGACCCGCGCGTCGTTGAAGCAGGCGCCGCCCGAGACGGCGGTCACACTGTCCGGCACGAGCGCCGTGCCGGCGGCACCGTTCCTTGTATGCCGGTTCCAGATCCCCTTGGGGAGAAACACGATCCCGGGGCGCAGGGCCGGGTTGAGTCGGAGGCCGACCCGGACCTCTCCGAGCGTGTTGTGGATGCGAACCTCCTGCCCGTCGGCGAGGCCGCGCGCGGCGGCGTCCGCCGGGTGCATCTCGAGCAGGGCCCGATCGATCGTGACCTCGCCGAGGGTCGAGGAGATCGTCTTGTCGCTGGCGGGAGAGATGAGCGCCAGCGGGTGGCGGGCATCGGGAGTCTCCTCGAGGACCCGGTACGGGTCGGGGCCGAATTCCTCCGGCCAGAGGTGCGCCTTGCAGTCGGAGGTCCGGGGCAGCGCCGTCTTGAACTGCACCGGACGCTCCCCCGGGAAATCGAGGCGCAGGATCCGGTCGCGGCGCAGGCGTTCTCCCTGATCGCCCCCGTCTTTCGCCAGCGGCCCGCGGACAGCGCCGACGGCCAGGTCCAGGAGCGCGTCCCCCCCGGGGTAGGATCCCGCGGCTCCCAGCCGTTTCGCGAGCAGGCGAAACACCTCCTCATTTGGCTTCGACTCGCCGACCGGCGGGATCACCGGCTCGCCCAGCTGCAGGGCGTAGGTGCCGTACGAGGTGCTGAGCTCCCTGTGCTCGAGAAAGGTCGTCGCCGGCAGGAGGATGTCCGCGTAGAGCGCGGTGTCGGTCATGACCTGATCGAAAACCACCGTGAAAAGGTCCTCGCGCTCCAGGCCCTTGCGCACCCTGTTCTGGTCGGGGACGGTCACGACCGGGTTGGCGTTGTAGACGAAGAGGGCGGTGACGGGCGGAGTCTTTTCCTCCAGGAGTGTTCGTCCGAGATGGTTCATGTTGACGACTCGGGTGCCGGGGACCGGAAGCCCCGCGAGGGCTTCCTTGTCCACCTGGTAGGCCGGCGACCCCGAGAGGGTGTATCCGCCGCCACTCACGCCGAATTTCCCCGCGACCGCGGGAAGCGCCAGGACCGCCGCGACCGACGACTCCCCGTTGCGGTTGCGCTCGAGGCCCCAGCCGCAGCGGACGAGCGCCGGACTCGCCGCGGCGTACTCCTCGGCGACCGCGGCGATCTCCTTGGCATCGACCCGGGCCAGGGCGGCCGCGCGCTCGAGGGTCCAGGCGCGGGCGTGCTCGAGGAGCCTCTCCCAGCCGGTCGTGTGCCGTTCGAGGAACGACCGGTCCGCGAGGCCGCTGCGATCGAGGTGGCCGATCATCGCCAGGGCCACCGCGGCGTCGGTTCCGGGGAAAACGGCCAGGTGCCGGTCGAACCAACCGTCGTTGAGAGTACGCCGCGGGTCGACGAGGTGGACGCGCGTTCCCGCCTCGTGCGCCGCCTTCAAGATGGGCATGAGGTGGATGTTGCTGACTCTCGGATTAGCCCCCCACAGGATGATGCAGCGGGCCGCCGCGAGGTCCCGGAAATCGACGCTGCTCATCTTGCCGTAGAGGGCCTGGGCCGCGGCGCCTGTCGGGGCGGCGCAGACGGTGCGCGCCAGGCGCGAGGCGCCGAGGGCGCGGAACAGCGTCTCGTCCGCCCCGCCCTGGGTCAGCAGCCCGTTCGACCCGCCGTAGAAAAACGGCAGGATCGCCTCGCCGCCGTGGCGGGCGCGCGCCTCCTCGAAGCGTTTCGCGATCGAGTCGATCGCCTCGTCCCATGAGATTCTCTCGAACCGCCCGTCCCCCTTGGGGCCCTTGCGCCGCATGGGATGAAGCAGCCGGTCCGGGCCGTAGACCCTGTCGGGGAATCGTCTGACCTTGGCGCAGATGTACCCGTCGGTCACGGGATTGACATGGCTCCCCGTGAGCGAGACCACGCGCCCTTCCTCGACGCGCACCTCGAGACTGCACCGGTCGGGGCAGTCGAGAGGGCAGACCGAGGGGGCGGTCGGCATCGCTATCGTCCCGGGGCTGCGGGGGCCGCGCGCGGCACCGCTCCCGCCGCAGGCGGGCGATCCTCCGCGCCAGGCTCGAGACCCAGCTGCCACAGCAGGAACGACCAGGTGTCGACGGCTTCGTCGATCTGCTTGGAAAGCGGCTTGCCGATTCCGTGTCCCGCTTTCGTCTCGATGCGCAGTAGCACCGGCAGCCCCGAAGAGGTCGAGGACTGCACGAGCGCCGCCATTTTGCGCGCGTGCATCGGGTCGACCCGCGAATCGCTCTCGGCCGCTTCGAACAGCACCGCGGGGTAGGCGGTCCCCTTCACGACGTGGTGGTAGGGGGAGTACGCGTGGAGGAAGCGGAACTGCTCCTCCTTCTCGGCCGAGCCGTACTCCGGGACCCAGAGCTGCGCGATCTGGAAGTTGTGGTAGCGCACCATGTCGAGAAGCGGCACCGCGCAGAGTACCGCGCGAAACAGGTCCGGCCGCTGGGTCATCGCCGCCCCCACCAGGAGACCCCCGTTGCTGCCCCCCATGATCCCGAGCCGCCTGCTCGTCGTGTACTTGTTCGCGATCAGCCATTCGGCCGCGGCGATGTAATCGTCGAAGACGTTCTGCTTCTTGTCGAGCATCCCGGCCCGGTGCCAGTCCTCCCCGTACTCGCCCCCGCCGCGCAGGTTCGCCACGGCGTAGATGCCGCCGCGTTCGAGCCAGGGAACGACGGTGCGCGAGAAATGGGGGGTCTCGCTGATGTTGAACCCGCCGTAGCCGTAAAGCAGCGCGGGGTTTTTCCCGTCGAGGGCAATCCCCTTGCGGTGCACCACGAACATCGAGACCTTCGTCCCGTCCTTCGAGGGATAGAAGACCTGCTTGACCTCGAGCCGTGAGAGATCGACGTCGGACTTCACCGTGTCCCACACGGAGGAGGCGCCGGCCTTCAAGTCGTACCGGTAGATGGCCGGCGGCGTGGTGTAGGACGAGAAGCCGAAGAAGGCCTCATGGCCGCCCTGCCGGCCGGTGACGCGGTCGACGGTCCCGAGGGACGGAAGCGGAATCTCGCGGATCGTCTTCCCCGCCGCGTCGTGCACCGCGAGCCGCGAGGTGGCGTTTTTCAGGGACAGGGTCACGATCCGGCCGCCGATGAGATCGACCGAGTTGAGAACTCCGTCGCTCTCCGGGATCAGGTCGCGCCAGCTCTCCTGTTGCGGTTTGGCGAGGTCGACCTTCACCAGGCGGTAGCGGGGCGCTTTCCAGTTCGTCAGGAGATAGAGCGTGTCGCCGGCCGTCACGCCCCCGAAGATCGCATCGAGTCCTTCGGCGATCGGCACGAAGGGCGAGTCCTTCTTCCGCAGATCTTTAACATAGAGATCGCTGCGGGTCCATCCCTCGGCGACCTGCACCACGAGGTAGCCCCCGTCCTCGGCGATGTTGATCTGGATCATGTCCTGCGGCTTGCGCTGCTCGCCGAAGACCTTGACGTCCCTGGCGGGGTCCTCCCCCAGCCGGTGGAGGAATAGGTGCCGGTGGTAGTTCTCCTCGCCCGCGGGCACGCTTCCTGGCGCAGGGTAGCGCGTGTAGTAGAAGCCGCTCGCGTCGGGAAGCCAGGCGAGCGAACAATATCGCGTGTTCGGAATGAGATCCGGGCGCGTCTTGCCCGACGCCGTTTCGACCACCTGCAGCGTGCTTTTCTCGTCGCCGCTCTTGGAGACCCCGTAGGCGACGAGCGTGCCGTCCTCCGAGGGATACCACCAGTCGATGGTGGCGGTGCCGTCGGGGCTCAGTGGATTCGGGTCCACGAGGACACGATCCTTCCCCCGCAGCCCTTTGCGGACATAGATAATTGGCTGGTTCTGGCCCCGGCCCTCGCGGCGCGTGTGGAAATAGAGCCCGCGGCGATCCTCGGGCGTGCCGATGACGCCGATGCTGAGCAGGCTCGACAGGCGCTCCTTGAGCGCAGCGCGGCCGGGCCGGACGTCGAGGAGCGACCGCGTGTAGGCGTTCTCGCCATCAACCCAGGCGTGCACCTCCGGGCTCGCGGCGTCCTCGAGCCAGCGGTACGGGTCGGCGATCGTGACGCCGTGCACTTTTTCCACGACGTCATCCGTGCGGGTCGGGGGGGGACTGGGCACGCCGCCGCCGGAGGAATGGCCGGTCATCGTGGCTCCGGCCCCGTCATCGCCGCCGGCTTCCGCGGCGCAGGCGGCCGGTACGAGGTAGAAACTGACGGCCCACAGCACGACCACGGCCGCGAGGGACGCGGCCCGGCGCGCGGCGCAAACGGCTTGGCGTGTACCCGCTGAGCGCAGCATCATGATGCCCCCCCTGGAAAGGTCGGTAAGCCACGAGTCGAGCGAGTGGTAATTCTAACTCAGGCAGGGAGGTCGAGACCGGACAGAATGCCGTCATCGATCCAGGTCTGGAGGAGGCGTCCGACGTGCGCGGTGGCCTTCGTGAGGGAGTGCCCCGCGGCCAGTTTCTGGCAGATGGCTCCCAGGCTCTCTCCCCCGGCAGCCAAGTCGAGGCAGCGTGCCTCCTCGTCGCCGATACTCCGGTGATAGACGACGAAGCCGCTGCGCCAGACGCGCGCGTGTGTGCGGCGGCGCGCGACGGTGAGGCGCGCCGGCCCGCACCGGTGTTCATCGCCCGGGGCGCAGGCCTCGGCCGGCTTTTCCTTGAGCTGATTCCAGGCCCGGACCACGTCGTGCTCGAGGCGCAGGAGCGCAAGCGACGCGACCATGCCGATCCGTCGTTCGCCCACGGTCTCCTGGGGAAGCCGCGCCAGGTCCTCCCGCGTCAGGGGTCGTCCGTCGGGAGCATCGAAGGCGTCGACCCTGGCCCACTCGAGACGCGCCAGGTCGGCGAGCCACGGGAACTCCGTTCCGAGGGGATGCCCCGACACGAACTGCGGCAGGTGCCGCCCCAGGTAGCGCAGCGACGGGTGCTCCGAGGGGTGGCGGAGGAGGTAATCGGTCACCAGGTTGTGGAAGCGGTCATCGCCGATGGCCGCGGCGACGCAGGCGAAATCTTCCCGAAGGCAGTCGTGAAGCCTGAAGAAGTACATGTTGGCGTAGATGTCGAGCCGGTCGGCCGCGGAGAGCCGCTCGTCGCCAACAATGAGATCGTCGATGCCCGGCGCCGGAAGCTCACCCCGACGCGCGAGGTCCTCGAGCGCCGGGCGCACCCCCGTGGGGGCCGTGATCAGGCTCCAGAATATCCGCTGCGTGCGCTGCAGGTCGGGCGTCTCGCTCATCACAGCGTCTCCGGGCCCGCGACGCACGCGGACGGCGCGGTGCGGCCCTCCCCGGAGTCGGCCAGGCGCGAAACGCGACCGGCCGGCATCGGCTTCGACGCCAGGATGGGGGTCGCGATCGATCGGGCCCTCTCCGACTCCTGCTCGAGCCTTTCAAAGTCCGGGATGTTGTCGTCCCATTCGATGAGCGTGCTGACGGGGCCAAACCTCCGAAGAGCAGCGGCATAGAGATCCCAGACCGGGTCGGCCACCGGGTGATCGTGGGTGTCCAGGAGGTAGTCCCCCTTGTTGGAGTGCCCGGCAAGATGGAACTGCCAGACCTTGGCGGGAGGTATGCCTTCGAGGTAGGTGCCCGGGGCAAAGCCGTGGTTTCTTGCGCTGACATAGATGTTGTTCACGTCGAGCAGGATGCCGCAGCCCGAGCGCTCGGCGACCGCCGCCAAAAACTCCCATTCGGGCATCACGGAATGCTTATAGGCGACGTAGCTCGAGACGTTTTCAATGGCGATGGGGCGTCCGAGCCGCTCCTGCACCCTGACGATCCGCCGGACCACGTGGTCGAGGGCCTTCTCGGTGTAAGGAAGAGGCAGGAGGTCGTGGGCCTGGTGCCCGCCGACACTCGTCCAGCATAGATGGTCGGAGACCCAGGCCGGCTCGACGCGCCGGGCCAGGTCCGCCAGGTTGTCCAGGTACGTTTCGTCGAGGGGGTCGGTCGAACCGATGGAGAGGGAGACTCCGTGAAGTACAACCGGGTAACGCTCGCGCACGCGCGTCAGGACGTCGAGGGCCCTGCCGCCGCGCACCATGAAGTTTTCGGAGATGACTTCGAACCAGTCGATGTGGGTCGGGCCGGAAAGAACTCGGTCGAAGTGGTCGCGCCTGAGACCCACGCCATGGCCGAGGGACGCAGGTCTTTCACCGGCTGGCCCGCCCTCGGCCGGCACGGCCCCGCCCTTCACTGCGGCGCGCGCCCCGATCTCTTCAGCCCGCATGAGATGAATCGGAGGCCCCGGGCCCGGACAGGCCCGGGGCCCTCCGTCCTGTGGGAACTCCTACTTCGCTTCGCCCTCTTCCTTCTTGTCCTCGACGACGGTGCCGCCCTTCTTCGTGCACTCCTCGGCGCTCTTCACCTTGACCCACCCCTTGCCCTTGCACTCGTTCTTGCCGGCGCAGGCGTGGCTGCCGTCCGCCGAAGCGCAGGCGCCGTGTCCCTTGCACGAGTTCATACCGGCGCACTTCACTTCCTTCTTGCTGTCCATCTTGCCCTTCTCGCCGGCGAACTGATGGCCGGTGGCGAGCATTCCAACAACCGCGGTCGCGACGACGAAGCCAAGCGCTTTCTTGCCAGTCATTTACAGTCTCCTCTTGGGTTGCATTGCACCAAACCAGCCACCACGGCCAGCCCAGGCGACCGCGCAGTATACACAAGGACCGCGCGAGCGACAAACTAACCAAATGGCTAACCAGGGTATTCCCGGCTCAGGGGGACGAGGCGCGATCCAGGATGCGGCGGACAGCCTCACGGAAGGCCCCGGGCGCGGGAAGCAGGCTGAGGACCAGGTAGGCCTCGCGGGGAAAGTCGAAGAAGTAGCCCGGGTGCACCAGGACGTCGTCGTACGCCAGGAGCCACAGAACCAGCTCTTCTTCCGGGACCACGGCCGGCACCTGCAGGACGGAGTACCAGCCGCCATCGCTCGCGAGGAGACGGCAGGGGGACCCGGGCTTGACCTCCCGCTCGAGTAGGGCGAGGTTCTCACGAATCCTCTTCCGGATCGCCTCGCGGATTCCCTCTCCCAGCGCCAGCAGCCGGGAGGCAGCCTCCTGCACCGGGGTGCCGACCGAAAGATAGGTGTCGGCGATCAGATCGAGTCGATCAAGCGCCTCGCGGGCGACCTCGGCCGGACCGGTCGCGAGAATCCAGCCGAGCTTCATCTGCGGCAGCCCGCACG
>JANMQK010000084.1:0-13739 GCA_031370485.1 Acidobacteriota bacterium | reverse complement strand
GGCCTGTCGTACCCGCTGCGGATCGTGGAGAACCGGCTCCTGGTCGAAGCGTCGCTGGGGGGCGGCCCGCCGCGAGCGATGATCCTGGACACCGCCTGCGCCGTGACCATGGCGTCCACCGCGGATCTCCGCCTGACGCGCCCCGCTCCCGCTCGAAACGCCCGCATCGCCGATGGAGCCGGAAGCATGGCCGCGCTCCAGGCCCGGACGATCCCATCCTTCGGGGTCGCGGGCAGGGTGTTCGTCGATCTTCGGGTGGCGCTCTACGATTTCTCGGCCCCGCCGCCAGGACTCTTCCCGGATCACACTCCCCCCATCTCCGGGGTCGTCGGCAGCGATGTCCTGTCTCGCCAAGTGGTCGTCCTGGACCTCGCGAGCCAACGACTCATGCTCGGCCCCCCTCAGCGATGAGTACGTCGATAAGCCAGCGCCGATGAGAACGCGGCTGCTATGGGCATTGCTTCTTCTCGTGGCGTTCGTCGTCCCCTGCGTCGCCGCGCTGGCGACGTTCCGCTACCGCATCACCGCGACGGCCCTCGAAGTCTGGATCCTGGGGATGGCAGTGCGCCGGATCCTGCTTTCGGACATCGAGGAGGTGCATCGCCGCGGGGCCTTTCTCCGCGAGAGCTGGTCCGGACCGAAGTTCTGGAACGCCGTGACCATCCGCCGCAAAAGCGGCTTCATGAGGAACTTCGTGATCAGCCCCGACGACCCGGACAATTTTGCTGCCCGCCTGAGCGAGTCGGCGAGTTCTGGCGTGGTCCACGGCGAGTGAGCGGAGCCTGCTTCCGGGAAGCAGGAGAGGAGGGGGTTGTCGGCGAAACTTGTTGCACCATCGAAGGGGCAACGACGGTATAATTCGCCACATAGTTCATGAACTTTCAGGGAGCGTGGCGCCATGTCCCCTTCCGGGGGAACATTGGACGGCCGGGAATTGCCCATTGACCACGAGGTCGTTGGCGTCCCACGGCTTCCGCTCGCATTGCGCGCCGCAGGGCGCCGCCAGTCCCCTCGACAATCCGGATCGCTGACGTTCAAGGCGGCCTCGTGAGGCAACTGTTGCGGTTCCGATGGCTCCGGCTGGCCGTCCTCGCCACCACGCTCCTGGCCGGCGCGCCCGTCAGCGCCCGGGCGGCGCTCTTCCCTTACCCTGTCCTAAGGGCGGGGGGGGTGCCGGTTGTGGCCGACCTGAACCAGGACGGCATCCAGGACGTGGTACTCGCGTCCACCGTACCGTATGTCTATTTCGGGCAGGGGGATGGCTCGTTTTCAGGTCGCAGCATCAACCTTTACGCCATCTACCCGGGAATCGCCATTGCGGACTTCAACCTGGACGGATACCCGGACATCGCCACCGGGTCGGGTGTGGCCCTGGGCGGAGGGGGCGAGCCTTTTACGGTGGTGCGCCCTCTTGGGATCGATGAAACCATCTACCAGGTGGCCGCGGGACGGCTGAACGGCGACCTCTTCCCCGATCTCCTCGTCGCACGCAGCGACCGATCCATCCTCCTTCTCCCAGGAAGGGGCGACGGCCGGTTCGGCCCCGGCCAGCCGGTCGCTTCGGGGCTCGATTTGAACAAACCGATTCTTGTCCTGGACCTGAATGGCGACGGGCGGCAGGACTTCCTCGCGGTCAGCGCCGATCAGGGGGCGATCCTGGTGTACCTCGGACGGGGCGACGGTACGTTCGATCCGGCGCCGCCCACCGACGCCGGACCCGCGATCGCGAGACTTGCCATCGCCGATCTCGACGGAGACGCCTGGCCTGACCTTCTGGTCGCGCGACGCTGCTCGACCTCGCCCTGTCCCGCGGGGGGACTGGCGCTCCTCCAGGGCCTGGGTGACGGCCGGTTCCAGCTCGTGGCTACCCTCCTCGACGGGCAGACGGTCGAGGGGGCGGTCGCCAGCGATCTCGATCTTGACGGGCTTCCGGACATCGCCTCCGTCGGCGGAACGGGCGAGGTCACTATCCAGCTCGCCCTGCCCGCAGGAGGATTCGCCTCTCCCATTCATTACGCCGTCGGCACGCAACTGACGGCGATTGCGGCGGCCCGGCTCGACTCCGACGACCTCCCGGAATTGATCGCGATCGATACTTCGCCGGTACACGCCGTGCTGCTCTTCGGGCCGGGTGGCGGGCACCTTCCGCTGCAGACGACACTCTCCCCCGGATTTCAAGTGACGGACATGACGTCGGGTGACTGGAACCACGACGGTCGCGCCGATTTCGCCTTCATCAAGTCCGGCTCATCAAACCCCTCGAGCCTCGTCGTGGCGCGCAGTACGGCGGCTGGATACGAGTTCCTGCCCGAACTCGCCCTCGGGAGCAACCCCACCCAGGTCGCCGCGGGCGATTACGACGGGGATCACAACGCCGACCTTGCTGTGGTCTGCTACCAGAGCACTGACATGTTCGTCTTTCACGGGCGGGGGGACGGGACGTTCGAGACCGGCGTTCGGTACGCGATCGGGGGACCCCCTCTGTCGGTTGCGTTCGCGGATGTCAACGGAGACGGCAGGGCCGACCTCATTGTTTCGGTCCCGCAGCCCGGCAGCCTGTATACGTACCTGTCGGCACCGGGTGGAACCCTCGCCTCGCCTGTGAGCACGAGCCTTCCCAGCCTGTCGTTCATGCGGATCGCAGCCGCGGAATTCACCGGCGACGGGCGCGCGGACATCGTTGTGAGCAGGGACGTGAGTGTCTTCTCGTCCGAGCTGTTGTTCCTGCGGGGGAACAGCGACGGCTCGTTCGGCGCCCCGGCCGTCATCACGACCGATTCAGGCCCCACCACCCCGTTGGCCATTGCCGCGGACTGGAACGCTGACGGGAAAGCCGATCTCACGGTGAGGGGCAGCTCCGGGATCCGCCTGTATCTAGGAATGGGGGATGGAACCTTCCGACCGCCGGTGAAAGTCACCTCGTCGACCTGGACGTACCTCGCCGCGGGCGACTTTGACGGCGACGGCAGCATGGATCTCGCGGCGTCCTCCGGTGACATCGACCTGTTCCCCGGGCGTGGAGACGGGAGTTTCGCCGAGGTGCGGTCTTTCACGGGGGCGGGGTCCTTCCTCACAGTCGGGGACTTCAACGGCGACGGGATGCCCGACCTTGCCGGAGTCCGCACGAGCGGGTCCCTCAGCGACGTGGCCATCCTCCCGAACCAAGCGCTGGTGCCCGACACCGATCATGACGGCATTCCGGATCTGCGCGACCCCTGCATCGACCCGGATCAGGACGGATACGGCAACGCGGGATCGGCCATGGCGACCTGCCCCATGGACAACTGCCCGTTCGTCCCGAACGCCTCGCAGTCGGACATGGATGGGGATGGGTGGGGGGACGCCTGCGACGACTGCCCGGTAGTTTTCGATCTGCTGCAGGCTGACCGGGATCGTGACGGGATCGGGGACGCCTGCGATCCGTGCGCCGACGCGGATGGGGACGGTTTCGCGGACGGCGGCGTGACGGCGGGCGGCTGCCCGCGCGACAACTGCCCGGCCGTGGCGAACCCGGACCAGGCGGACCGCGACGGCGACGGCCGCGGCGATGCGTGCGATCCGTGTCCGCTCGACCCCGCGGACGACGTGGACCGTGACGGCCTCTGCGCCGGGCAGGACAACTGCCCCCGCGTGGACAACCCCGGACAGGCCGACTCCGACGGGGACGGGGCGGGAGATGCCTGCGACAATTGCCCCGATCAGACGAACGCCGGGCAGGCGGACGCCAATGGGGACGGTGTGGGAGACGCCTGCCAGGCCTCGTCCGCGGCCGGGCTTTATCCTTCGCCCGTCGTGCCGATACTCGATGCAGGCTTTGTCTACGCGTCGGTGTCCGCGGATTTCAACCGCGACGGCCGGCTCGACTTCGCCGCCGCGCGCTATTGCTACGCGGAATCTCACGACCCGGATTGCACCCGCGACCTTTCCGTGTTCCTTGGCGCCGGAAACGGCCGCTTCGTCCTGGGACAGCGCATGCACCTGGAGCAGGACATCAACGCCGCCGTCGCAGGCGACTTCGACGGAGACGGGAACAAAGATATCGCTCTCCTGACCGCCACCGCGGTCCTAATTCAGCCCGGTCACGGCGATGGGACGTTCGGCGCGGAATACGGAGCGACCCTTCCGTGGAATCCTAGCGCCGCCGCATCGACCGATTTGAACGGGGATGGCAGGGACGACCTCCTCGTGGCGTTCACCTACTATCCCGACGGCCCGAGTCTCGGGGTATTCATCAGCCGGGGGCGTGACGGCTTTGCGCCGCCTGTCGCATACCCGGTGGGGCTCTATCCCCTCCTCATCAGGACGGCGGATATCGACGCGGACGGCACTCCCGACGTCGCCGTCATGAGCCAGTGCTCCGATTCCCCGTGCCACTCCGGCGGCGTGATCAGTCTTTATAAGGGCCGCGGAGACGGTACGCTGGCGCCCCTGCCGTCGCTCGATCCTGGGGGAACACCCAGGTCCCTTTCGACCGCCGACTTCGACGGAGACGGCCGCCTCGACGTCGCGGTCGCCAGCGCATGCGACACCAGCTCATGCGGCCAGACCGGTTTGGCAGTATTCCTGGGGCGTGGCGACGGGACCTTCTCTCGCAGCTTCCTGACGAGCGAGAATTTCTACACCCTCTCAAACGGATCCATGGTGGCGGGGGATTTCGCCGGAGACGAGCACGTCGACCTGGTCCTGGCGCTGCGGGGTGCTCTCCGGATTTTGACGGGGGACGGCCACGGCGGATTCGATCTCACGGCCCTTCCGCAGCTCGCAATCGCCGGCTACACGCCGACAGACCTTGCGACGGCCGACCTCGACGGAGACGGCGTCACCGACATCCTCGGCGTCAGCCTCGGCAGTCGGAACGCCTTCTCTCTCCTACGGCACGGCGGCCAGTTCCCCGACACGCCGATCCAGCGGGGCGCGGGGTCGTTGGTTACGGCCGCGGCCCTCGACGACTTCAACAATGACGGCGTCACCGACATCGCGTCGGCATCCTTCTACTACTCCTCCTACCCCCCGGGGAATGGCTCTATCTTCCTGGGCCGGGGCGACGGAACCTTCTCCGCTCCCCTGCCGTTCGTGGGAGCCGGCTTCGGAACCACCTCCGCGATAGTCACCGCCGACTTCAACAGGGACGGGGAACGCGATATCTCGACCGCGGACTTCGGCGACAGTTACGGGTATGGCCAGAGTGTGAGCATCTCCCTGGGTCGGGGCGACGGGACCTTTCTCCCGGCGGCCTTCCTCCCCTACGGGATCGCAGCCAGGCCGGCCGGGCTGGCCGTCGGGGATTTCAACCGTGACGGCTGGGACGACCTGGCGGTGGTGAACTCCGGCGACAACACGGTCCTCATCCTGCTCAACGACGGTCGCGGGCAGTTTGGCGCGGCAGGTACCGTATTGCGCTATCGGGTGGGTGACAGACCGTACCACCTCGCCGTCGCGGACCTCGATGGGAATGGCCTGCCCGATCTTGCCGTCGCGGATTTAGGGGGTGACGGTTTCAAGCAACCCCGGTTCGGCGATGTCGCCATTCTGATGGGGGCGGGTGACGGGACATTCTCGCCGGGTCCGACGATCAACATCGACGGCAACCCCTTTGCGCTCGCGATGGCCGACCTCGACGGCGATCACAAGATCGACCTGATCGTCGCGGACGTGCTCAACGACGAGGTGACGGTCCAGTCAGGGCGCGGTGACGGGTCCTTCGGCTCTCCTCTGCATTATTCCGTCGGCGCTTCTCCTTACGGCGTGGTCGTCGCCGATCTGAACGCCGACGGCCACCCCGACCTGGCGACGGCCAATTTCGATTCCGCCGACGTCTCCGTGCGCCCTGGACGCGGCGACGGCACGTTCGGCGCGGAAGCGCGGTATGGGGCGGGGAACCAGGCCTTTTCCCTCGCCGTCGGGCATCTGAACGACAACCGCCGCACCGACCTGGCGGTGCCGATGTATTACGGCGTGGTCACGCTCGCGAACAAGGGGCCCTTCCCGGACACCGACGGAGACGGTCTCATCGATCCGGACGATCCCTGCACCGACACGGATGCGGACGGCTATGGGGATCCCGGAATCGCGAGCAACGTCTGCCCGCCCGACAACTGCCCCGGGGTTTTCAATCCGGATCAGACCAACCGGGATGGGGACCGGCGAGGAGACGCCTGCGATCCATGTCCCGGTTCGGCGTCCGATGACGCGGACGGCGACGGCGTCTGCGACGACATCGATACCTGCCCGGGGCTGTACACCGTTTCCCAGACCGACAGCGATGGCGACGGGCGGGGGGACGCCTGCGACAACTGCCCCGGCGCCCCGAACCCCGGGCAGGAGGACTCGAACCAGGACGGAGCCGGGGACGCCTGCCAGCCGATCCTTGTCCTGGCCGGCATCCACGAGGATGGCGGCACCGACCTGGAAGTCGACGCGTTGGCCCGGGACCCCCAGGGAGAGCCCCTCTCCGGCTCGATCAGGATCGACGGCCGGCAAAGCAATCCGGTCGAGGTGCCCAATATCGCTCCTTCCTTCGACTGCAGCGCCACCTGGGATCCGGATCCCTATGCGCCGGGCCTCATCGCCTACTACAACGCTCCTCCCTACGTCATTCTCTTCGACCCGTCCTACGATCTGGGATGCGGGGATGGCGTGCAGACATATTTATTCGCCCGGGGAGAGTGCGGCTCGCAGCCGAACGACTATTCTTCCTTTTACGGGAGTATCGATCTGTCGCGTGGTCCCTACCCGTTCGACATCTGCGTTCGAACCGTCGACTATCCCATCACGAGATTCACCCTGTCGATAGTGTCCCCCGGTTCCGACGCCCTGATCGCGGCGATCATCACTCCCGAGAGCTTCGAAACCTCCTTCACGGACGGACTCCCGCCACGGTCGCTCCTATCGGGGCTGGCGTCGGGTGGATCGCACACGCTGACCATCACGGTCACTGACGGGCACACCCCGGCGCTCACGGCGGCCAGGGACTTCCTGTACCAGGGTGAACAGTACCTGGTGATGACCGGCCTGGGCGCGGCCGGGGACCTCGACGCGGATGGCGTTCCGGACGATCAGGATCCCTGCATCGACGTCGATGGCGACGGTTTCGCCGAGCCTGGCATTCAAGGATCGATCTGCCCCGTCGACGACTGTCCGCGGCGGTTCGACCCGGTCCAGTCCGACGCCGATGCCGACGGCCTGGGGGATGCCTGCGACAACTGCCCGCTCGTCCCCAATCCGGATCAAGCCGACAGCGACGGGGACGGTAAGGGGGATGCCTGCGACGCCTGCCCCGACGATCCCTACGGGGATCTGGATGCGGACGGAGTCTGCCAGAAGAACGACAACTGCCCCGCTTTCCCCAACCCGGACCAGGCCGACAGCGACGCCGATGGTCTGGGGGATGCCTGTGACAACTGCCCCGAAGCCGCGAATCCCGAGCAGGCGGACGTGGACGGGGACGGGCTGGGGGACGCCTGCGACCCCTGCCAGGACGCCGACCGCGACGGATGGGGCGATCCGGATGCTCCTCCCGGCGCGTGCGGCGTCGACAACTGCCCCTTGGTGTCCAACCCCGACCAGGCGGATTCCGATGGGGACGGCATCGGCGACGCCTGCGATGCCTGTCCGTACGATCCGATGAACGACGCCGATCACGACGGCGCGTGCGGCGACGTCGATCGATGCCCCGGGACGAGCAACCCCAACAACCTCGACACCGACGGCGACGGTGCGGGGAACGCCTGCGACAACTGCCCGCGGACGCCCAACGCCTCGCAGGCCGACGCCGACCACGACGGCGTCGGCGACGCCTGCACGCCGCGCGGCCGGAGACCTATCTTCTCGTCCCCCGCCTTCCCTGTTGTCGGGACGCCCGGCGCCGTGATGGCCGCCGACTTCGACGGCGACGGTTTCCAGGATGCGCTGGTCGTGACCGCGACGAAGGTTTCGCTCTTCTCCGGGAACGGCGGCGGGCTCCTCACGCTCAGGGCGGTCTACGAGCACTCCCCAGCCTCATCGAGTACGCCGGCTCCCAGCGCGCTTCTCGCGGACGCCGATGGCGATGGGCACACCGACATCGTTCTCTCCTTCACCTCCGGCAACAGCATCAAGATCCTGTTCGGCCGACCGGACGGGACGTTCGAACCGGTGCAGGAGATTGCAACCCTTCCCCTGTCCGGCGCGCTTGCCGTCGGCGACGTGACGGGCGACGGGCGCCCGGACCTGATCCTCGGTACGAAGTTCTATGTCTATGTGTACCCGGGTGTAGGGAACAGGACGTTCGGGACTCCCTCGAGGCTTCGCGTCACGGACAACCCCCAGGGCATCGCGCTCGCCGACGTGAATGGTGACAGGATCACCGACATCCTGGCCGCAGGTTCCGGCGGGCTCGCTGTGTTCCTGGGCCGTGGCGCCGGCACGTTCAACGCGCAGGCGATCTACCCGTCGGGACCGGCGGGGAACGCGGCGACCGCGGCGACTGCGGCGATTCTCCGCGATGTCGATGACGACGGTGACAAGGACGCCATCGTCGGCGGCAGCTTCATCGTCTCGGTCCTGCTGAATGACGGTCACGGGCATTTCACGGCGGCGGGCTCGTTCAGGACGCCGGGCTCCGCCAAAGGGATCGCGACGGGGGATCCCGACCAGGACGGCCGGCTCGATGTCGTCGTCGTCTGGCAGTCCAGCGCGTTCCAGGGCCCTTCCGGCGTCACGGTCTACCGGGACACCGGCAACTACGTCTTCACGACCACCGGCCAGATCCTGACGGACCACAAGCCTCAAGGCGTCGCGATCGCCGATTTCAACGGCGATGACCGCGACGATCTCGCCGTCACGACCGCCGGCGGGGGCTCCTTCGTCGAGCTTGTCCTGGCGGGGAAGGACGGCAGCTTTCCTGCCGTTCCGTCGACCGTGAGCACGGCCGGTTCGACGGCGCTGATGGCGCGCGACATGAACCGTGACGGACACGCGGATCTCGTGGCTCCCGACACTACGCGCATCCGCGTGCTCCTGGGAGCGGGGGACGGGACATTCCCCACGGCCACGACCCTCGCCGTCAGCAACTTCTCCTCATCGACGGCGCTCATGGCGGACTTCACTCGCGACTCGGTGGACGACCTTATCCTCGCGGGCAGCCAACTGGCCATTTACCCGGGTAACGGAGCCGGAGGCTTCTCCGCTCCTCGCGTGACATCCACAGCGGGCAATGTGGTCGATGCCGTGGCGGCGGACTTCGACGGCGATGGCAGGGTCGACCTGGCGGTGGCAACCCAGCAGGCCGTCGATTTGTACAGCAATGACGGCGCCGGCGGCGTCAGGTTCCAGACCCGGATCCCGATTGGGGGATTGGCCTACAGGATTGCCACGGGCGATTTCGATGGCGACGGCCGGCCCGATCTCCTCGTCGCCGACTCGACACTGAACAACCTGCTGTTCCTTCGAAACCTCGGTGGATGGGCCTTTGGGACCGGCGTTCGCCTCGGCAATGGCGGGGGGATTGCCGGAATGACGGTGGGAGATTTCGATGGGGACGGCCACCCCGACCTGGCGGCCGCGGACTCAACGAACCGCGCGATCGTGATCTACCGCGGTCTTGGGGCGGGAATGTTCGGTCCCGTGGAATCAATCCCGGTGACAGCCACCCCGTCGATCATCGTCGCCAGGGATCTGACCGGCGAGGGGCGCGACGATCTCATCGTTTCCTTTGCGTCCACCCCCCTGATCGCGACCTTCCTCGGGGGCGCGCAGATGACGTTCGAGGGCCCGGTCTACTTCCATACGGGCCAGACCTACCTGCGCCTGGCGGTCAGGGATCTCAACGACGACTCGCGGCCGGACCTGGCGCTGGCCGGGTCCACGATCGGAGTGCTCCTCGATACCGGCGGCATCTCGGATGCCGACTCCGACGACATTCCCGACGACATCGATCCCTGCATCGATGTGGACATGGACGGGTACGGGGCGCCCGGATATCCGGCCACAACCTGCCCGCTCGACAATTGCATCACGGTGCCCAATCCCGGCCAGGCCGATTCGGACAATGACGGTCTGGGGGACGCCTGCGACAACTGCCCGGCCGCGGCCAACCCCGGCCAGGAGGATCAGGATCGCGACGGGACGGGGGATGCGTGCGATCCCTGCACCGATACCGACGGCGACGGCTGGGGGAATCCCGGGTTTGCCGCGAACACCTGCGGCGTGGATAACTGTCCCGCGACGCCGAACGCGAGCCAGGCCGATCGGGACGGCGACGGCCTGGGAGATGCCTGCGACCCGTGCACGGACAGCGACGCCGACGGTCTCGGAGACCCCGGGTTCCCCGGCAACACCTGCCCCACGGATAACTGCCCGAGCGTCAGCAACCCCTCTCAACTGGACCAGGACCTGGACGGTCTCGGCGATGCCTGCGACCCCTGCACCGACCGGGACGGGGACGGGTACGGCGACCCGGACACCCCGTCGAACACCTGCCCGCATGACAACTGCCTGGGGCTGACGAACAGGGACCAGGCCGACGCCGATGGAGACGGGCTGGGGGACGCCTGCGATCCCTGCACGGACAGCGATGCCGACGGTTTCGGGGACCCCGGTGTGCCCACCAACACCTGCCTCCCCGACAACTGTCCGACGGTCGCCAATCCCGACCAGTCCGACGTCGATTTTGATCACGTGGGCGATGTCTGCGACCCCTGCCCGCGGGATCGGGATAACGACGCCGATCGCGACGGCCAGTGCGCCGATGTGGACAATTGCCCGGCCGTTTCGAACGCGGATCAAGTCGACGGGGACGGAGACGGCGTCGGCGATGCCTGCGACAACTGCGTCACGGCGGCGAATCCTTCACAGTCGGACGCCGACGGCGACGGCCTCGGTGACGCATGCGACAACTGCCGCGATGCCGCCAACCCGGCGCAAGCCGACGCGGACGGCGACGGCGCCGGCGACCGATGCGACAACTGTCCGGCGGCCGCCAATCCCGACCAGGCCGACTCGAACCACGACGGCTCGGGTGACGCCTGCCAGCCCACACTGACGATCACGGCCGTCCACCAGAGCGGCGGGCAAATCCTCGACGTGGTAGCCCTCGTTCAGGACCCGCAGAACGATCCCCTCGACGGCAACGTGGAGATCCTGGGAGAAGGGCTCTCCACGATCACGCTGCAGGATTCGCTTCTCACGCCGGACTGCAGCCTGGGGTTCTTTCCGGACGAGGTCCCGGGGGAGGGTATCGCCTTCGCTTACGGCTCCGTGGGTGATCCCTTCCTGTTCGATCTCGATTCCATTCTGGGGTGTCAGGACTTCAACGTCGACTTCCTGCTGGCATTCGGCACCTGTGCCGATCCCCAGTCGCCGTTTGAAGATTTCCTGGCACTTGCCGGCGTGAGCCTGCCGGCCCCGGTCTGCCTCCGGAGGCATGCTGCCGGGGGCGCCACCTTCGACCTGACGATTCAACAGTACGACCTCCAGACGCTGGTGGCCACCACCCGCACGGCGCACGGTTCCGTCCTCAAGGTCCCGTTCACCACGCGGCTCCCGCGGCAGGTCGATCTGCCCGCTCTGGAGCCGGGCAGCACCTATCGGATCGTGATCACCCTGACCGACGGTTCGACCGTGCCGGTGAGGGCGGAAGCGACGTTCGTCTACGACGGCGAGACCCGGATGGTGATCAATGCGCTCCCGCAAGCCGTCATCGCGGCGCAGGAACCCGTGGAATGCGATCGCCCGGGTGGCGCCCTGGTCGTTCTCGACGGCTCCGGTTCCCGGGATCCGGACTCGAGCCCTGGAACGCAGGACGATCTCGCGGCGTTCGAGTGGTTCGAGGACCTTGGACTGCCGGCGGAAAGGCCGCTGGGCTCAGGCCCTTCCCTCGCGGTGACGCTCCCCCGGGGAACTCATGCCATCGCGTTGCGGGTCATCGATACGCTGGGCGATTCGGACACGGGCACGACCGAGGTCACCGTGCATGACACGACACCCCCCGCCCCGATCTGCCCGGCACCCTCCTCGACCGAGTGCTCGGGGTCCGATGGCACGCACGTGAGCGTCTTGGCGACGGCGGTCGATGCGTGCAGCGCCACGGTGACGATCGTGAACAGCCGCACGTCCGGCGGCGCCGATGCGTCGGACGACTATCGGCTCGGCACGACCACGGTCACATTCACGGCCTCCGACGCGTCCGGAAACATGGCGAGCTGTTCCGTGCCCGTCACCGTCCGGGACAGCGCGCCGCCTCTGCTGACGCTGCCGCCACGAATCACTACGGACGCGACTTCGCCCGCAGGGACGCTCGTGAAGTACGCCGCGACGGCGCGAGACGCATGCACGGGGACGGCTGCAATCCTGTGCGAGCCGCCCTCGGGCAGCACCTTCCCGGTGAATCCACCCGGGCGATTCACGACCGTGACCTGCTCGGCGCAGGACGGCGGCGGGAACAAAGCCTCCGGAGGGTTCGATGTCCACGTGGCGGGCGCAGAAGAACAGTTGGACGCTCTTGCCGATCACGTCGAGACACTCGGACTGTCACGCGGGCTGGCGACGGACCTCGAGAACAAGATCCGGGACGCACGCAAGGCGCTCGCGAAGGGGAAGTCCAAGGACGCGTGCAAGAAGATGGATGAGTTCGAGAAAAAGGTGGGGGCCGAGTCTACGAAGAAACATCCCAAGATCCCCGCGGAGGCGGCGGCGGGCCTCCTTGCGACGTCCCGGAATATCCGCGCGGTGCTCGGGTGCGGCGGGCAAGGGTCCGCAGCAGGCCCTCCCGGACGCCGGATTCAGCCACCTTCCGGTCCTGAATAGCGCTTTCTGCCGCGAGGAACTCAGTTCGCAGGTGGCGCCGGCGCGGCTCGCGGCTTGCCCGATCCTGTGGCGAGATGGACCGCCCCGCCATGCCATACACCGGGGACGGGCGCGTCGCAGCCGGGGCAGGCGCCACCCCGTGTGATCCGATAATCGAGGATGCGGTAGCCGGAGCGTTTCACCAGGGTGGCGGCGCAGCCCGGGCAGCGGGTGTCCTCGAAGTCGCCGACGCGGCCCGGGAGGTTCCCCGCGTAGACGAAGCGCAACCCTTCCTCGAGGCCGATCCCCGCGGCGCGTACCAGAGTCGCGGCCGAAGTGTCGTCCGGGTCGGTCATCTTGTAGTCTTTGTGGAAGGCGGTAACGTGCCAGGGGATGTCGGGCGAGACGCCGCGCAGGAAGCGCGCCGCGTCACGCAACTCGTCCTCCGAGTCGTTGAAGCCGGGCACGATGAGGGTCACGATCTCCACCCAGAAGCCCATGCGCGGCAGCGCGGTGATGGTGTCGAGGACGGTCTGCAGCCGGCCGCCGAGGGCGCGGTAGTTCCTGTCCCGCATCGACTTGAGATCGACCTTGTACAGCGAGACGAACGGCCTGATGAACTCGAGCACCTCCGGGGTGCCGTTGCCGTTGCTGATATAGGCGCCCAGCAGGCCCTTCTCGCGCGCCGCGCGGAAGACCGCCATCGCCCACTCGCTGGTGATGAGCGGCTCGTTGTAGGTCGAGGCGAGGACCGGGGCGCCGGCTTTTTCCGCCAGGCGGACGAGGTCCTCCGGCTCGAGCGTTTCGGGCCGGCTCACCGCCTTCGGGTCGCGGATTGCCTGCGAGGTGATCCAGTTCTGTCAGTAGCCGCTATGGTAGTCGCAGCCGAGCATGCCGAATGAAAGTGCCGGCGACCCGGGCAGCGCGTGGAAGAAAGGCTTTTTCTCTATAGGGTCGCACTGGAGCGCGCCGACGTA
>JANMQK010000074.1:0-20529 GCA_031370485.1 Acidobacteriota bacterium | reverse complement strand
AATAAGCACCCGGGACGGGTCGCGGTATTCCTCGATGCGCACCCCGCCGCCCGCCGCGGCGCCGCTCCGCCCATCCACGAGGACCCCGGCTGCGAGAGAGCGCGTGACAACCTCGAGCTGCGCCATCGCCAGGCTCGCCTCGAGCCTGAAGTGCTCCGTCCCCGCGGGCGCCCCGGCGCGCAGCGCCGTCCAGTCGCGCGGGCCTCTCGTCCCGGGGCTTCCGAGCCCCACCCAGGTCATCGTTCCCAGGACCAGCAGGGGCGAAATCAGGATAAGCCAGGGGGTGCCGCTCTTTTCGAACATGAGGCGCGCGCCCAGGGCCACCAGGAGCACGGGCCAGTAGGCGATGGCCTCCCTCCAGAACGACCAGCCCAGGATCCCCATGGTGTTGAGGAGAAGGAACGTCCCGATCCCGAGGAGGTAAATCCCCCGGGAAGCACGCCGCCAGGCGATGCCTCCTTCCTTCATCCTCCCGTCCCCTTCTCCTTCCCCTTCACGGACTCCACGACCAGGGCGATCCCGATGATGATCAGGACCAGCGGCCAGAGGTTCGCCGGCCGCGCCCAGCCCGGCCAGCGCCACCAGGTCATCCGGTCGAGGAGCAGGATCCCGCCGAGGAGTATCAGTATCGCGCCTCCGACCACGCGCCCGCCGCCATGGGCGCCGCCGGCGCGCCGCATCCCGGAGACGATCGATTCCCCCTTCTCGCGGACGTTCTTGACGAACCCCTCCGCGGGTGCCTCCGGCGCCCCGGCCGCGGCCGCGTCCCTGCGCGGGATGAGGAGCCAGCAGGCGGCATACAGCGCGACACCCAGCCCCTGAAGCAACGCGAGCAGGACGAACCCGAGCCGCACGATGACCGGGTCGACCTCGAAATACTCGGCGAACCCGGCCGCAACACCACCCAGCATGGCGTTTCGATCATCGCGTCTCAGGAGACGTGGCATGGGACTCACCTCCATCCAGGAGCAGCGCACCGCACCGGTGCAGGATACGCCAACGCCGGCCGGAATGGCCCACGAACTCCCCCTTCGGGGGTACCCTAGTGCATGCCCCGGCCCCGGCCCGAAAGGGTCATCCTGCACCTGGACATGGACGCGTTCTACGCGGCGGTCGAAGTGCGGGAGAACCCCGCCCTGGCGGGGCTGCCCCTCATCATCGGGCACCGCGGGAGGCGGGGTGTCGTCTCGACCTGCTCCTACGAGGCGCGCACGTTCGGGGTGCAGTCCGCCATGCCGTCGGTCACCGCCGAACGGCTCTGCCCCGGAGCGACCTGGCTGCCGGGACGGATGGCTTTCTACGTCGAGGTGTCGCGGGAAATCCGGAGGATCCTCCAGGACGCCACGCCGGTCCTCGAGCCGCTGTCAATTGACGAGGCGTTCCTCGACCTCACGGGTATCGTGGCCGGGCTCGAGGAAGGGCGCCGCGAGGCCGCCCGGCTGAAGGCGAGGATCCGCGCCGAGCAGCGGCTGAGCGCCTCGGTGGGTGTGTCGCCCAACAAGTTTCTGGCCAAGGTCGCCTCGGACCTGGAAAAGCCGGACGGCCTGGTGGTGCTGGGGCGCGCCGACGTCCCCGTGCGTCTCTGGCCCCTGCCGGTCGGGCGGCTGTGGGGGGTCGGGCCGCGCACGGGTGCAAGGCTCGAGGCCGCGGGTCAGAGGACGATCGGCGACATCGCCCAGGGCGCCCCGGGCCTCCTAGAACGGCTTGTCGGCGACGCGGGCGCCGTGCACCTGCGCGCGCTGGCGAGAGGCGACGACGACCGGCCGGTCGAATCGGGCCGCGAGGCGAAATCGATCTCCGAGGAGCGGACCTACGCCGACGACCTCACCAGCCCGGACGAGATCGACCGGGCGATCCTCGAACGCTCGGAGGGGGTGTCCCGGGAACTCCGGCGCGACGGGCTGGCGGCGCGGACCGTGCACCTCAAGGTCCGCGCCGGAGACTTCAGCACAACGACGCGGGCCCTCACCCTGCCGGCCCCCACCGACCTGACCGAGGTGATCGTGCGCGCCGCGCGGGAGATGTACCGCGATCGGATCCGCCTCGGCACGAAAGGGGTGCGTCTCCTGGGAGTCGGGGTCAGCGGCCTGGAGCCTGCGGGCGCCGGCCAGGCGCTGCTCTTCCCCGACGCTTCCGAGGAGAAGGCCCGGCGCATCGCCCGCGCCGCCGACGCGGTCCGCGACCGGATGGGCGAAGGGGCGATCACGCGGGCGAGGCTGATGCGCCGGCGCGGCGGCAAAGGGGGAACCGGCGAGCCCGGCAAGGGAGGGGGCGCGGACGGACCGCCCGAGGCTTCGAGCCTGCCGTCGGTCGACTGAGCCGGCGCACCGCCGTCGGGCGGCGGGCCGTCCGCGGCGTGCGGGCCCGCCCGCAAAAAAAAGGCGCGGAGGCGGTTCTCGCCGCACCCGCGCCCGATGCTTCCCGGAAGGTCAGGCCTTCGGGGCTTTGGCGACCTTGATCGCTGTGACGCCCTCGTGCTCCCCCTTCTCGTTATCCTGGCAGGTCAGCGTGACCATGTCGCCGGCCTTCAGGGTCTTGAGCGACTCGACGGCCTTCCCCATCACGGGGGCCGTCTTCGACTCGCCCTTGTCGTCCTTGATCGTCACCGTCTTCGCCTCCACGTCGATGGAGACGATCGTGGCGGTCATGTTGTGGGTCTTTCCGGCCGCCGACACAGGGGTCACCTGGGTCAGGAGCAGGCCGGCCACGGACAGCACGCACAGCACCAACGCCAGCTTTCTCATGGTTCCTCCTTGCCCCACACGAGGGGCGCAGAAACCGGTCGGAATTATAGTCAAGCGCCGTTTCTTGTAAAGCAGAACCGGTCCGTTTGACAGGCGCCGGCCGTTTCTGGACAATCGGGGCCACCTTCCGTCCTGGGGATGCGACCATGCGCGTGGTGATCAAAGGGACCGGGATGCACGTCCCGGGGGCCGCCGTCGACAACCATCGTCTGGCAAGAATGATGGAGACGAGCGACGAGTGGATCATGCAGCGGACCGGGATCGCGACCCGCCATTACGCGGGTCACGACCAGGCGACGAGCGATCTGGCGGTCCCGGCGGCCGAGCAGGCGCTTTTGGAGTCCGGTCTTGGCAAGGAGGCGATCGACTACGTCGTCTTCGCCACGATGACGCCGGACTTCTATTTCCCCGGCTCGGGCCCGGTCTTCCAGCGCAAGTTCGGGCTGACCCGCGTGCCCTGCCTGGACATCCGCCAGCAGTGCACCGGGTTCCTGTACGGCCTGCAGCTGGCGGACGCGATGATCCGATCAAAGCAGTGCCGCACGGTGCTCGTGATCGGCGCCGAGGCGCACGCCATGTTCCTCCCCTGGACCTCCTGGGACGTCGTTCTCGGAAAATCGGACCGCGCGGTCCCCGAGGAGGAACGGGCCAACAACACCCGGTTCCGGGATCGAATCGTCCTGTTCGGCGACGGCGCCGGGGCGTTCATCCTCGCGGCCGAAGAAGGAGACGCCGGTGCGGGCATCGCCAGCGGACTCGAGGACGTGATGGTGCATGCGGACGGAGCGCACGCCGACAAGATGTGGGTGAAGGCCGGCGGCAGCGCCTTCCGGCCCTACTTCGAGCCGGGCATGTTCACAAGCGGCGACAGCATCCCGATCCTCGAGGGACGCGAGGTGTTCCGGGTCGCCGTGACCGTGATGCCGGAAGCCGTGGAGGAGATCCTGCTCAGGAACGGCTACACCCTCGACGACCTCTCGCTTCTCGTGATGCACCAGGCGAACCTCCGCATCAACGAAGCCGTGCAGAAGCGGCTGGGCCTCCCCGACGACAAGGTCTACAACAACATCCAGAAATACGGGAACACCACCGCGGCGACACTCCCCATGGCCTTCCACGAGGCCAGAAGCGCGCGCAACCTGAAAGCGGGTGATCTCGTCTGTTTCGTCGCGCTCGGAAGCGGGCTGACCTGGGGCGCGGCGCTTTACCGCTGCTGACCGGCGGGTCCGTTTCAGGACGTCGCGGGGCGGTACCGGCGGTAGAGGATGACCCCCGCCCAGGTCACGAAGGCCGCTCCCACCATGACGAAGAGCGCCGCGGGGGCGGTGACTCCTCCCCAGGGGAGCAGCGCCAGGAGCGCCGCCGGGAGCGCGCCGCGCTGCAGGAGATTCCGCGCCACGACACCCGCCAGGGCCAGGCCGAGGAGGATGCCGGCGCCCAGAATCAGCGCCGGCTGCACCAGGCCGAGCAGCGCGCCAAGCCATTCCGGATAGGCGCGGACCGAGAAGGTGTTGTCCTCCTGCCCGACGATGAGCATGCGGCTGACGGTGACGCGCGGCAGGCGGGCAACACCCCCTGGAATGGCGATATGCACCGGAAGCGAGCCCTTGCGGACCGCCGCCTTCTGCCTGAGCTGCTGCTCGACGCGCCCTTCCTGCTCCATCTGCTGCTGGGCGGTCTGGCCCGAGACCGCCTTCCCGTAGGCGTTCTGCGATTTCTCCTCCATCGGCGCCAGCGCATCGGCCATCTCTGACGCCGCGGGGGACGCAGGGGCGTTGGACGGCACGGAGGCCGCGTCCTCGGCAATAGCCAGGGACCCGGCCTTCCGCGCCGGCATCATCTCTCCCCCGCCGCCCCGGAATCCGAGCAGCCCGCCGCGCGCCTGCGCTTCACCGCGCAAAAGCGGAGCGGTCTCGACAACCGAATGAAACGGGCCGCCGCTGACGACGTACCGGTTGCCCTCCGGCAGGTAGACGGTCCACAGCGCTTCTGACACCGGGATGTCGAACCGCGGCAGGCGCGGTTCAATCCGGCGGAACAGTCCCACCGGCTTCCCCTTCCTGAGGAGCACCAGCGACACGCGGGAGGTGCGCTCGCCGTCGCCGCGTGGCAGCGGCACCAGAACCGTCTGGCCCGTGCGTTTCGGCTTGGCCGGCTGGCCGTCGAGCATCAGGGACCAGATGTCCACGTCCTCGCCCGGCAGGGTCAGGGCGAGGAACTGCCGGCGATTGTTCTTGAGCGAGAGGTCCACCCAGGTCGCCTCGGTGCCGTTCTCGAGAAGCGCCGCCGTGGCGTTCAGCGACTCGATGACGGCGGTCAGGACCGGCGCGTCCTCGTGCTCGGCGATCCGCACACTCGCGGCGTCGGGCGGGCCGGAGTACTTGCATGCCGCGACGAGGTTCCCGCCGTATGCAAGGACGTCCTGCGGGATCTCGCTCACGTCGGCCGGCAGGAGCCGTCCCGTGAGATCGAGATCGACCTCGGACCCTTCCGCGGCGACACCGACGAAACCCGACTCGCGCTCGACCCCCAAGGACGCGAAGCGCGGCACGGGAAGCTTCCCGGCCTTGGCGTCGTAAGTCCCTTCGAAGTTGACGATGACGCGGACACGACCCTCGACCGGCGCCAGCAGCTTTACCCGCAGGAACCGCCGCCCGGTCCGCTCGAGGATTTTCCAAGACTCGAGCGCGGGCGCCGTGGCGTCGAAGATCACGAGCCCCTCGGGGAGATCGATGTCGAAATGGTCGACCTTCGCCACCCGCACGGTGTAGTCGTGGATGAGCGCACCTCCCATCACTCCGTCTCCGAGCCGCAAGAGCTGGTATCCCTCCAGTTGCACGCGGGGATCGAGCTTCACCTCCTGCCCGGCTTTCTCCTCGGTCCGCTTGAACGGCAGGGTGTAGCGCAGCGCCAGGCCGCCATTCGGCAGCGCGACAAACAGCCGTCCCTGCCGCGACCCATAGGCCAGGCCCGATTCAACCTGAAGGTCCTTGAACATCGGCGCCGCGCCCAGGTCCACCAGGTTGCGGGGCGCCTCGGGGAGCCTGACGGCGATTCGGTTCTCGCCGGGGTTTTTCGTGGCGGGGAACGCGAAGGTCGCCCTGAGCGTGTAGGAGGCCGGGCCGCGCGCCAGGACATCAGTCGAGCCGTTCGTCCGGTCGAGGACCGCTCCGCCCCCTTGGAAGGCAAGGACCGTTCCGTCGGAGGTCAGCGGCAGCCGGATCCAGCCCTTCTTCAGAACCTCCAGGGACATCACCCCGTCGAGCGTCAGGACACCGGGCTCGAGCCGTCCGCTGTACTCCGCCGAGCGCAGGAACCCCTCGGAGGGGGGCTGCGGCTCGACGACCGGCGGCACGAAGGTCTTCTCCACGAGGGCCTTGAAATCGCTCCACGCCAGGGTGATCTCGGTGTTCCTGAGCTCCGGCAGGTCGTGGCGCGGCGGCTCGATGGCGTAGGCCGGTCGCGCGGAGGCGGCCAGCATCGCCGCGCCCGTCAGGGGCCCGAGGAGGGCCAGGACGATTAGCGCGGGGGCCCCCCGCATATGCCTGAACGTCCGAAGGCCGAGAAAGCCGGCGACCGCCGCCATCAGTCCCATCCAGAAGGCCGCGCGGGCTTCCGGGTTGATCGTGTACTGCAGGCCCAGCACCGCCGCCGCGCCGAAAGACAGCGCCAGCCTCGAGCCGCCCGACAACGGCGAGCCGGGTGACGCGGGGCTCGCCCGCAGCCACAGGATGAAGAGGGTGAGCGCCAGCGCCAGGAAAAACACCATCGCGCGGGACAGGCTCCAGGCCAGGGGCCAGGAGAGCATCGCGATGGTCGCTTCTTCGTTGGCGGTCAGGAGACGGCCGGCGAACGACACGCGCACTCCTTCCGTCGGAACGCTGAAGCGGACCGGGAGAACGCCGCGCGCCATACCGCCCCCGGCGAACGCCGCCGCGGGGCGGGCGTCGTAGTTCCAAGCCTGGGTGATCGACTGGACGATGCCACCCTGCGGGCCGCCTACCGCCTGGGTTTTCGCCTGCGCGTCGCTTCGACGGTCCCTCCCGGCGATCTCCTTCAAGTCGCTTTCGAGACGATCCGCCTTCTCGTTCACATTTTTCTTCATCCCCTGGAGCTCGGGAGACGCCGCGCCGGCCTCTTCGTCCTTCACCGAGCGGTTCTTGTCCCCCGCCGACCCCGCGCCGTCGAGGTAGGCCAGGTCGCCGCCCGATCTCAGGTTGAAAGCCGCGCCTTGCATGTAGACGAGGTGGTTGAGCTGATCATCCGGCTTCAAGTTACCGCCGAAGCTGCCGTAGCGCCGGTCGCGCGGCAGGAAGAGGTTCCACTGGACTTCCATCGCGTCAACATCGAGCGACGGGGCGCGGAACAGACGCCGGCCAAGAAGCCCTGCAGACCGCTCCTGGAAATAGACCAGCTCGACCTCGAACGGCGGCAGGTCCCCCGCCGAATCGGTGGCCGATTTCTTCAGAGGCACCAGCACTTTCCCGGCCGCGCTTCGGGCCGCCTTCACCGGGCGGTCCTCGAGGTAGGCGCCCCACGGCTCGGCCCCCTCGGGAAGACTCATCTCGAGGTACTGCTTGCGGTTGTTCTTCACCGTGTAGCGGGCCGAGGTGATGAGATGCCCCTCGGGGCTCAGGAAGGTGAAGAGGCGCGCCGACTGGACGATGGTGCGCTTCACCGCCAGGTCGTCGTGCCGGACGACCTTGAGATTGATCTCCACGGGATGCCGCAGGTACTTGAACCCGTAGAGGACCGGCTGCCCCGCCAGCGCCGCGATGTCGGGCGGCAGCTCCGAGGGGTCGACGGGCGAAGCGTTTCTGAGTTCCCCTTCCGGATTGATCTCCACGTTCGAGGCCGCCGAGACCGCGATGAACCCCTTGTCCCGCACGACATCAAGCAGCGCCAGGTCGGGCGCCTGGACAACGGCGCTCGTGTCGGGGCCGGCGGCCGTCCGGGCGGAGGCATTGGCGACCCCCTCGAGCCCGGCGGCTGGAGGGCCGGGAGGGGCGGCATTCCGCCCCGAGGCGACTGCCGCCCGTGCCGTGTCAATCTCCTGCTCGAAGGAGACCTGAAACTCGTAGTTCCCCTGCGCCAGGTAGTTCAGGCTCACCGCCAGCACCCGTCCGGCACCGGACGGGCCGGCGCTCGACGGGCCGGCGTCCTTGGGCGCGCCGGTCTCGACCTTCCAGTCGCGCATCCCCTGCGCGCTGACGTCCAGCACGTTCAGCCCGGCGGGCAGGGCCACGCGGAATCGGTCGACACCGCGGCCATGGACGGTGTAGGAGGCGGTCGCGGTTCCGCGCACCATCCCCTCCCCGATCGACAGCAGCGTGCGCACCTCGCCGAAGACCTTCGTCTCCTTCTCTCCCAGCTCGATCTGCTTGAACCAGCTCACCGGCGCGTCGGCCGACTGCTGCAACGCCGCCCGCACGCGCGACTGCCCGGCGCCGCTTTCGATCGACCGCACGACCGCCCCCGGAATCTCGAAGTCGAGCTTCGGGCGCGGGACCACCAGATCAACGGCGATCACGGGCGCCGTGGGAAAGCGCAGGAAGGCCGAGTGCGAGCCGTGGCTGTCGCTCACCGGAGCCAGGTATTCAAGGACGAAGGCGTGCCGGCCCTCCCCCTTCAGCGCCACCTGGTGGTAGCCGTTCTTCCGGTAGACGTTGGCGGGCCTGCCGTCGATGTCAAACCGCGACAGGGCGACCCCCTCGGCGATCACCGGAACCTCGGCCCACTTGTCGCGCGCCAAAATCTCGACCGCGAACTCGAGCCGGACCTGCGCCCGCGACTCCTCCTGGTTCACCGAGACGCTGGCCTGGCAGGCCGAGAGGGCGAAATCAACCGGCGGGGTCGGCGGGGTGGGCGTGGGTCGGCCGCCCCGGATCTCCTCCAGGATTTTCTTGAAGTCCTCCCACGGGACGAGGACCCCCGTCTTTCCGAGGCGCGGCAGCTTGTCTCCGGCGGCGGCGCCCTCCCGATCGGGGGACGCTTCTTCGGCCCGGACCGGGCTTCCCAGACCACCCGGACCCATCAGGAGAAGCAGGACAACGGCGGCGCCAAGCGCGGCGCCTGCAGTACGGAACGCTCCCGAAGGCGACATCCGACACCTCCCCGGCCCGGCCCAAACGGACGGCGGCGCGCCTAAACCTATGTTCCGAAAGCCAGAAGGTCAAAGCCCCGCAGACCCCACACACCCAGACGGCCGTGGCGCGGAATCTCCGGATAATGAGCCCTGGAACACCCGCCCCTGGTGCGCTGGGGGCGGGTGTATACTCCGCTCACGAATCAAACCTTTGCACACGACCCACCATCGAGGAGACAAGGTGGCCGGGAGCCGGCGACAATAAGGTGCCAGGAATTGCCCCCTGCGAGTCGATCGCGGCACGATGGACCGGGAATCGCCCGTCGTCACTTTCCTGACGCCTTCGCAGTGTTTCCCGGGAAAAGGCAGACCGTCCTTTCCCAAGATAGGCAGCACTTTCTCGGGTTTATGGACTTTCCTGGGTCGTTCTACTTTGCGTTAGGCCGGCGACGAGACGAGAATGAAAATCAGGCAATTGGCCACCCTGCTCTTGTGCGGCGTCATTCTCGGGTGTGTGCGCGACGCGACGATTACGCGGGGTGCCGACAGTGACAGTCACTGGCTGCGGCGCGTTGGGGCGGCGGTTCCGATTGGCACTACCCCAGATGCCGCACGCGCAACCATGCAGCAAAGCGGGTTTCAATGTGAATACATCCCGACCGGAGCCGAGGCTCTTGGGTGTGAAAGGGTATCGACGACGCGCCTCGGGGTGGTACGCCGGCGATGGCAGGCGTGGTTTACAGTGGTTGACGGCCGGGTGACCGCTGTCCGGAGTGCAACGGCGCTCCTTCGCCCGTGAGAGCAACGCGTCCCGCCGTTCGGTGGCGGCCTAACATCCGCTCAAGCTGGCGGCGGATCCTCCCTCGATAAAGTAGACACTTCCACCTAACCACAGGAGGTGTCCGATGGGCCGAGCAAGGAGAAATCGGTGAGCCTCCTCGCAATCGAGATCAAGGCATTCGTGCCGGCGCGCGACCTCGCTGTGTCGAAAGCCTTTTATGTCGCCCTCGGATTCTAAGTGGCATGGTCTTCGGAAGACCTGGCATATGTCCGCTACGGCTCAACGAGCTTCCTGCTGCAAACGTTGTACGTACCGGAGCACGCGAACAATTTCATGATGCATCTCACGGATCCCACGGGTGTGCTATGGCGTATTGGCCAGAAGATTCCGGGTTGACAGGGCTTCAGCTTCTCCCTGTGGTGCTCAGTCTCATCGTTCTTGGCGCACATTTCATGCGCGCCGGCAGCGGCATCATGGTCCTTATTGTTCTGCTTCTCCTGGGGTTGCTTTTCGTGCGGCGCCTGTGGGCAGCGCGAGTGGTCCAGGCGGCTCTCCTGCTTGGGGCGGTGGAGTGGGCACGCACGCTGGTCCGCCTGGTTGCCTGGCGTTCCCAGGATGGGCAACCTGTGCTGAGGTTGATTGTCATCCTCGGAAGCGTTGCGCTCTTCACGGGGCTTTCGACCCTGATGTTCCGCGCTGCTCGCCTTCGACGCTGGTTTGAACCGGCGGCTCGCGCGAGGCCGGCTGCAGCATAGGGTCGGTAGAACGGCGCCGCATTTTAGCCGGAGCGTCAGACAGCCTCGACTTTCCGCGGGTCAGTTCCGGATGGCGCTGGCGATGGCGCCTTCGAGCGCCTCGATCTTGAACGGCTTCAGGACGATTGCGTTTCCCGTCGCCTCGAGGCTTCGCCGTGTCGCGTCGCTCGCCCCGTCGCCGGTGGTGAAGACGATGCGGCGCGCCAGGCCGGGATTTTTGCCAAGCACCGCGTTGTAGACGTCGAGCCCGGAGCCTTGCGGCATCCTCACGTCGGTGATGATCAGGTCGAGAGCCTGAGCCGCTATCTTCCGGAGCGCCTCCGGAAGATCGGAGGCCGTGTCCACCGCGTGCCCCCTCGTCCGCAGCAGCTCCGCGAGGAAGTCCTGCAGCGCATTCTCGTCCTCGATGACGAGGATCCGGAGCGAGCGCGCGGCGGAATGGGACGCACCGGTCCCAATTCCAGCGGTCGCGGCGGCCTTGTGGACGATGGGGAACTCGACCACGAATGTCGCCCCACCGCCATGCCGGCTCTCCACCCGGATCATGCCGCCGTGCTCCTGCATGATCCCGTAGCAGGAAGAGAGGCCCAGGCCGGTCCCCTTCCCCACCTGCTTCGTCGTGAAGAAGGGCTCGAAGATTCGGTGCCGGATCTCGTCGGGGATGCCCGGGCCGTCGTCCGATACCCGCGCCTCGATCGTGTCGCCCGCCGCGCGGGTGGTCAGCCGAAGCCTCCCGCCTTTTCCCCCTTCGGTCATCGCCTGTTCGGCGTTGTTGAACAGGTTCAGGAAGACCTGCTGGATCTGCTGCGAGTCGAGCAGGGCCGGCGGCAGGCCGGGCGCCAGGTCGGTCTTCACCTCGATCTTGCTCGACCGGAACTGATAGGCCTTCAGCTCGAGGGTCTCCTCAATCACGCCGTTCAGGCCCATGGGCTTTCTCTCGGGAGAGCGCTTGCGGGCGAAGGTCAGGAGGTTCCTGACGATCCGGGCCATGCGCTCGGCCTCCGAGTGCACGATCGTGATGCGCTTCATGACATCGGGGGCGAGATCCTTCCCCATGAGCAGCTGGCTGTACCCCATGATGGACGAGAGCGGATTGTTGATCTCGTGCGCCACGCCGGCCACGAGTTCTCCGAGCGCGGTCATCTTCTCGGCCTGGAGAAGCATGTTCGTGGCGCTTTCGAGCTGCTCGCGCGTCTGATCGAGCGCCACGCCCTGGCTTTTGATCCGGCGGTTTACGGACGCCGCCCAGTAGGCCCCCGCCGCCGCCAGACCCCCGGCCGCAAGAGCAAGGAGAATCCCCAGGACCCACAAGGTCCCCCTGCCGACGCCGAGTTCCCGGGCCACGACCGCGTCGTGTGGCGCCACCCGGATCTGCCAGGTGGCGCCTCCCCACGCTGAACTCCTCGACTGCGGGGCTGATACCATCCCGGAGGGCCCCCGGCGACCCGGGCGGGACGCTCACGAAGCTCGGCAGCCCCGAGCTGGTGATTCTTTCCTCGTAGCGCTCCAGCATTTCCGGTAGCGCCATCGACGAAAAGAAACCGGTCGCCTGCAGGGAGGCCACAGCGAAGCCGACCGGCTTGTCGCCCCGGAGTATCGGGGCCGCCATGATGAATCCCCGGTCTCCGCCGATCAGCCGGAGTGGAGGCGAAAGCACCGCCTCGCGGGACTCCGCCGCGCCAAGGAGGGTGGCCAAGCCTTCGCGGTGGCTCTTGACGTCGAAGCCGAGGACCGACCGGTTGGGGGCGAGTGGATGCACCCGGCGCACATGCATCGAGGCGTCGACGAAGGAAATCCGCAGGGAGAGCGGCGTCCGCTTCAAGGTGGCCGCCGCGCAGGATTGAAATTCCTCCTCCGTCACCGTCTCGCTGTTCGCGAAGAACGATGCCATCTGCTCGAGTGCCAGCAGGTTCTGCTCGAGGGCGTAGCGGATCCGGGTCGCGTATTGCAGCGCGGCCAGCCGCGTTTCCCGTTTCAGGTCCAGCCGCCGATAGGCCTGTTGCCGCCAGTCGGCCCATGCAACCGCCGCCAGACACCCGATGAAAACCAGAAGCCCGGCGCACATGGTCCGGCAACAGCGTTTCATGATCGTTCCCCTGTGACCGGGCGAATATAGGTCCGGCGGCGGGCCTGCACAACAGGTGCGATCGCCGGCAACACATTCGTATGCAAGAGGATCGGGACCGCACATTCCGCGGCGCAACGGTGCCAGCCGGGGACTCGATGGCGGGGATCTTCGACGAGGTAAAGTGTCCCCAGGATCCTCCGGTAGCTGTAGACAAACGCCCTGTCGTCCCGGGACAGGCCCACGAGGCCGCTATCCAGGAGGCCCCCCATAAGGATTTCCTGCCGCCGCCATTGCCGCGGTACGAAAATGCAAGTGACACGTCCTGTCGTGCATCCGCTCATTTGTGATTGCATAAGTCTCTCGGTTCATTGCCCTTTGCTTCCACGCAACTAGATTGAAGCCCCTAGGGCCGAGCATCGAACGGGCGACGTCCGTCGATGGCGCGGCTCTGTGTGCGCGCGAGCGACCGCGCGGATGGCGCGGTCATGCGCGCGTTGAGGCAGGAGTAAGGCATGAGCGATGGCGACCGGGACCGGAGTAATCAGATGACCGTGAGACGACACCGGCTCCCCGCCTCGAGGCTGGCGCTTCTTTTGACGCTCCTGTCGGTGGCCGTCCCGGCGAGCTCCGCAACCTACGTCCCCGGAGACGACCTGCCCGGGCCTCCGGCGCATCTCGAGACGATCCCGGCGGGCTCCCTGGTGATCCCGATGGACACCACGCTGCAGGCGGTCGTCGCGCCTTTCAATCTGAAAGCCTACGGGCTTGTGAACCATCTGTTGCAGAACGGAATACCGCTCAAATGGGCCATCAAGGCTGGCAAGGGCAAGGACGCGACCGATTTCACCGCCACCGCACAGCGCATCTATCCCACCGTCGTCGCGGCCGCCTCGTTGAACTTCGCCGGGGGCCCGTGCATCGTGCACGGCGACTATGCCGTGCTGGCCAAGCCGCTCATCGCAGCGTTCGGGAACAGTGTTGCGGTGTACGAGACAACGGCCGGCGCGGTCGTGGATGTGCGCTACGACCTGACGCACAAGCCGCTCATCGCCGTCAGCAACGTCAACACGGCCATCCACACCAACATCTTCACGCAAGCGGGGATCCCGGCCACCAACTACACGGTCGTCGACCCGGCCACCCTCAGCGCCACCTCCTGCTACACGAGCCACTCCGAGCCGCACACGACGGTCACCCTGGGCGTGCCGAACGTCAAGGCCTTCGTCCTGGGCGGCGCGAACTACCTGGCCCAGTGCAGGGCCTCCGAGACGTACGAAAACAGCGTGGCCGGCCGGTTCCAGACCACCCTCGGAAACACCATCGACAACCTCGGCAACGTCCTCTCCTACCCCAATGCCGACCTGGCCTACAGCCAGTTCATCGGCCCACTCGACCCCGCTCCCGGAGGGTCGGAGCAGGACTGGATGTTCTCCGTCGGCTCAACATGGCAGAACAACGGCCACGTCCACGCGGACAACGTCGGGGCCTCCCCGCCCCACTATGCCGCCACCGCCTCGAAGCTCATTAACGGCATGGGCGGGAACGTCTACTACCTGGGTGGCCACGACTACGGCAACTCCTCGAACCTCGACTCGATAAACGGCCGCCGGATGTTCCTGAACTTCATCTTCGTCCCGTCCCAGCGGCCCGCGTACTGCAACCTGGACATCGCTCCGGCGCTCCGCACGATCTCAGGCACCGTCTACGAGGACGTCAACGGCGACTCGGGCCTCGGCGACGCCGTGGGGCACGCGGGGGTTGGCCTGCGCCTCTACACCGACGCGAACGACAACGGTCTCGTGGACACCGGAGATGTCTACCTGTCCCAGACGACGACCGACGCCTCGGGGAACTATTCCTTCCAGGTCTCGACGACGGCATCGGGGAACAAGTACCTCGTGGCGGCCGACTCCAAGTCGGTCACGGCGAGCGCGGGCCTGAACGGCGGGTCGGCGCAGGGGGACGTCTGGGCCGAGCAGACACGGGGAGACGACCCGACGACCCTCGCCCTCGATGTCGGCCCCAGGTTCGGCGGCCGCACGCCCGGCACCTCCGACAACTTCGCGGCATCAACGACCCCGGCGTCCAACAACTACCAGCACCTCCTCCGTGCCGATGTCACCGCGGCGAGCGTCAGCGGGGGGCACTTCGCCTTCTCCTTCAACATCGTGACGAACACGCGGGCCGGCGACGCCGCCGATGACGACGTCACCGCGAACCGGACGGTGCAGGGCTCCCTGCGGCAGTTTCTCCAGAACGCCACCGCGGTCGCCGGCGGCAACGCCATGCGGTTCGTGCCGGCGGTGGCCACGAACGCCACCGGGGGCGGCGGAAACTGGTGGCGGGTCGGCGTCACGGTGGCGCTGCCGGCGCTGGCCGACGCCTCCACCACAATCGACGGCCGGGCCTACAGCAGCGCCGACGGGACAACCGTCCGCGACGACAATGCGGGCGTCCTGGGCGCCGGCGGCACCGTCGGCGTCGACGCGCTGGCGCTGTCAACGGTCGCCCGCCCCGAGCTCGAAATCCAGAATCTCCGGTCCACGGCCGTTGTGAACGTCGGCCTCGATTTCACGGCCTCGAACTCCGCCGTGCGCCGGATCGCCCTCTTCGGTTTCGGCGGCTCCCCCGACCAGGACGCGCACGCGAACCTCCGTGTGGGCTCCTCAGCGAACAACGTGACCGTCGAGGAGAACGTTATCGGGGCGGCCGCCTCCAGCTTCTCGGACCCGGGCGGCACCGCCCGCTCGGGCGGCGACTGCATCCGCTCGATCGGCGGGGATTCCGGGACGGTCCGCAACAATGTCATCGGCTTCTGCGCGGGGACAAGTGTCGCCCTCAAGAGCGGCTCGAACACCTGGCTCGTCGAGAACAACGAGATCCGGGGAAGCGCCGTCGGGTACGGCCACCTGGACGGGGTCGCGATCGAGACGGCGAGCGGCTCGGCCACGGTGAGGGGGAACCTGATCGCTGGCGGCGATGGAACCGGGGTCGACACCAAGACGACCGGCGGCTCGAACACCATCGTCAACAACACGATCACCGGAAACGGCATCGGTCTCGACCCCGACGCCGGCGGCGCCGCCGTCGAGCCTTCCGGCGTCAGCCTCTACGGGACCGGCAACGTCGTGGACCGCAACGTGATCAACGCGAATTACGGCGCGGGGGTCATGGTGGTCGCCACGGGAAGCGGCAACCGGATCACTCGAAATTCGATTTACGCCAACGGCACGATTCTGAACCGCGCCGGTGCCGGCCCAAAGAACCAGATCGGCATCGACCTTCTGGCGGCCGGTGACAACCAGAGCGCCGGCACGAATCCGTTCGTCACGCTCAACGACTCGGGCGATGGCGACTCGGGGGGCAACGGCCTGCTCAATTTCCCGGTCCTCGTTGCGGCGCTCGTGGCGGGCCCGAACCTCGTTGTGCGCGGCTTCGCGCGGCCCGGGAGCACGGTCGAGGTCTTCATCGCCGACCCCGACCCGAGCGGGTTCGGGGAGGGAAAGACCATCCTCTTCAGCGCGGCGGAGGGAGGCGCCTCCGACACCGACTCCGGGTCCGGCTCCTACGGCCCGGGCCCCGTGAACGGCATCGTACAGGGATCGGACACAACGAACCGCTTCACCTTCTCCGTTCCCCTCCCGCCGGCGGTCAGTCTCGGGACCGTCCTGACCGCGACGGCCACGGACGGCTCGGCGAACACCTCCGAGTTCTCGGGGCAGGTCACCACCATACCCGGTTTGAACATCGTCAAGCGGGGATTTCTCCTCGACGGGACGCCGATTACGAACGGCGCCCTCCTGCCGAAGGGGACCCCGGTGCGGTTCCTCCTCTACCTCGACAACCCGGGCGGCGCCGTGAGCGACGTCAGCCTCGGCGACATTCTCGCCCCGGGTTTCGCCTATGTGGCGGGGTCTCTCCGCTATGCGAACACCGCGGCGAACTGCGCCGCGACCTCCTGCACGGGCGCCGAGGAGAGCGCCATCCTCGCCGCGGCCCTGGCGGGCACTGCCGGAACGGACGCCGTGGACGGGGATGTCGTCAGCGCCGTGGGGGCCACGGTGCGCGCGGGGAACCAGGTGGTCGGCAACCTGCAGCTCGACATCGTCGCGGCGAAGGTCTGGGCGGTCGTCTTCACCGTGCGGATGCAATGACGCGAAAACCGGACGATTCCGACAAGGAGGTGACGCGCAGTCTCGCTCCGGCCTGACCCGCCGGAGCCTTGATGGAAAAACGCTCTGCCGGACGGAGCCGTGCCGCCGACGCGGTCCGGACTCATCCCGGATTCGGTCTCCTGGAGACCACGGAGGAACGAGTCATGTTCACTCAAGTCGCAAGAGCACTTCGGAAGTTCATTCCCCTGGCAGCCATCATCTGCCTGGGGATTAGCGGCGCCGTCTGGGCCACCGACAACACGGCCACCGGCGACGTCGCCGGAGTCGACCCCGACCTCGGCGACTCGAACACCTTCACCCTCAACACGCAGGTTCTGGCGCTCGTCAAGCGCGCCTTCTTGGGCAGCGGCACGCCCATCACGACCGGCACCACCCTGCCCCGCGGCACGGTCGTGAAGTTCCTCGTCTACATCAACAACAACACCGCGTTCGCGGTCAATGACGTGAGCGCGCAGGACGTCCTTGCCGCCGGTTTCGCCTACCAGGGCGGCACGATCAAGGTGGATAACACGGTGGCGAATTGCGCTCTCGTGGCCTGCACGGGCGTGGAAGAAGCCGCCATCTATGCCGCGGTCAACGCCACGGCGGCCAAGACGGATGGCGTCGACGCGGACGTCGTCAGCTACACCGGCGGCTCGAAGACGATCGACGCCGGGAACCAGAGCGTCGCCAACGGCCAGCTCAACCTGGTCGCGAGCAAGGTGTGGGCGATGCTCCTCACAGTGACGATGCAGTAACGCGGGGCAGACCGATGTTCGGGTCGCCCCGCGCTCCCGCCGACGGCGGGACCGGGCCACCGTCCGCGATCACGCGGAACGGGAATGACCACGGTCCTCCGTCCGACGCCCGAGCGCCCGCTTCCCTGGGGAAGCCTGACGCCCGGAGCCCGGGGTGTGCCCCGCCAGATTCGCTTCGCGATCCATGGAGGACGGGATGAGTCCGTCTGTGAACGTGTGAGGCACTAGAGGGACGCTGCTTTGAGAACGTGGAGGAGGACATCCATCCTCGCCTTGCTGGCGGGGGTGCTCGTGGCGATTCCGCCACCCGTGTCGGCCGAGGAGAACCGGGCGACAGGCGGGGTCGGCGGGATCAACAACGGCACCCTGCTGTATGGCGATGGAACGGGGCAGGCGCGGCTTACGCTGGTTGCCGTCGATCTCCCGCTGGTGAAGCAGGCGCGGGACCTGACGGGGACCGTGCTGCCCGCGGGCGCCGCCGTCTCGCCGGGCCAGGAGATCTGGTTCGTCCTTCATGTCGACAACCCCACAATCGCCGACGCCCCGGATGTGCGGCTCACAGACCTCCTCGACGAGGCCGCCTTCACCTACGTTCCCGGGACGCTCCAGAGGACCACGGTCGCGAGCGGATCGGGCAATGGCGCTATCTGGGCAGGGGCCTGGACCGGGCTGACCGACGCCCTGGGCGCCCCCGACGATCAGGCTTCGATCACCGACACCGGAGGCCCTCCGGGCCCCGATCGGATCACGGTCGGCGCGGCGCCGGGGCAGGCCAATGCCCCGCTGAGCGTGCCCGCTTCGTCTCTCGGGGCGCTTCGCTTCCGCGTGCGGGTGAACTGAGATGAGACTCCCCGGTCTGGCGCTGGCCCTTATCGGGGCGGTCTCCGTCGCCCGCGGCGCCGTGCTCACGAACAGCGCCTCGGGCACGTCGAACGGCACGCCGCTCGACCCCGCCCGCGCGAGCGTCTCGCTGACGCTCGCGACGACCGCGGTCAGCTCGGCGCTGGCCGAGATCGCCCCGGGCCTGGTGACGACCGGGAGCGCCGCGAACGCCTTCATCTACGACATCATGCCGACCATAGGCCCTTCGGACGCCGGGGTGAGTCGCATCGAGATCACCGTGCCCCCCGGCTACGCGAGCCTTGCCGTGACCGGGGTGGACACGGGCAGCACGTCCCTGGCCGCGGCCTGCCCGTCACCCGCTGCGGGGCAGTACTGCGCCTCGATCCTGGGGAATGTCATCACCGTTTCGCTCGGGGCCAGGGTCACGACATCGCTCATGGACATCCGGGTCCATTTCACCGCCGACGCTCCGGGCACCGCGGGGTTCGCAGACTTCACGTCGATCGTCGGAGACGGCCCCCTGACGGCGCCGACCTCCGAGGGGAACGCCGACGGCGATGCCGGCGACGCCAACAGCATCCGCGTTCAGGTGGTCCCGACCCAGGGGAAGGTCCTCGACCTCAGGAAATCGGCCAACAAGCAGGTGGCGGTCGTCGGCGAGGTGGTCACCTACGCCGTCGAGATCCGCAACACCGTGACGCGCGACGTCACCGGCGTCGTGGTGGAGGACACGACACCTCCCGGCTTCCGTTACGTGTCCGGCAGCGCGCGTCTCGACGGCGCGCCGATCCCGGAACCCACGGGGCAGCGCACCCTCATGTTCCTGGCGGGGACCGTGCCGGCCCTCGTGGACGGGAACGGCAATGGCGTGGCGGACCCCGGCGAGCCGGGGTACCGGGTGCTTCTCTACCAGCTGGTGATTGGATCCGGCGCCTCGCCGGGCGGGTATGTGAATACGGCGGTCGCAAGGGACTTCTGCCCCTCCTGCCTGATATCGGGCACGGCGAGCGCCCGGGTCGAGGTGAGTCTCGACCCGGTCTTCGACCTGGGGACCATCATCGGCAAGGTGTTCGACGACAGGAACGGCAACGGGTGGCAGGACCGGGACGAGCCCGGCGTGCCGGACGCGTTCGTGGCGCTCGACGACGGGACCTACGCGCTGACCGATGAGTCCGGGCGGTACCACTTCCCCGCCGTCCGGCCGGGGCACAGGATGGTGAAGCTGGATCTCGGGCGCCTGCACCCCGGGTCGAGCGCCACCGCCGGTGAGAGCAAAGTGGTCTGGGCGACTCCCGGACTCATGATCACCGCCGACTTCGGCGTGGCCCTGAAGCACGCGGCGGAGGCCGCGGCATCGCCCGGGGTCGCGGTCCGGGCCGATCCGCCCGACATGCCGGTCATGATCAAGGGAGATGTCGAGACGCCGTCGCTCGCCATCAACGGCTCGGACGTGCCGCTGGTGGCGGGCGACGTTCTCCTGCAGGTCGCGCCGCTCTCCGGGACCGTCCACGTCCGCGGGACGCGGTTCGAGCCGCCCATCCGCTTCGACCTCGACACGCGTGGCGCGGACGGGCTCCGGACCTGGGCCCTGTCGATCGACGGGCCCGGCGGCGCCGTGCTGAAGACCTTCCATGGAGAGGGCTCTCCGCCAGGCTCGGTCGACTGGGAGGGATCGCGCAATGACGGGCGCCCGGTCGTCGCCGGCGATATTTACGGCTACCGCCTCACTCTCGTACGCGCCGACGGCTCGACCGTGACCAGCCCGCGTCGCCTGTTCGGTGTCGATCGGACCGGTGTCGACCTCCTGCAGCTCCGGGGTGACGCGTTCCTCAGCGGCAAGTCCGCGCTGAGCGAGAAAGCGCGCTCCGTTCTCGACCAGGCGGCGGCAGCGATCCGCCAGCATCCGCCGATGACGATCGTGATCGAGGGACACACCGACTCCATGGGCTCGAACACATTCAACATGGGCCTGTCGAAGGCCCGGGCGGAGTCCGCGCTCCGGTACCTCGTGGAGCGGCAGGGGTTGCCCAAGGAGCAGTTCGTCCTGGCGTGGTACGGCGAGGATCGGCCCATCGCGACGAACGACACGGCCGAAGGCCGCTCACAGAACCGGCGCGTGATGGTGCAGGGGGAGGCCGAGGAGGGGGGAGGATTGACTCCTCTTGATCCGGAGCGCGTGGCCCCGGAAGTCCGGATCGGCGGCCGCAGCGTCGAGGTGGGCGAGGGGGGGAGGTTCGAGCAGCCGTACGGCGGTCCGGCCGACCAGCCGATCGACATCGCCATCGCGGGCTCGACCGGACGGTCGATAAGGACCGCGGTGACCCTCCCGTCCCTGGTCATC
>JANMQK010000067.1:0-4849 GCA_031370485.1 Acidobacteriota bacterium | reverse complement strand
GGGGGCCGAGCGGGGCGAGCGCTTCTCGCTGGGGAGCCTCCGCACCGCCTGGTCCGAGGGCAGCCAGCGTCACAACTACAAGATCCTCGACACGAGCGTCATCATCGACGGCCGCATCGCGGACGTCTGCGAGACGGGGTTCCTCGACGGGACCCTGGTCGCGCCCCAGTTCGTCCTGCGCGAGCTGCAGTACATCGCCGACTCCCAGGACACGCTGAAGCGCAACCGGGGCCGCAAGGGGCTCGAGATCCTGCAGCGCATCAAGAAGGGCCCCGACGTGAGGGTCGTCATCTCCGAGACCGAGTTCCCGGACATCAAGGATGTCGACATGAAACTCATCGAGCTGGCCAAGCAGCTGGGCGGCAAGATCATCACCAACGATTTCAACCTGAACAAGGTGGCTGAGCTGCGCGGGGTCCAGGTGCTGAACATCAACGTCCTCGCCAACTCCCTGAAACCGGTCGTTCTCCCGGGCGAGTCGATGAAGGTGTTCATCCTGAAAGAGGGGAAAGAGCCGAACCAGGGGGTGGGCTACCTCGACGACGGCACGATGGTCGTGGTCGACAACGCGAAGCGCCACCTCGGCAGGAACATCGACATCACCGTCACCTCGGTGCTGCAGACCACGGCCGGGAAGATGTTCTTCGGCAAGTCCGACGGCGCCGAGGACGGGGCGTCCCTCGACCAGCGGCCCCGGAGGACCGGAGGATGAGGCCCCTCGCCGCCCTGCTCGCGGGACTCCCGCTTCTCCTCGCCGCCACCACGGCGTTCCCCGCCGACCACGCACCCGCCGCGCCAACCTACCTGGTCCTGCCTTTCGAGAACATCGCCGAGGATCGCTCCCTCGACTGGCTGTCGACCGGGCTGGCTCTCACTCTCGGCGAGTACCTGCGCGGCTTCGCGGCCCAGGCGGTGGATGACGAGGAGCGCGCCGTGCTCCTCGAAGGGAGCGGCGTTCCGTCCGGAGCCGTCCTCACGCTGGCGAGCAGCCTCGAGCTGGGGCGGAAGATGCGTTCGCGGCCGGGTGCAGCCCGTCCCAACCGGATCGTTCTCGGCCGGTTCAACGTGTCCGAGGGGGAACTGACGCTCTCGTTGCGCTCGATCGACCTGGAGAATGAGAAGGCCGGACCGTGGCTTTCGCGCAAGGGGCGGGTCCGCGACCTCCTCGAAATCCAGAACGCCCTCACGGTGGCACTGGCCAAGGACGACGGGCTTGGTGTCGAGGACGGCCGCTCGGGAGTGTTCGCGAAGCAGGTCGGCGACCTGCCGCTCCTGGCGTTCGAAACCTACTGCCGCGCCATGGCCGAGAGCAACTCCAAGAAACGCCTGAGCCTCCTGCGGCGCGCGCTTGATGAATTCCCCGGGTACCCGAAGGCGGCCTACCAGGCGGCCTCCCTCCTGGCCAAGGGGGAGCACTGGAATGACGCGTCCGAGATGATTCGCCGGACCTCCGGCGATCCCCACCCCTACGAGTCGGAGTACTACCAGCTCAACGCCACCATTGCCCTGCAGCAGCGGGACCCTGAATCGGCCGCGAAGGCCGCGCGCCGCGCGCTCGAGTTCGCGGACACCGCCCACGGCCACGTCCTGCTGGCGCGCGCGCTCATGGCGCTCGGGGACAAGGAATCGGCCGGCGCCGAAATCGACAAGGCCGCCGCCCTCGATCCTTCGGAGCCGGAAATCGCGGAAGTCCGCCACGCGCTCGCGTCGGGGCCGGCCGGGCGCCGGAAGGCCCAATGATCATGAACGACCTGGAGATCGCGCGAAAGGCGAAACCGGTGAGAATCGACAGCCTCGCCGAATCGCTGGGGCTTCGATCCGACGAAGTCGAGTTGTATGGTCCCTACAAGGCCAAGGTGAATCTCGCGGCCCTGGATCGACTGAAGGACCGGCCCGACGGCCGTTATGTCTGCGTCACCGGCATCAACCCGACACCCCTGGGTGAGGGCAAGACGGTGGTCACCATCGGCCTGGGGCAGGCGCTCAACCGGCTTGGAACGCGGGCCATCAGCACGATCCGGCAGCCCTCGATGGGCCCGGTGTTCGGCGTGAAGGGAGGCGCCACGGGCGGCGGGTACTCCCAGGTCCTGCCGATGGAGGACATCAATTTCCACTTCACCGGGGACTTTCACGCGATCACCGCGGCGAACAACCTCCTGGCGGCCTTGATCGACAACCACCTGCACCAAGGCAACAGGCTCGCGCTCGATCCGTCCGGTGTGTTCTGGCGTCGGGCGATCGACCTCAACGACCGGGCCCTGCGCCGCGTGCGGATCGCGCTCGGAGGCGGTTCCTCGGGAGTCGAGCGTGAGACGGGGTTCGACATCACGGCCGCCTCGGAGGTCATGGCGATTCTCTCGCTGGCCGACGGGCCGGCCGACCTCAAGAAGAGGCTCGGGCGGATCATGGTCGGCCTGTCGCAGGAGGGCCGCGGGATCCGGGCGGACGCCCTCAAGGCCCAGGGAGCGATGGCGGCGCTGCTGAAGGACGCCCTCAAGCCGAACCTCGTGCAGAACCTCGAGGGCGGCGGGGTGCTGGTCCACTGCGGCCCCTTCGCGAACGTCTCCCACGGGAACAACTCGATCCTCGCGGACCGCCTGGCGCTGAAGCTCGCCGACTACGTCGTCACGGAGTGCGGATTCGGCTCGGAGTGCGGGGCCGAAAAGCTGTTCGACATCAAGTGCCGGGTCTCCGGGATCAAGCCGGCGGCCGCCGTGATCGTCTGCTCCGTGCGGGCCCTCAAGCTGCATGGGGGGGCCGCCGTGGACACACGCGACCCCCGGAGCTGGAAGCAGCCCGACCCGGCGGCCGTGGCGCGCGGCTGCGCGAACCTGGCCAAGCACATCGAAAACATCAAGCTGTTCGGATTGCCGGCGGTTGTGGCGATCAACCGCTTCGTCTCGGACAGTCCTGAGGAGATCGAGGAGGTCGTCTCGCATGCGCGGGCCGCGGGGGCGGCGGCCGTGGCGCCGGTCGAGGTCTGGGCGCACGGAGGGGCCGGCGGCCAGCAGCTGGCGGAAGCGGTGCTGCGCGCGACCGAGGGAGCCTCCGGGTTCCATCCGCTCTACCCCCTCGACCTGGGCATCGAGGAGAAGATCGAGACGATTGCCCGCCGGATCTACGGGGCGGGGAGCGTCAGCTACACCGACGCCGCGCGCGCCCGGCTGGAATTCTGCCGCCGCGAGGGCCTCGGTTCGCTGACAATCTGCATGGCGAAGACCCCGCTCTCGCTCTCCCACGATCCCAAGCTCAAGGGCCGGCCGGAAGGCTTCGTCTTCCCCATAACTGACGTCCGCGTGGCTTCGGGGGCCGGGTATATCTATCCCCTGGCCGGGAACATCATGACGATGCCCGGGTTGCCTCCGGTCCCGGCCGCGGACGGCATGGACCTCGACGAGAACGGCCACATCCAGGGGCTGTTCTGACCTGGCGCCGGCGCCGCAGGGTGGGTAGATGCGTCCCCCCTTCTGCATAGATGCAGCACGGAATGAGGCCGGCCGGCGTTCCGGCCGGATGCCCCTTGACACGCCCGGCTCGTAATGGTATTTGACTAGCGAGAACAGTAAATCCCAAGAGGGGGTGCCTATGAAAAGTGCAGGTCGTGCCGGCGCAGCGGTGGTTGTGGCCTTGGGCCTCGTCGCCCTCGTACCCGTCGCAGCCCTGAGCGATCAGGGATCGGCGGTCGTGGTGACGCGGCCGGGAGTCGTCTTCCACAAGGCCGGCAGCAGTGACGTGAGGGGCCGCGGTTTCGAGAAGTCCTCGGACGAGGCCATCGAAGCCGGATACATCCCCTGCCCGAACTGCTTCGGCAAGCAGGTCGGGTCGGTCAGCAACGTGGGTCGAGGTCTCGGCTCGGGAGCGTTGAGCGTCGCGTTCACCATCAACGCGGTCACCGCGCCGCCGGTCGGCACCATCACACAACCGTTCGGCGTCAGGACGTTCGGCCGCGGGCGGGCATCCGGAGTGAAGGGCATCCGGGACCCGTACCAGCAGCCGGACACGATCCAGTCGACAGGTTTCGAGCAGGGAGCCTTCGAGACACAGCGCTAGGCCGGACACCCGGGATCAAGCTGCATGCTTGATCGTCGGCCCCGCTCGCCTCGGGGCCGATCACTCCCGGTCCTCAGTCGACTCTCTTGTACCGCGCGACCAGCATGGCGTCGTAAGCGCTTATGAGCCACGACAACGCGGTCAGGAAGAGTATTGCCATCCCCACCCAGATGGTCTTCCGCAGCAGGATCTCGCGAGGGTCGAGGTCGATAACGATCCGGTAGAAGGGCGACAGCATGTACAGCGTGATCAGGTAGGCCTGAACGAGGAACGCGAAGAGGAACACCGCGCCCTTTCTCAGCTGGCCGTTCAGCATCTGTCCCCAGCCCGGCACGAGCATCGATGCGAGTCCCGACACCACGGGTGTCCGGAGACCGTTGAAGCGGCTTCCCTGCGACTCCGCGGCCCGGTAGGCCTGCGAGACGTTGAAGATCATGAAGAAGATCAGGCAGAAATCGAGGGCGGAGACGTAGAGCACCAGCTCCCATTCGCTGATGAAGAAAAGGTGCGCGAACTGGCAGAGACTCCCCCAGATCTCGTGGAGCATGTAGTGGAAGGCGACCACCAGGACTTCGCACAGGACGAACAGGGCCGCGAGCTTCGTGTCGCCGTTGTAGAACTGGCCGAGGCCCCACACCCACATCGACAGCGTGCCCGCGGCAGCCGGGTTCGGGCGGCGCCCCCCCCTCCTGCGACCGACGTGCGTCGGTGCCTGTGGGGCGTGAGAATCCATGTCCGGGCTCGCGGGCTTTTCCAGCATCTGGGTCACGGTCGCCGGTCCGCCGCGCGCGCCGGACCG
>JANMQK010000054.1:0-10925 GCA_031370485.1 Acidobacteriota bacterium | reverse complement strand
CCGGGCGAGGCCGCGCGCGCCCCGGCGACCGAGGCCGCGGCGGACATCACCCGGCGGCTCGCCGCGCTCAACTTGCCGCTCGAGATCAAATGGCCCCGGGGCGCGGATCGGGTGCTTGTCTTCATTTCGGGGGATGGCGGCTGGGCGGACCTCGACCAGCGGGTGGCCACGGCCCTGGCGGCGCGCGGGGTGGCGGTCGTCGGCTGGAACGCCCTGCGCTACTTCTGGCAGGAGAAGACTCCCGAACGATTCCAGTCCGACCTGACCGCGCTCGTGGCGGCCCTGCCGGAGGAGGCGCGCGTCTTCGTGGGCGGCTATTCCTTCGGGGCCGAGGTGCTGCCCGTCGTCCTCGATCCAAGGCGCGGCGGCCGGCCGACGTCCCTGGAGCGGGTCGCGGGCATGGTCCTGCTGGCGCCGGGCGAGTACGCCTCGTTCGAGGTCAGCCCCCTCGACTGGATCCTGGGCGGCAACCGGCCCACCCGCCACCCGGTCCACGCGGCGCTCAGGTCGGATCGCCGGCTGCCGATCCTCTGCCTCGATCCCTCCGACCAGGAATCGTCGGGCTGCGCGGGCGAGCCGATCGAGGGGCTGACCCGCGTGAGACTGCCGGGTGGCCACCATTTCGCCGGTGACTACGAAGGTCTGACCGAACGGATCATCGCCTTCCTCAGGAAATCGGCCTCCGTCCCGGCCGCCGACGCACCCGGTCCGGAAGCCAGGGCCCACGGGGACGTGACGCCGGAGGATGTTCCGAAGTGAGCAGGCCGGGCGTTTTCCTCGGCGGGCTGCTGCTCATCCTGCTCTGCTCGCCTGTCTTTCTCTACCGGCTGGGAGGTCCCGGGCTCGCCGATCCGGACGAGGGGAGAAACGCCGAGGTCGCGCGCGAGATGGCCGTCGCCGGAGACTGGGTGACGCCGCACATCAACGACGCGCGCTACCTCGACAAGCCGCCGGCCTTCTTCTGGGCCGTCGCCTGCTCCTACCTCCTGTTCGGGTTCAACGAATGGGCCGCCCGCCTGCCTTCGGCGATCTGCGCCCTGGCGGGGATCGCCGTGACCTTCTGGTTCGCGCGGCGCCACCTGGGGGAGGCTGCCGGGTGGCTGGCGGCCGGCTTCCTGGCGCTCTCCCCCCTCTACATCGTCTTCGGGAGGATCGTCATCTTCGACATGATGCTGACGCTCTGCATGACCGCCAGCGCCCTCGCGGTCTACGTGGCGATGGAGAAGGAGGACGGGCCGCCGTCGCGCGCCGCCTGTGTCGTCTTTTTCGCCGCGGCGGGAGTCGGGACGATCGTCAAGGGCCCGGTCGCCCTGGTGGTCCCGGCGCTCCTGGCGCTGACCTGGGCGTTCGCAAGGAAGCGGCCCGCGCTGCTGGGGCGTCTTCTCTGGGGGCGCGGCATGCTCATCTTCGCCGCGGTTGTTTTTCCGTGGCTCGGTCTCGTCTCGTTGCGCAACCCGGGCTTTCTCAGGTACGCGCTCCTGGGGGAGAATATCCAGCGGATGAGCTCGAACAAGTTCGAGACCGGCCGCCCCGCCTGGTTCTACCTCACTGTCCTGCTGCCGGGGCTGTTTCCCTGGATTCTCTACCCGGCCGCGGCGGCAGTGATGCGCCTGCCCGGCCTGCTGCGCCGCCGCGCTCCCGCAGCGCCGGCCCGCTTCACCGCGGGGCCGGTCAGCTTCGCCGCGGTCTGGCTGGGGGTGCTGGTCGTCTTCTTCTCGCTCATCGTGTCGAAACGTCCGTCATACGTCCTGCCATGCGCCGTGCCCGTGGCCCTTCTGGCGGGGCATCTCTGGGCCGCGGCGTTCACGGAGAAAACCCCCGGGGGCGCCCGCGCGAATCTTCGCGCCGGATCGGCCGTCGTCGCGCTCTGCTGCCTGGCCCTGGCTTTCGGCTGTGCGCTTCTCGGCCCGGGAGGTTTCCGGCCCGAGGCGATCAACCCCCGCTACGCGGGCATCCTGGCGCGCGCCGGGCTTTTCGGCATGACGGCGCTGGGGCTCGTCCTGGCGACGGTGGTGATCGGGCTGGGGTGGCGGGCCAGGCGGACCGGCGTCCTGCTCGCGGGAGCCGTGCTGTCGTTCGCCGTGATGGTGCCGCTGACGCGCGCGGTGTACGGGATGATCGACTCGCAGCGTTCGTCGAGGGAAATCAGCCGGCTGCTCTCCGAACGCCTCGGGCCGGAGGACACGGTCGTCTCGTTCGAGGAATACCGTCCCGGTCTCAATTTCTACCTGCGCCGCCCGATCCACCAGGTCACGCGGGCGGGACGGATTTTCACCAGCAACTACATCGCCATGCACCTCGAGGAGTACCGCGGCGACCCTTCGTTCCGGCTGATTCCCCAGGACGGGCTGGGAACGCTTTACCGGGAGGCGGGCGGGTCGGTTTACATCCTGGCGCCCCGCAAGGAATATGACGCGCTCTTCAAGATGATAGGGACGACGCTGCGACCCCTCTACGAGGACGACGTCGCCGGCCTGTTCGCGCGGCCGGAAGGGGCGGGCTAGGCGATGTGCGGCATCGTGGGGATCGCCGACTTCCGCCAGGGCGCGCGGCCCGATCCGCTGCTGGTTGCCGGCATGACCGACACGCTGGCGCACCGCGGCCCGGACGGCGCGTGCGTCGTCGAGATCGATGCCGCCGCCGGCGCCGGCCTCGCCTTCGGCTTCCGCCGCCTGAGCATCATCGATCTCGGAGCGGGGGCCCGCGCCTATGCCGACGAGGCGGGGCGGTTCCGCGTCATCTGCAACGGCGAGATCTACAACCATCCCGAGTTGCGCCGCGATCTCCTCAGCCGGGGTCACCGCTTCGAGACCCGCTGCGACACCGAGGTGATCCCCCACCTGTACGAAGAGCACGGCATCGACTTCGTCTCCCGGCTGAACGGGATGTTCGCCTTCGCCGTGTTCGACGTCCGCGACGAGCGCCTGGTGCTGGGACGCGATCGCGCGGGGGAGAAGCCCCTCTACTACCTGGAGCAGGGGGGCGAGCTGATGTTCGCCTCCGAGATCAAGGCGCTCTTGGCCCACCCGCGCGTCTCCCGCGAGATCAATCTGCACGCCCTCACCCGTTACCTGATGCACGGCTACTTCCCGGCGCCGCACACGCCGTTCGTGGGCGTGCGGAAGCTGCCGGCGGGACATCTGCTGATCGCCGAGCGCGGCGCCACGCGCATCGTGCGGTACTGGAACCTGCGCGGTTTCTTCGAGAAGGCCGCGCTCCCCGCGCCCTCAGGCAGCGCGCCCTCCGAGAGGGAGGCGACCGAGGAGGTCGGGCGCCTCCTGGCGGAAGGTGTCGCGCTCAGGATGCGGGCCGACGTGCCGGTGGGAGTTTTCTTCAGCGGCGGGGTCGATTCGTCGAGCATCGCGGCCCTGGCCGTCGAGCAGTCGTCAGGCCCCGTGCCGACATTCACCCTGGGCATCGACGACCCGGACTTCAACGAGGCGGACTACGCCCGGCGCGCGGCCGCCCACATCGGCACCGAGCACCACGAGACGATCGTCGGCGAGCGCGAGATGCACGAGGCGCTTTTGACGATGTCGCGATACCTCGACGAGCCGCTGGCGGACGCCTCGCTTCTGCCGACGTATCTGTTGTCGCGGTTCGCGCGGCAGTCGGTGAAGGTGACGCTCGGCGGCGAGGGAGGGGACGAGCTATTCGCCGGCTACCCGACCTACCTGGGTGACCGCCTCGCGCGGGCCTATGGGCATCTTCCGCGCGCGGCGCGGGCGCTCGTGCGCGGCGCGATCGAACGGGTTCGGCCGACCTTTTCGAACGTGGGAATCGAGTTCCTGCTCAAGCGGTTCATTCTCGCCGCCGAACTCCCCCAGGACGTGCGGCACCAGGTGTGGTTCGGCGCCTTCTCGCCGGAGCGGCAGAAAACACTTCTCTCGGACACGGCGCTCGCCACTCTCGCCGCCGGACCGGCCGACGATCCTCTGCGCGAGGCGCGCGCCGCAGTCGCGGGCTTCAAGGGGCGCCATCCGCTGGATGCCCTCCTCCTGACCGACTTCCTGCTCTATCTTCAAGATGATCTCCTGACGAAGGTCGACCGCGCCTCGATGGCCACGTCCCTCGAGGTGCGGGCCCCGTTCCTGCACCACCCGCTGGTCGAGTACGTCGCCGGCCTCCCGGCCTCGATGAAGCTGCGGGGCATGACCGGCAAATACTTGTTGAAGCGCGCCATGGCCTCGCGGCTCACCAAGGAGATCACCTCCCGCCGCAAACGCGGCTTCAACATCCCCCTCGCCCGCTTCATGCACCGGGGGCTTGCCCCACTGCTCGAGCGGGCGCTCGACCCCGCAAGAGTCGCGCGCGGAGGGATCCTCCGCCCCGAGGCGGTCACGGCGATCCTGCGCGAGCACCAGGAGCGCCGCCGCGACAACGGTAGGATCCTGTGGAACCTATTGATGCTGCAGCTGTGGCACTCGCGCCACTTCGGCGGGGGGGATCTGCTGGACGCGGCGCCGCCTCCACGGTCCCGGGGGACGGCGTCTTTGAGTTGAGCCGGAGCGTGTGCTAGATTGCCCGGGGTCCGCGCGGCGCGCGGGCCAGGAGAGAGCCTATTGCGAGTGAACAGGGCCGCCCTTCCTGCCGCCATCCTGCTGGCCTTCGCCCTCTCTCCCTCCATGCCGCTCGCACAGGAGCCGGCGGCGCTTCACTACACTCTCAAGACCGTCGACAGCGACGCCGGGGTGCGGGTCATCCTCGAGTTCTCGCGCAAGCCCGCCTACCAGGTGCGCCGGGACGGGCACAAGATCCTCCTCACCCTCCAGGAACAGGTGGCCGATCCGCCGTTCAAGAAGCAGGCCTACGAGGGGCAGGTCCTCGAGCGGATCAAGTTCATCGAGGGCTTCCGAAGCAGCGAGATCGTGTTCTACACCGGGGACGACTTCGGCACGTTCGCGTCTTTCGAGATGGGGGAGCCCTTCCGGATCGTGTTCGACTTCAGGCGGCGCCAGCCGCCGCCGGGAGCCCATCCCATTCCCGCGTTCGTCCCGCCGGCCCCCGGCGCTCCCGCGGCCGGAGTGCCCCCGGGCGGGATCCCACCCGCCGGGACCGAGCCTTTGACCGGAGAGCCCGCGGGTGGAGGCCCTCCCCTCCCGAAGAAGTTCCGTGTGGTCATCGACCCGGGCCACGGCGGCGACGAAGATGGCGCGCGCGGCCCCTCGGGCCTGCTTGAAAAGGAAGTCACGCTAGATGTGGCGCGCCGGCTGAAGGGCCGCATCCAGGGGGGGATGGAAGCGGAGGTCATCATGACCCGGGAGAACGACAAGACCGTGCCGCTCGACGAGCGGACCGCCATCGCCAACCACATGCACGCGGACCTGTTCGTCAGCATCCACGCCAACTCCTCGCGCCGGGGCAGCGCGGCGGGCTCGGAGACCTATTTCCTCTCCTACCAGGCGACCGACGACCAGTCGCGGGCCATCGCCGCCATCGAGAACAACACCCTGGGTCTCGAGAAGGGCGTGACGGGGAACAGCAGCCTGGAGATGATCCTGTGGGACCTCGCGCAGTCCGCCTTCCTCAAGGAGTCGAGCGCCCTGGCGGAGACGATTCAGGAGCGCCTCGACGACGCTCTGGGGCAGACGAACCGCGGCATCAAGCAGGCGCCGTTCCGGGTCCTGATGGGCGCGACCATGCCCGCGGTGCTGATCGAGATCGCCTTCATCAGCAACGCAGACGAAGAGCGGCGCCTGCGCGACCCGGCCTTCAAGGACCGGCTCGTGGGCGCCATCTTCGACAGCATCCGGCGCTACCACGACAAGTACGCCCGGGCCCAGGCGCGCTGAAGTGCTCCGCCCCGCGAGCTTCCGCCCCGCGATCCTTCTCCTCGCGCCGGCCGTCTTCGCCGTCGCCGTGATGGCGTGCGGCCGGAAGGAAAAGACACCGGAAGTCGCGTCCTCGGAGGCATCCTCGCCGGACGGCGCCGCGCAGGGAACGTCGCCGGAGGCGCCAGGTGCGGCGCCGGGGGCCGTGCCGGGCGGCGCCGCAAGCGGGCCGGCCTCGTTCACCGGGGAGCAGAACCGGCGCGAGGTGTCGCTGTTCTTCCAGAAGGCCCAGGCTGACCTCCTCGGGACCGAGCGGCGAAAGATCTTCACGACCAGCTCGGTCGCGGATCAGGCCAAGCAGATCCTGGTCGAGCTGATCAATGGTCCGCATGGCTCAACGCTTCTCCCCACCCTTCCGCCGCAGACGCGGGTGCTGGGTTTCTATCTCGACCGCTTCGGCACGGCCTATGTCGATCTCAGCGATGACCTGGTCAATCTCCACCCCGGCGGGTCGGCGGAGGAGCTGGCGACCCTCTTCTCTGTGGTCGACTCGCTGACGTTCAATCTTTCCGAGATCAAGAAGGTGCACATCCTGGTGGGAGGCGAGGAGCGTGACATCCTGAAGAGCCACGTTGACCTGCGCCGCAACTACACCCAGGACCTTTCGGTCGCCGACATGGGAGGCCGGTCGTGAGCAAGCCGGCCCCCGGCCGCGACCCGCAGACCGAGGCCCCCGCGACCGGCATCGGGGTCTTCGATTCGGGGATCGGCGGCCTGACGGTCTTCGACGCGCTGCGCCGGGCGCTGCCGCCGGGCGAGAGGCTGCTGTATCTCGGCGACACGGCCCGCGTCCCTTACGGCACCAAGTCGGACGAGACCGTGATCCGTTACGCGCTCGAAGGGGCGCGCTTCCTGGCGCGGCGGGGGATGAAGGCGCTCGTCGTGGCGTGCAACACCATGTCGGCCATCGCGCTTCCCGAGCTCGAAAAGTCGATCGACGTGCCGGTGGTCGGCGTCATAGCAGCCGGTGCCGCCGCGGCCTGCCGGGCGACGAAGAACCGGGCCATTGCCGTCATCGGGACCGCGGCCACCATCAAGAGCGGCGCCTACACCCGCGCCATCGCGTCCCTCTTGCCGCAGGCCGTGGTCACAAGCCGCGCCTGCCCGCTGTTCGTGCCGCTGGCGGAGGAGGGCTGGGTGGATAATGAGGTGTCCCGCGCCACGGCCAGGGCCTACCTGGGCGACCTCGAGAACAGCGGCATCGACACGCTGGTTCTCGGGTGCACGCACTACCCGCTCTTGAAGGGGGTGATCGCCGAGACGGTCGGACGCGGGGTGACGCTCGTCGACTCGGCCGAGGCCACAGCCGGAGCCGTGAGGGAGCGGCTCGAGGACGAGGGGCTCCTGGCCGGCGGAGGAAGTCCGTCGCGGCGCCCGGACGCACAGGACCATTTCTACGTGACCGATTCCTCGGAGAGGTTCCGCGAGGTCGGGGCGCGTTTTCTGGGTCACCCGCTCGAAAGGCTCGAGCTGGTCGACCTCATGGAGTGACGATGCCGAGGCTGGACGGACGGGGAGAGCGCGACATGCGGCCGGTCGAGATCACGACCGGCGTGAACATCTATGCGGAAGGGTCGGCGCTCATCAAGGTGGGGAACACCCAGGTCATCTGCACCGCGAGCGTCGAGGATCGGGTGCCGCAGTTCCTGCGCGACTCCAACCAGGGATGGGTCACCAGCGAATACGGGATGCTGCCGCGAGCCACCGACCAGAGGACCCAGCGCGAGGCCACGCGCGGCAAGGCCTCCGGCCGGACGCAGGAGATCCAGCGGCTCATCGGCCGCTCGCTCCGGGCGGTGACCGAGCTCAAAGCACTCGGGTCACGGACCATCTGGATCGACTGCGACGTCCTGCAGGCCGACGGCGGGACCCGCACCGCCTCGATCACCGGGGCGTTCGTGGCCCTGGGGCTGGCGCTCGGCAAGCTGAGGGGGAAGAGCCTCCTGCAGGGGACGCCGCTTCGCGGCATGGTCGCCGGCATCTCCGCCGGCATCCTGGGCGGAGTGCCCTGCCTCGACCTTTCGTACGCCGAGGACTCGCAGGCGGACGTGGACATGAATGTCGTGCGGACCGATCTCGGGCGGTTCGTCGAGGTCCAGGGGACGGGAGAGAAGACCTCGTTCGGCCAGGCCGATCTCGATGCGATGCTCGCGCTGGCGTCCCACGGCACCGACATGCTGTTCGAGCGCCAGAGAACGGCGCTGTGCGAGGTCCTGCCGGCGCTCATGCCCCGCCCTTGATCGAGCTCCTCCTCGCCACCTTCAACCCCGGGAAGACCCGCGAGATTGCCCGGCTCATCGGCGGGCGGGGGTTCCATGTCCGCGGTCTGGGCGACGCAGGGATCCGCGAGGCGTACGAAGAGCGGGGCGGCACCTACGGAGAGAACGCCATTGGAAAGGCGAGACACTACGCCGCTCTCGCGGGGCTCGTGGCGGTCGCGGACGACTCCGGGATCGAGGTGGAGGCGCTCGGCAACCGGCCCGGCGTTTTGTCGGCGCGCTACGGCGGGGACGGCGCCGACGACGCTGACCGGTGCCGGCTGATGCTTCGCGAACTCGAAGGCGTGCCAGAGGCGCGCCGCGGGGCCCGTTACATAGCTGTGGCCGCGATCGCCCGTCCGGACGGGATGTCGAAGACCTTCCGGGGGGAGTGCGCCGGCCGCATCGCCCTGGCGCTTTCGGGTAAGGGCGGATTCGGATACGACCCGCTGTTCTTTTATCCCGCGTACGGCGCCACCTTCGCCGAGGTGACGCAGGAGAAAAAAGACGCGGTCTCGCACCGCGGGGCGGCGTTCCGGGCCCTGGCGGCGTTTCTTTCGAGCGAGGAAGGGAAGGCGTTCCGCGCTACTGCTTGACGACGAAGCCGGCGGTCGCGCTCTGCGATGCCCCCGCGACGTCGTCCTTGACCGTCACGGCCACTTCGTAGTCCCCCGGCGGCCACTTGGCCAGCGGCACCGAGTAACCCTGCACCTGTCCCGTGCTGTTCTTCACCGAATAGGCCCCGAAATCCTTGAGGGTGCCGTCGGGCTGCTTTGACCTGAAGCTGTACGAGACATCGAGCTTCGGCGCGCCGGTCCCGGGGTCGCGGACGGGATTGTAGATCTGGAAATAGATGTTCAGATCCTCTGAGGTCCTGAAGGCTGCGTCCGGGCGCGGCACGACCCGGAAATTCCCCATGTAGAACGGCTTCCCGCCCGAGGCCGCGTAATCGGTCGGCGTCATCCTGCCGGCGAGCGTTATCGAGGAGAGCGTCAGGGTCTTCGACGCGAAGTCGGGAACCTCCACGTCCTTGCGAAAGGCCGCGACCTTCTTGCTGACCTTGTCCTCGACCCCCAGCACGATCTGGTAGCGCCCCGGCTTGAGGCCGGCGGTGGCCTGGAACACCAGGAGATCGTCGGGACCTGCCTGCGTGTTGGCCAGGTCCTCGGCGAAACTGCTGTCGCTCGCGAGCGAGACGACCTCGTCGGGATTGGTCCGGCTGATCAGCTTTCCGAACACGGAGACGTCGGGGAGATCCTTGCCGCGCCTCGAGCGGTATTGCACCGAGCTGCTCTTCACGCCCACGGTCAGCGTGATGAAGGTCAGGCCGTCGGTTGCCTGGTAGGAGTCGAGGCGCGACTCGAGGGGAATGCCTCCGTAGTATTCCTTGGTCGCCACGAAGGACCTGAACAGCTCCTCCTCGCGCGGCGGAAGTTGCTGCATGCGGCCGAAGATCATCCGGGTCCCAAGGTCGGTCTGGCTGTAGGGCACCCCCTGGTTCAAAAGCACCGGGTCGTGCCCCTCCCTCATGATGACGTCGTCGGCGGTCCGCTTGACTTCGGAAAGCTTGAGCCAGCGGGAGACATCGGCGTCCAGTGTCGGGTTGCTGCTCAGGACGTACTCGCCGCTCGTGTCTCCCGCGAACGCGATGACCGTGTTGGGAGCGAGGTCCGGAAACGGCGGGCGGCGGTACACCCAGGTCACGATGCCGCGGTGGGTCTTGGCCACGAGGTCGCTGTTGATCTCGTCCGGTGGGCCGACCAGGATGTAAATCTTGCCCATGTCGGTCTTCCAGCCGGGCTTGGTCGTGTGGCTGAACATTCGGGTCGCCTCGAGCACCCGCCGCTCGAAACGGTCGCGCCACTCGTTTTCGCGCGTCGTCTGCACGATGTCGCGGCGTTCCCAGAACCAGTCGATGAAATTCTGGCGCTCGGCCTCCGACTCGAGCCCCTTGTACGCCTTGATCTCGAGCTTGGTGATGACGTAGCGCACCGGCCCCTTGTACCAATCCTTGGTCGGCTTGTCGAAGTTGATCCCGTCCGCCTCGGAAGCGCGGGCGTCCGCCGGCAGGAAGAACATGACGAGAAGCGCCAGGAAGAGGAGCATGGTCAGGAGGATCGCCAGGGTGAGCGCCCAGCGCGGGATCATCAGCCCGTCGGGCACCTGCCCGCCGGTGATGCGCGGCCCGAACCTCGGCCGCAGTCTCAAGAGCCGCGCGACCCCGGGTGTCCGGAGCCTGCCTGATGTGGAGGGTTTATCTTCCGATTCCATGGGTTCCAAAACCACACTATTATAGCAGCCCCCGGCGGCCCCCGGCCGCAGTCGGCGCGGGCCACGGGTCGCACGAGGTATCGACTTGGATCCAAGGGAACGGCTGAAAGCCCTTATTGCAGAGAAGTGCGTCCTTGAGGGGGATTTTGTTCTCGCCTCGGGTCAGCGCTCGAAGGTATTTTTCGACTGCAAGCGCGCCACCCTCGACCCCGAAGGAGTCCACCTCATCGCCACGCTCGTCCTCGAGACCCTCGACCGGCTCGGCCGCGAGGACGGTCGTCCCATAGAGGCGGTCGGCGGCCCCACCATCGGCGCCGACCCGGTCGTCGGCCACGTGGCCGGCCTCTCCTGGCAGCGCGCGGCGGGTGGGCAGCGGCCGGTGCGCGCTTTTCTGGTCCGCAAGCAGGCCAAGGACCATGGGACAGGCCGCACGATCGAGAACGACATCCCCAGGGGCTCCCGCGTCGCCATCTTCGAGGACGTAGTCACGACCGGCGGCTCGACCCTCGACGCCATCCGCCGCGCCGAAGAGGCCGGGCTCGAAGTCGCCGCCGTGATCGCCGTC
>JANMQK010000014.1:0-20004 GCA_031370485.1 Acidobacteriota bacterium | reverse complement strand
ATCCGGTCGAGGATGGCAGGCTGACGTCGCGCTTTCCGCTGGATGCCAACATCAATCCGACCGATGCCCGCCAGGATCAGAATCGCGTGCAGTTCAATGCCGGGCTGGAACGCAACGTCGGCTTCGGCGACTGGGTGACGACATTCTCGGTCGACCACTCCGACGGACACAACACGCGCGGCTTTCTGCGCGACGGTTTTGCCGATGATGGCGTCACCCATAATGCCGATGGCTTTCGACAGAAAGTCACCCTGACCGATGCCTACTTCGACACGTTTATCGCGACGCATCCGGCTGAGGAATTGACCTGGACATTCGGTTTCGATTGGCTGTATGGCAACGGCAAGCAGAACAGCGACAACTTCGAGTATGGGGTGTTGCCGAACGGCACCAACGCACCGGATTCGCACACCATCGAGATCGACGAATCCACCCAGCTTAAGGACAAGCGCAACTTCTACGGCGTGTACTCGCAGATTGACTGGAAGCCGGTCGAGCGTCTGGATCTGATCGCCGGCCTGCGTCTGAATCACACCGACGAAACGCGCACAGGCCAAGTCATCGATCAACATGCCGATCCAGGCACACCGGCGGAAATCGGCTCGGACGATCGTAGTAAATCACGGCCCTCCGGCGTGCTGGGCGCGAGCTATGCATTGTGGATCGATGACAAGGACAGGCTGACGGCATTCGCCGACTACCGCAATACCTACAAGCCGGCGGCGATCGATTTCGGGCTCGAGGCCGAGTCCGGGATCCTCGCCCCCGAGACAGCGGAAAGCTACGAAGGAGGCGTCAAGAGCCGGCTCGCGGAGGGCCGTCTGGCGCTCGATCTGAGTGTCTTCCAGCTGGACCAGCGTAACCTCGTCGTGACGCAGAACGTCGGCGGCAATCCCGCCCTGATCAACGCCGGCGCGGCGCGTTTCCGCGGCGCCGAGATCGAGGCCCTCCTGCGGGTGGTCCCGGCGCTCCTGTGGCGCGTCTCCTACAGCCTGCATGACGCGCGCTTCCGCGACTTGGTCACCGAGTTCGACCCGGGCGTCCCAACGCAGCTTGCCGGGAACCGGCTCGAGATGTCGGCCCGCAACATGACCTCGACCGGGTTCACCTACGGGCGGAGCGCCGGGTGGCAGGGCTCCCTGCGCGTCGACTACATCGGCAGCCGGTTTCTGAACAAGCGGAACACCGCGCTGGCCCCAGCCTACACCACCTGGGGGGCCGGCTTCGGGTACCGGCTCGAGAACGTCGAGTTCCGGCTGGACGGGTACAACCTGAACGACACGCGGCCCCCGGTCGCCGAGAGCGAACTGGGGGACGCGCAGTACTACCGGCTGCCGGCGCGCCGCCTCGAGGCGAGCGTGCGCTGGACGTTCGGCGCCTGAAAACGATGACGGCCGCGCCCGGGAGGGGTCGGCGCGGCCGTCAGGGGCGCAGATTCCGGGGAACCGGTCAGGTCCGGTGTCCCCGCTGCGACATCCTCGGGTAGTACGCCTTGAAGAAGTGGTAGGCCATCACGCAGAACGGGATGGTCAGGAAGAAGACCTGCGCCCCGAAGTTCGGCCTGAGCATCCCGAGCAGGATCACGAGCGAGCCGCCGCTCAGCTGGCTATTGATGGTCCACGAGCATTTCTCGTACCAGACCCGGAACGGCGGAACCTTCTGCTCGAGCCCGACGGCCAGCGCGACCAGGACCGTGTTCACCACGAAGAAAGTGAGCACCGTCAGGAGAAGCGCGATCAGGGACTGCGGCGAGCTCACGTCACCGAGGCGCCCGCCCGACATGAAGAAGACGTGCCCTCCGGTCCAGGCCGCGAGGACGAAATTGCACAGATTGAACACGGACTTGTGAAGCGGCAGCCGCGGCCGGCCCACCAGCGAGAAATAGACCATGCTGACGGCCGAGAGGACCATCGCCTCCCTCACCCCGAACAGGACGATTGCGGCCAGGATGAAGGGCTGCAGGGTCGAGATCCGGGCGTTGTGCCCCAGGTTCAGGGTGTGCGGGGCGGCGACACAGGCGAACACCAGCAGGAGCAGGAAATCGGCGCTCATCGCATGCATGTCGTGCCACATGCTCTCGAGGGCTGCGAAACCACCCAGAAGCGTCACGGTCGCGAGGAAGCCGCTCATGTCAGTTCCCCCCCCCGCCCCATATCAGGCCTGCGGGCGAAACCGCCGGGGGGGCGGTCAGCATCATCAGATTGCCGCCGCCACCCCAGATGAGCCCGTCCGCGGTGACCCGGTCGTTGGCGACGGATGCCGTCGTGCCCGGCGACTTCCGGCCGCCCCAGATGATGACGTCGTTCCATCCCGGACCCCACGCGGTGCCGAAGTCGGGGATGTAGATCGATCCGTCGGGGCTGGGGAAGGCGGTCGGCGAAAGCGCCGACTGCGCCGTGCCAGTCGCCTGCAACGCCGCGGCCACGTCGAGGTAGCCGGCGCCCGTCTCGAAGGGGAGCATGTCGTCCTTCACCGCCGAGCGCATCAGCCGGGCCTTGACCGTGGCCGGCGTGAGCGAGGGGTCCTGCTGGATCATCAGGGCCGCGGCGGCGGAGACCATCGGCGCCGCCAGGGAGGTCCCCGACATCCGGAAGTAGTCCCCGTCCTTGTCATCCTTCTTCGCGCCCGGCTTGCTCTTGTAGCTCGAGAGAGGAAGGGTCAGGGCATGGAGGTTTCTGTCCAGGAACGAGCCCTCCGCCCGCAGCGACACGATGCGGCTGCCGGGGGCGACGATGTCGGGCTTGACGACCATGTCGACGAGCGACGGCCCCTTGGAGGAGTAGGGGGCGAGAACATCATCCCCGAGGGCGGCCGTGCCGCTGTCGTCCATGGCCCCCACGGTGATGACAGACGGCTCGTTCCCCGGGCTCGTGATCGTCCCGAACCCGCTCCCGGCCTGGCCGTCGTTGCCGGCCGAGGCCACGACGACGATCCCGGCGTCGACGGCGGCCCGCGCCGCGCGGCACAGCGGGTCGGTCTCGTACGATTCGTAGACCGGGTGGCCCAGCGAGAGGTTCAGGACCCGGATGTTGAATTCGTCCTTGTGGGCAATGGCCCAGTCGATGGCGACGAGGACGTCCGAGGTCCGGCCGCTGCCGTCGTTCTGCAGCGCCCGGATCGAGATTAGCCGCGCCCCGGGGGCCAAGCCCTTGAACGTCCTGAAGGAAGACTTATCGCTCGACTGCGAGCCGTTGCCGTTCAGGATGCCGGCCACCAGCGTGCCGTGGCCGAAGTAGTCGGCCAGGCCCTTCTCGTGGCCGACCACCTCGACTTCGACCGGCCGGGCCCCGCTCTTCCTGTCCTTCACCAGATCGGGGTGCGCCACCGTGCCGGTGTCGATCATCGCGATACCGACGCCCGCGCCGTCGAGCCCGCCGGAGGCTGCAAACGCGACGTCAGCCTTCACCGCCCTCGCGGCGATGTCGAGCGTGGCATGCACCGGCGAGTCGTAGGAGATCTCATCAACCTCGGGGTCCTCGCTCAGCCCCTGGATCTGCGCCGCCGGCACGGTTGCTGAGTATCCGTTGAAGGAGCGGTGGCGGGCCTTGATGGCTCCCCCCTTACCGTGCAGCCGCGCCACCTGGCGGATCGAGGGCGCGCCATTCGTCTGGATGATGACCGGGACCAGGTCGTCCGAGGCAGCCGACCGGATCTGCTTGTCGAGCTCCCTGGTGACCTTGACCTTGCTCTTGCCCTTGCCCCCGCGCTCGCCGGCCTGGGCGGAGGGCTGGAAGAACAGCAGGAAGGCGATCGCGACGCCCGTCGCCGCGGCCACCCTTCCGATCCACTTCGCCCTGCGTTTCGCTCTCATATCGCTCCCTCCAAATCCGTCCGGTTGCCTCGTTCCGGTCAGCGACCGGCGACTGGGACAAGAGCAACCCCCCTGCCACACACGCTTCGGTAAGGCCCCGTCGCAAACCCACTGCGGTCATGGCGATACGGGCGATTACAAATCGGTCTTCGGAGTCCGCCAGGAAGGCCCGGTGTCGGGGTCCTCGACACGATTCCCGCCCCCTGCCATGCAGGCGACGATTACCTCTGACGGCTCAAGGGGTTGGGCGGTCGGACGGCGCATTGGACAGGGCTGTCCAGACTCCCATCACGGCAAGAGGCTGGGAATCAGGCACTTCGTGTCCAACCGATGTGCCATCGGGGTGCTCCGAACCTATATTCCCGGGAAGCGGAGACGCGGAACACGATGGATCTGAGCGGGCTAAAGAACATCGTCCAGGAACTGACGAAGAGCGCCGAAGAGCGCGCCATCTCCAAGGCCCGCAAGCTTTATTCCAAAGGGGATCTGGCCCGGGCCATCGAGGTCCTCAAGGAAGCCCAGCGCTCCTCTCCTGACGACCCTCGGCTCCTCATGGATCTGGGGAGGCTGCTGGGTCTCGCCGGTCGCGGCGCGGAGGGGGCGGAAGCCTTCCGGTCGCTCCTGAGAAAAGACCCGAAAGCGTTCACCTCCGTCAGCGAAGCGATCGAGGAGATCCGCGCGCGCACTCCCCACGTGGGACCGCTCTACGACGCCCTGGTCGAGCACCACATTCGCCACAACGACCTGAAAGCGGCCTACGAGGCTCTCGAACGGATGAAGCCGGAGGAGATCCGCGCCGCGGCCTCCCGGCACCTGGCGAAGTGGGACGGCCTGCGCAAGAACGCCCACGGCGGGAAGATGCCGCGCACCTCGCTGGTCTCCGCCTACCACATGGCGCTCGGGTACGAGGCCCAGCGCGACTACAGCAAGGCCGCGGAGATCTACCGCACGCTGGCCGGCGCCGACCCGGAGGAAATGGACACTCTCCTGCCGCGCCTGGAGGCGCTGGCGGCAAAGGATTACCAGAACGCCGCGCTCCGTGTCGTGATCGCCGACCTGCTGCTGAAAAACGAGCGCTGCGAGGAGGCGACGAAGCACTTCAGCCTGGCGCTCCAGACCGACCAGAAGGCGGCCAAGGCGGTCGCCGAGAGGCTTACCGCCTACCTTCAAGTTAAAGGCGACCACCCCGGGCTGCGGTTCGTCCTCGTCGAGGCGCTGCAGGCCGCGGGGGAGCCGGCGTCGGTCCTCAAGGCCCTGGCCCCGCTGGTCGAGACCGGCGCCGAGCTCGACAGGTCGATCGGCATACTGAACGCGATGTCGAAAAGCGATCAGAGCGGTCCCGCGCGCCGCCTGCTCTCTGCCGCGCTGATGCGCCGGGGCCAGCCGCAGCAGGCGCTCGAGACTCTGGTGCTGGTGGCCGAGGAGGAAGGCCTCAAGGGGATCGAAGCGCCTCTCCTGGCGCTGGTCGGGGCCCACCCGAGCCTGGTGCGGGCCCATCACCTGCTGGCCGACGTTCATCTCGCGGAGAATCGCGCCACCGAGGGGGTCGAGAGCCTTCGCAAGGCGCTCGAGCTGGCCCCCGGCGAGGCCGGGATCGTCGTCGCCAAGCTGATGCGCGCGCTCGAGATCGACCCCGGGTCCGCCGACGCCCACCTGATGCTCGCCGATCTGCAGTCCGGGGCCGGCCAGACCGACCAGGCGATCGTGGTCCTCCGGCACCTGGTGCGCACGATCCCCGGCAAGGCCGAAGAGTCCCTCGCCCGGCTGGACTCGCTTCGGAAGCCGGAATCCGGAAGGGCGCCGCGGGCTGTCATCGCCGCCGCCGAATGCTGCATCGAGCTCAAGCGGTTCCCCGAAGCGCTGGAGCATCTGAAAGAGGTCGCCGCCGGGCACCCGGAACTCTCGGCCGAATTCCTCCACGATGTCGGGGTCCTGATCGAGGCCTCTCCCGCGCTGGGCGCGCCGATCGCGGAGATGCTTCGCGCCCTCGAGCCCCGGAGCCCCTTGCCGCAGGCGGTCCGCTTCGCGCGGGCCGAGGCGCTGCAGAGAGCCGGCGATCCTGCCGCCGCGGCCACCGAGCTGAACGAAGTCCTGCGGGCGGCGCCCGCCCGCGCGGACGAAGTCCGGCAGGTCCTGGAGCGCTTCGACCGGGACGACCCGCGCGCGGCGGAGGCCCGGTTCCTGCTGGCGTCGCTGTACCTCGATCAGCGCAACCACACCGCGGCGCTCGCCGAGCTCGGCCGCCCCGGTGCGGCGAACCCCGCGCTGCTCGACCGCGTGCTGGAGAAATACGAGACGATCCTCGAGGAGTCGCCGGACGACTGCGAGGCGCGCACCGGGCTGGTGCGGACGCTGCTTTTGCGCGGCGACTATGAAAAGGTGATCGCCGTCGGGAAGGAGACCCTCAAGATCCGCGAAGACGCCTCGACCGCCTGGGTCTCCCTGGCGATGGGCGAGGCGCTCCAGGAGCGCGGCCAGATCGACTCCGCCGCCTCCCGGCTCCACGCGGCCTACCGCGCCGACCGCTCCCTGCTCGACGAGGTGGTGCGCCGTCTCAGGGCGCTGATCGAGGTCGAGGGGACGCACGCGCTCGGATCGCTCCTCCTCGGCAAGATCATGACCGCCGAGGGACGGGCGGCCGAGGCGGTCGCCGCCCTGCGCGCCGCCCGGGCCGCCGACCCGACCCTGCGCGACGACGTCCTTGAGGAGCTGCGGGCGCTCATGGCCGCCTGTCCCACCGAGCCCCAGGCGGGGCTCTGGACGATCGCCATGCTCATGGAGAAGGGGGAGACCCGCCAGGCGATCCGGGTCGTATCGTCGCTGCTCGATGCGCATCCGGATCTCGCCCCGATCCTCGCCGGGCACCTGGAGCAGATTCTGAAGGTGTCCCCGGACCAGCCGTTCGCGCTCTACGAGATGGGCAGGGCGCTGCAGAAGATGAAGAAATATCCGAAGAGTGTTGCGGGCCTCTACGCCTCCTTCCGGCACGACCCGTCGCTCGCGCCGATGGCCCTGAAGCGGCTGCGCGAGGTCATCGAGGCGGCGCCGGCCTGCCTGGACGGCTACCTCGCCACCTGCGCCATTCACGCCGCGCGCGGCAAGCCGCTCGCGGCGGCCGAGGCGATCCAGCGGGCGCTGCAGAAGGTGCCCGACGCCGCCGACCGGCTGCTGCCGCGGCTCGAAGATCTGTGCAGCCGCGAGCCCGGCAACGCCCACATCGCGATGATCCTCGCGGAGACCTGCCTGCGCACCGGCCAGCATGCCAAGGCCCTCGTCGCTTACGAGGCGGCGCTGCGCTCCGATCCGTCCCTTCTCGACGAGGCTTTCGAGGGACTGGAGGCGCTGGTGAAGGCCAGCCCGAAGATGGGGCGGGCCTACCTGTCGCGGGGGCGCGCCCACGCACAGCGGATGAGGATCGACGACGCGGCGCGCGATTTCGCCCAGGCCGGACGCATCGATCCCGCCCTCCTCCCGGCGGCGCTGCAGGCGGTCGAGGAACTGCGATCCCGGCATCCCGAGTCCGCCCCCTGCGCGCTGGTGCTGGCCGATCTGTGGCTCGCGGCTGGTGAGAGCGACCAGGCCACGAGCCTCCTCCAGGAGGAGAGCCGCCGCGGCAGGGAGTCCGCTGATCGGCTTTCCATCCTGCTGCGCCTCTGGTGGCTTGCGGGGCGGCGGGGCGATCAGGCCGCGGCCCGCGGATTCATCGACCAGGCGATGCGCCTGACTCCCGACCGCACGCGCCTACTGGCCCAGGTGCACGAAGTCCATCTCGGCGCGCTGCGCGCAGAGCTGACCCGCCTGCGCCGGAGCCTGGGCGACGGGTCGCCGCAGCCGGCCGACCTCGAAGCCGCCGTGCGTGTCATGCTCGATCTCGGCGACCCCGACCAGGCCGAGGCGCTCCTCGAGACCGAGGCGGCGGGCCTCGAAGCCGAGCAGGCCGAGCACCTGCGCGCCGAAATCGCCCTGCGCCGCGGCGAATATGTCCGCGCCGCGGAGATCCTGACCCGTCTGGGCCCGAGCCGCGCCCTGGCGTTCGGCGCCTCCCGCGCCGGCGACCACGGCCTGGCCATCAGGACCCTGGAACAACTCGCCAAGGCGCGTCCCGATGCCGACCTGCGGGCCGCCCTGGACCGTCTCTACCGCGAGATGATCGCGGCCGACCTGCTGGGCGCGAGCCGACGACTGCAGGCCGAAACCATCCTCACCTTCGGCGACGGAGTCGCGGCATGAGCACGACGAGCACCACGATGATCTGCCCGATGCTCTCGGCGCTGAAGCCGGTGGACCAGCAGGGCCGGCCAGTGAACCGGGAGTGCATCTTCGAAGGCTGCCGGTTCTTCAACACCAAGCAGCGCGACTGCAACTTGATGCTGGGCAGCCGCGCGATGATCCAGGCGGCCGAGGCGCAGGCGGCCAAGCCGGACCTGTCGAAGGACCTGGTGCGCTTCTCCCAGGACATCCAGAAGGAGGTCGGGCAGGCGGCGCAGGCCACGCTCCAGAAAACCGTTGGCATCGAGGGGAGCGTGAACCGGATCGGCGGCGGTCTCGCGCAAGTCTCCGCCCAGGTGGCGGCCGTGGCCGAGACGCAACAGATGGCGGCCGCGACGACCGGGAAGATGGCCGAGCGCCTCCTCGAGGAGATGTCGCTGCTGACGGCGACCGTGGCGCGGACCGAGCAGTCCTCGGCCGGGCTCGCAGCCCGGATCGACCGGGTCGAAGCGGTCCTCGGCGCCCTCCAGGAAGGCCACCGGACGGTGATGGACGCGATCGAGGCCCGGCTACAGCGCGATCGGGCCGACCTGGAGCAGCGCCGGCAGGAAGAGGCCGTGGTCTGCAACAACCGCGGCGTGGCCCTCTACTACCGGGGCGCCCTGGACGCGGCCATGGAGGCCTTCAAGAAGGCGCTGCAGCTCAAGCCGGACTACGCCGAGGCCTGCAACAACATGGGGCTGGTGCTGTCGAAGCAGGGACGCGAGAAGCAGGCGGTGGAGGCGTTCCAGAAAGCTCTCACGCTCGATCCGAAGATGAGCGAGATCTACAACAACCTGGGGTTCCTGTACCACACCACAGCGCGCTACGACCGCGCCGTGCAGATGTTCGGGCAGGCGATCGAGAACTCGGCCGACTCGTCGGTCGCCTACACGAACCTGGGCAACTCCTTCTACGCGCTGAAGCAGTCGGAGAAGGCCGTCGAGGCCTGGCGACGGGCGGTGGAGCTCGACCCGCTCAACGAGAACGCCAAGAGGGGCCTGCGGATGTTCCAGCAGGACGCGAGGAACTAGGAGAGGCGCGGGATGGAACGCGACGACACGAAGGAAGACATCTACCGGAAGTTCGAGCGGGAGGTGCGCACGCCGGGGCACCCCCTGCTCGTCGATGCCTTCCTGCCGGACGCCGCCGAAATCCCCACCGCCTTCGCGCCGCCGCCCCCTCCCCCATCCATGCCGGAGGAGGACACTCTTCGCGGGCTCGACGCTGACGCGCCGGAGCATGAGCCGCACCATGCGCCGGAGCACGGGGCGGACTGCGATCGGGAGCACGAAAAACCGCAGTCGCCCCGCCGCGCGGCGCCGCGCAAGCCTGCCTCAGCTCCGCCGAAGAAGGAACCCGAGAAATCGCTCGAGGATGAAATCGCGGAATTCATGAACCGCGATCAGCGCGGCCTCTCCCCCGACGACGACCTCTCGACCTTTGCCACGAGCCTCGACCCCAACCTCGACCCCGAGCCTGAGCCCGGCCCGGGTTCCGGATCCAAGGACTAGCCCCGGCCCGCCCCCGACGCGCTATGATCGCCCCCGCCCCCCCGGGCGAGAGGCGACGTGCCGCACACAGCCAAGGTCGAAGGGCACCATGATTTCACGGTCCTCGAAGCGAGGCTCGCGGATCTCATCCGCGAGCTGAAGAAGGACGACGCCGACGGCGCGCTCGCCCCCGCGGCCATCATCGCGCCGACCCGGCGGTTGCTCGCGCATCTTCAGATCCGCCTCGCGGAGGAGTTTCCGGGGCTGCTGAACGTTCACTTCTATCACCATGACTGGCTGGCGCGCGCCGTCCTGGAATCGGGTCGAACGAACGTCCCAGGAGCGCTCCCCGACGGCGTGAAGGAGGCGCTCCTCGCGCGGCATGTGCGGGAGGCGGGCGGAAGGCTTGCCTCCTACCTCGAGACCCGGCCGGGGGCGGCGACGGCCCTCGCCGCCACCTTCGACGACCTGCGTGAGGCCGGGGTCGCGGCTGACGCCGCGCAAAGGCTCGCGGACATGACCCCGCGAGGGCGGGATCTCGTGCGTATCTACTCGGCCTACGAGAAATCCATGGATCTCCTCCTTTCGCGCGGTCTCGCCGACCGCGCCGGGATGATGCAGGCCGCCCTGCGGGAGCTTCCTTCCTTCATCCGGCGATTCCGGCTGGTGATCCACTACGGAGCCTACGAGCTGATCGGCGTGAACCTCGCGATGATGAAGGCGATCGCGGCCTCGGGCGTGCGGCTGGTCTTCCTGGCTCCCTTTCATGCGACCGCCCCCGCCTACGCGTACGCGCGCCGGTTCTGGCCCGGAATGCTCGGGGAGGACCCGAAGACCATCGATCGCCCCGTCACGGCGGGCTCCCTCCTGGCCGATCGCCTGCCGCTTCTTTACGACGAAACCGCTTCCCCGCCGGGTCTGACGCAGCCGGTAACCGCGTTCTTCCACGCCCAGGGAATGGGCGCCGAGCTGAGGGAGGTCGCCCTCCGTATCCTGGCTCTGCATCGGGACCAGGAAGTCCCGCTCCGGCGTATCGCCGTGATCGCCCGCACCCTCGAGCCCTATGCGCCCCACCTGCAGCCGGCCTTCTCGGAGCACGGGCTTCCCTTCACCACGACCGCGTCCCTCGGCGCACTGCGTGAGGCCCGGGTGCAGGCGGCCCTCGATCTGGCCCGCTCGGTGCCGGGCGATTTCGAAAGACAGCCGCTCATCGATCTTTTCCGCAGCGGTCTGTTCCACGCGCGGGGAGACGACCTGTCGCGTGAGGCCCACGCCTGGGACCGGCTGAGCCGCGAGTGGCGGGTGGCCCGCGGCTTCGAGACCTGGACGCGCGATCTCCCCTCGTGGGTCGAGGAATGGGAGCCCTACGTCCCGCCCGACGCCGATGATGCGATGCGGCAGGGGGCGGCCGCGCTCAAGGAAACGCGCCTGCGCCAGGCCCGCGCGCTTTCCCGGGCGGTCGCGGCCCTGCGTTCGGCCGCGCGGCCCGTGGAGCGCGCGAAGAGATGGACCGCCTGGGCCGCGGCGATGGAATCGATCTACGCCGAGCACCTGGACGGATTCGACTCCGGCCCCGGCGGCGGGCCCGACCCTGTGGCGGCGATCGTCCTGGAGGTCCTGTCCGAGATGCGCCTCCTGGATGCCGCCGGCCTTCCGTTCGCGGCCGACCTGGCGCTGTCCTACCTCGAGTCGACGCTCGCCTCGCTTGGCCTGCCGATAGGCTCATCGGGCCTGCCGGAAGTGCCTCGCGACGAGGACAACGGCGGGGTGAGGATCCTCGATGCGATGCAGGCCCGCGGCCTGACCTTCGATGCCGTCCATCTCATCGGATTCAACGCCGACCTCTTTCCCCGCAGGCCCAGGGAGGACCCGTTTCTCGGCGACCAGGACCGGCTGCTGATGCGCGCGCGCCTGTCGGCGCCCCTGCCTGTCAAAGCGGCCGCGAGGGAGGAGGAGCACCTGCTCCTCGCGCACCTCCTGGGCTCGGCCCGGCGCTGGCTGACCGTATCCTGGCAGCGGGCTGATGAATCCGGGCGCGCCAGGATCCCCAGCCTGGCATTGCGGGAGGTGGCCCGAGTCACCCTTGGCTCGACCGATCTCCAGCGCGTCGAGGAAGCGGCCCTTCGGGTCCCGGCCCATCCCGGCGAGGCCGGCCTCTATGCCGCGCAGGCGCATGGTGTTCTTCCCTCTGCCGAGGCGGCCCTCAACATGGCGCTCGAGCTACGCTCACCCGGGGCGCTCCTTGCGGCCCTGCCGGCGCTGCCCTCGTCCCTGGCGGAGGAGGGGACGGAGGCCCTGCGCTCGGGGCTGCGCATGCTGAGTGTCGTTGAGGAGTTCGGGGGGAAGGACCTCCGCTACGACGCTTTCGTCGGAGAGGGAGCCGCGCCGGCACGTGCCGCGTGGTCCCCTTCCCGCCTGGAGAGCCTTGGGGCCTGCGCCCAGCACTATTTCTTCCGCCATGTGCTCCATGTCGACGAAATGGAGGAGCCGGCGGAAGCCTACGATCTCGACACGAGAGAGCTCGGCCTGCTGGTGCACAGGGTCCTGCACGACGTCTATGAGGCCCTGGCGCCCGCGCTCGATCAGGCGCTCTCGCAGGCGGACCCGCTGGCCGCCGAGGCCTGGCAGCGCCACACCCGCAGGCTTAGGGCGCGTCTCCGGCCGCGCTACCCGCTTCTCTGGGAGTCGACCTCGCGTCTCTGGCTCGAAGCCATCCAGGGTTTTCTGCGGCGCGACATCCCCCTCCTCGTCGGCTCCGGTGCGCGCCTGGCGGGTCTCGAAGAAAGGGTGGCCGCCTCCCTGACGCTCGATCGTCCCGGCAGGACCATCGCGATCGAGGGAAGGTTCGACCGGCTGCATCGCGAAGCCAAGGGGGACATGGTCGTCTCCGACTACAAGACCTCGGGAACACTCGAGCACCAGACGGACATGGCGACCCTGCTGAAAGGATCGCGGCTTCAGATGCCGCTCTATCTCCTGATGGCGGAGGCGCAACTTGGAACCTGGTCGGCCGCGGGCGCGAGGGTCCGGGCCGAGGTCATCGGTGTCGGTCCCCGGTTTCTCCCCGGGGCGCCGGGGGCGGAGGAGGACGAGACTCGCGCCGTCATCGACCCTGAGAAATTCGAGAAGAACCGCATGGGCCTCCTGGAGACTGTCCGGATCCTTGCCGACCTGGCGGCGGGAGGGAGCTTCCCCTTGAACGAGACGAGCCGGGTCTGCACGTACTGTCCCTTTACCCGCGCCTGCAGGCGGACGCACATTCCGACGCTCGCGCGGATCGGCGCGGCGGCCGAGGCGTCGTCCTACAGGCTGCTGCGCGGCAAGAGCACCAGGGCGCCGCTCATTGACGACGTCAGGGCGAAGGCGGCTGAAGAGGACGGGGCGTGAGCGCGGCCGGGCGTTCCCGCCCGCTTCCGGACGCGGACCACCGTGGGCGCGCGGTCATGCTCTTCGACCGCAACGTGGTGGTCACGGCGGGGGCCGGGACGGGGAAGACATCGCTTCTGATCGAACGCGCCCTGAACCTGATCGGCAGCGGGTTCGCCCCGATCGAATCGATCGCCATGATCACCTTCACCGAGAAGGCGGCGGCCGAGCTCCGGCAGCGCATGGCGCTGGGGCTCAACCGCCTGCACGGGCTGACCCATGGCGACGCCGGCCCGGGCGACCTTGATCCCGGCAGGGACGCGGACCGGGCGTACCTCTGGCTTATCGGTCAGGCCGGCGCGCGGCGCGATGAAGTGCGCGAGCGGGCGCTCGCGGCCCTCGTGGGCCTCGACGGGGCCGCCGTGTCCACGATCCACGCCTTCTGCTCGGAAATCCTGCGACGCTACCCGGAGGAGGCCGGCGTGGATCCTTCGTTTCAGGTCGACGAAGGGGCCCTGTTCGAACGCATCTTCGACCAGGAGTGGGAGCGGTTCCTGGCGGAGGAGCTGGGCCCGCGTGGCGGCCGGCCCGAGGTCTGGGAGAGGGCGCTGCGGATCCCCGGCGGCCTGGGCGCGGTGCGGGACATCGCCTCGAACCTGGCCTCCTTCGCCTTCCCGGAGCGGGCGATCGCTCCCGGCGCCCGGTATGTCCCGCCCCGGCCTCACGATCTGCTGGGCCCGGAGGCCCGCGCGGCGCTGGAGGACGTGCGGACCATCCTGGACCGGGCCTCCGGCTTCCCCCCGATGATGGACAAGTTCCTGCGCTCGGCAGCCGTCTTTCTCGGGGCGTTTCTCGAGGGCGGCCGCGAGGACCTTGCCGGAGCGCAGGCACCGTTCGGGATCGAGGAGTTCCGCGCGCGTGGGGTGCCCGATCCCGGCAAACGGATGACCGGTGTTGCTCCCGACGAGATGAAGCAGGCGGCGAAGCGCGCGCACGACTTCATTGTTTCGCTGCTGTCGATCGACGAAGAGGCCATCGGGGCGCTCGTCGAGACGGCCATCCCCCTGGCGAGGCGATCGCGGGAGCGGCTCCTCGAGGCAGGCTTCGTCTCCTACGACGGTCTGCTGCGCCTGACCCGCGACCTGCTCGCGAAGCATGCGTCGATCCGCCGCGCCCTGGGCGGGCGGTTCAGGACTCTTCTCGTGGACGAGTTCCAGGACACCGACCCTTTGCAGTACGAGATCCTGTTCTTCATCGCCGAGACTGCCGGCGAGCCGGCGGCCGACGCCTTCGAGGCCACACTGGCGCCGGGGCGACTGTTCATCGTCGGCGACCCGAAGCAGTCAATCTACCGGTTCCGCGGAGCCGACATGGAAGCCTACCGGCGCTCGGTCGAACGCGTGCTGGCGTGCGGCGGCGAGACGCTCAGTCTCACGACCTCCTTCCGCAGCCCCGCGGAGATCGTCGAGCCGATCAACACCCTGTTCACAGGCTGGATCGGTCCCGCGACACCGGAGGATTCGATCTATGAGCCCGACTACATCCCGATCATGTCGGGGCGGGAGCCGGCCGGGAGCACCGGGAGCCGGGTCGAGATATGGTCGGTCCTTGCCGAGGGAAACGCCGAGGCCCGCCGGCAGGCGGAAGGCCGCGCGATCGCCCGCTACATCGCGGAGAACGCCGGGCGCTCCACCGCCACCGGCTCCCCGCTTGGACTGAAGCAGATCGCCATCCTGCTCCGCGCCCTGACCAACTCGGCGCTGTACGCCGAGGCCCTGCGGCGCGAGGGGATCCCGTTCATCGTCGAGGGGGGGAAGAACTTCTACGACCGTCCGGAGGTGGGCGACCTGCTCGCCTGGCTCCGGGCCGCGGTGAATCCCAACGACGGAGCCTCCGTGCTGGCCGTGCTCCGATCGCCCCTGGGCGCCGTCCCCGACACCGAGCTGGCGGCATTCGCGGCCGCCGGGGGCCGGCTCGATGCCCCCGTTGGCGGGCTCGCGGATCCCGCGCCCTACGCCGGAATCCGCCGGACGCTGGGGCTTCTCGAGACGTTCCGGCGCGGGATGCGCGGCAAGGCGCCCGACGAGATCCTGCGCGCCGCGCTTGACGAGACCCCGCTGGCGCTTCTGCACGCCCCGGCGTTCGAAGGGGCGCAGCGTCTCGCCAACCTCCGCAAGCTGGTGGCCAGGGCCGGAGACCTTTCCCGGCAGGGACTCTCGCTCGAGGAGACGCTCGGCGTCATTGAAGCGGACTTCCAGGGGGAGCGGTCCGAGGGCGAGAGCCCGCTCGCCGACGAGACCGTCGAGGCGGTGCGCATCCTCTCGGTGCATAAGGCGAAGGGGCTCGAGTACCCGTTGGTCTTCCTCCCCGACCTCGGACGCGGGTCGGGGCAATCCCCGCGGACTGGGACCGAAATTTACTGGATCGAGCGGGCAGGAGGGGGCCTCATCGCAGTGCGTCTCGAAGACGGCGCGATGAACCATGCCTGGGCGCTGCGCAGCGACATGAACCGCCGGCACGAGACCGCCGAAGAGAAGCGGGTCTTCTACGTGGCCTGCACCCGCGCGGCGCAAAGGCTGATCCTCGTCAATAGCAGCGTGGAGCGAAAAGCCCCCTGGCGCGATGCCCTGCACCGGATCGGCTACGCGTGCGACGGGGAATTCCCCAAGGAGGCTCCTCTCGGTCCTCATGCCCTTTCGCACCGGCGCGTCGATCCCCCGCCCGTGGCATCGCCCGCGCCGGCGGCGGCCGCGAAGCCTCTCTGGGCCGAGGCCGCGGCCCGATTCGCCGAAGTCTCCTCCCGCGCGGCCGCCAGCGCGGGCGCTCCGATCCGCAGGCCGGCCGGCGCGGGCGATGCCCGGACGTCCCCTCCCGAGGTGAGGGCCCGCGGTCACGCACGTTCCTCCGCGGGCACCGGCTCCGGCCCCTCCTCCGACGTGGCACGGCTGGCGGGGACGGCGGTCCACGCCGCCCTCGAGCGGTGGGATTTCAAGGAAGGGAGGGATCTCGCGGACCTTGCACAACACGAGGCGCGGCGTCTCCTTGAGGGCGTCGATGCGCCGGACGGCCCGGACTTCGCCCGATCCCTGCGCGAGGAGGTTTCGGGAATCATCGAGGGATTCCTTGCCTCGTCCCTCCCCGGGCGTCTTGCCGCATTCCAGGTCCTGGGACGCGAAGTTCCCATCCTGTACCGCGATGACCGCGGAGCGACCTGGATCGGCGCATGCGATCTCATCTATCGCGACCGTGAAGAGACGCTCGTCGCTGCCGATTACAAGACCGACCATGTCCAGGGAGACGCGCGCGACGCGGCTGCGCGGTACCGGTCGCAGGTGGAGGTCTATGTGGAGGCCGTCAAACGCGCGTTTCCGGGCAGCCGGGTCCGGGGCGAAATCCTGTTTGTGAGAACGGGCGCGGCCGTCACGATCTGACCGGGTTCAGCAAGCGTGGATGGGGCCTGTCCTCACTCCCGAGGGGCGGAGGCGATCGAGCGGGAGAGGCGGGCCAGGGCGGCGTCCCAGTCGAAGGGGGTGAAGGGCTCCTTCTCCGGAGCGAAGAGTCGGTGCTCGAGGCTCAGGTCGGTGGCGGCGCCCCCGTCGGCCTCCTCCAGCCAGAGGCGCACCGCCGAAGGGCGCGCCTCCTCCCAGGTCATCATCAGGAACCGATCGGGGTCGAAGACGGCGAAATGGCCGCGCAGTCCGGGCCGCCCCTTCCATTCGAGAAGCAGCTCGCCGCCGGGACCGGCCTCGACCGCGGCGCGGTCCGACAGCCACCCCTCGAGCCCCGCCTGCGTCGCGAACCTGTCGAACACCTCCTCGACCGGCGCGGTGACGTGCGCCTGGTGAAAAATAGATCGGCGGACCATGCCGCGCGCCTTTTCCAGGTAGATCTTGAGGATGTGGAGCTCGGACTCCCAGCCGATGTCGATGGAGCGGAAGGTGTCGTCCCACTCCTCCTCGCCGGGAAACCCCGAGTGCGTCACCGTGAGCACCGTGCCGTCCTTCCAGGGATCCAGGCGGAACTCAAGGTCGGTCTCGAGATCCTCGACCCGGGCGCGCAGCCGCAGAAACTCCTGGGGGACAATCGTCACGAACTCCCCCGCGGCCACCTGCGCCCCGGAGCCGGGGGCACCCGTCGCCTCGCCGAACACCCAGCGGTAGGCGCCGCCGGGACGAAGGTCAACGCTCGCCTCCGCGACGAACCAGCGGCTGAGCTCTTTGGGGTCGACCAGCGTGCGGTACACCTCGGCCGGCGACGCGCGCAGGCCGATGCTGCGGCGGCTGCTGCGGTCGGGCTCGAGACTCAGTCCGTGGGTTTCGTCGATCATGGGCGGTGGATCATGTCCCATCCGTCCCGTCTCCTGTCAAGGAGTTTCTGGCCCGCCGCCCGAGGATTCCCTGCAGGACTCCCATGAGCCGCAGCGAGTCGATCGGATACCCGAGCGCGGCGCGCCATCCGCCGCTCTCCCCCTCCCGGCCCGGCCGCGCATGGCGGAACCCTCCCAGGAGAGCCAAACGGATCGTGCCCGAGGTCCTGACCTCGCGCGCCAGGCGCAGGCTCTGCGTCCAGGGGATGATCGCGTCCCAGCGGCCGTGCAGGATGAAGAGATCCGCCTCGAGGGGCGCCGTGAGGCGCATCGACGGCGAGAGCGCGTCCAGCGCCTTCCTGAAGGCCGGGGCCGTCCCTTCCAGGAGTTCGGGAAAACGGTCCGGGGCCTCATTGGCCATGAGCGCCAGGGCCGCCTTCGCCCCGGGCCCCAGCGTCCGCGTGAGGTCGGAGATGTCGGCCGCAGGGTCCTTCCGCCGGCGCAGGCCGATCGCCCTGAGTATTGAATCGTCGGGCGCGCCGGCCAGGACGTCGGCGTTCGCGGCCAGCAGGATCCAGCGTCCTTCCGGAGGGGCCTCGCCGCCGTAGTCGGTCCCCAGGTCCCGAAAGCGGCCCGTGGTCAGGAAGAGTAGGACCTCCCGCAGATCGTAGTAGCCCCCGAAGAGCACCGCGAAATCGGCCCCGCGCCGCTCCTGGCCGAGCGCCAGGAGGACCGGGCCCGCCGAGTAGGAGAAGCCGACCACCCCGGTCTGGAGCGGACGCCGCGGGGCGGCGGCATCCGGGGCTCCAGCTTCCGGGGCGGAGCAGGAATCGATCGTGTCGAGCGTCCTGAGCGCCGTCGTAACTTCCGCGACATCCCCCGGTGCCGCGCGCAGCGCCTTCATGCCGGGGAGGTCCGGGATCATGACCGCGATCCTATGGCCGGCGAAGGCCCGGCCGAGCGCCTGGAGCCGCCCGTCGTCCTTCCCGGTCTCCACCAGACCGTGAACCATGAGTAGACGCGCCTCCGGGGGACGCCCCGGGTCGCAGTAGAGGTCGGCGGCCCGATGTGCGCCGCCCGGTCCCGCGTATTCGAACGCAATCCGGCCGCGTGCGGCGGCCGCGGCCGTCCCTGGCCTTCCGACCGACCAGATGTCGAAGAGGAGGACGAGGGTCTCCGGCAGGAGCCGTCCCTGCGGCGTGAGGACGAGGCCGCCGATTGCCAGAAGCGCCACAACCCCCGAGGCCTTGAGCCATCGACTCGTTTTCACGCCTCGCCCCCTCCCGGCGCCTCGCCGCGCTCGACCTGGGGCGCGCGCTCCGCGATCGGGACGCGGCCGCACCTAGGGCGCCGCCACGGGGCCGATGCTACAATCGGCGCCGATTCGGCACAACTGATCCCGTCTGGAGGTGACAGTTTCATGAGTGCACATCTCGCGCGCGACCCGGTCTGCGGCATGGAGGTCGATTCTGCAAAAGCCCCGGCCCGTATCGAGCATGGCGGCGCGAACCACTATTTCTGCTGCAACGGCTGCCGTGATCGTTTCCGCGCCGACCCCGCGGCGTACCACGGCGGCGGCCAGGCTCCCGGGCGGGCGGCCGAGGTGAACGCGGCCCCCTACACCTGCCCGATGCATCCCGAGGTGCGGCGCGAAGGCCCGGGCGCCTGTCCCATCTGCGGCATGGCGCTCGAGCCGGTCGTGACGACTGCGGAGGAGGGACCGGACCCGGAGCTTCGCGACATGAAGCGGCGGTTCGTGGTCGGGCTTTATTTCTCGGCGCCGCTGCTCGTCCTGGCCATGCGGGCCATGGTCCCCGGCCTGTCCGGGTGGATGCCAGGGGGACGCGCCGTCGAGTTCCTCCAGCTCCTCCTCGCCACGCCTGTCGTGCTCTGGTGTGGCTGGCCATTCTTCGCGCGCGGCTTCCGATCTCTCGTGACGCTCCGGCCCAACATGTTCACCCTGATCGCCTTCGGGACCGGCACGGCCTATGTCTACAGCGCGGCGTCGGTCCTTCTGCCCGGGGCGTTCCCCGGCGCGTGGCGGGACGCCGAAGGGGGCCTCCCGCTTTATTTCGAGACCGCGGCGCTCATCACGGTGCTGGTGCTTCTGGGCCAGGTCCTCGAGCTCAAGGCGCGCGGCGGAACCCGGAATGCCATCCGCGCTCTCCTGCGCCTTGCGCCCAAGTCCGCCCGGCGGCTGCGCGAGGACGGTTCGGAGGAGGAGGTGCCGCTCGATCGCCTGCTCGCGGGGGACCGCCTGCGCGTGCGTCCGGGGGAGAGGGTGCCGGCCGACGGCATCGTGCTCGAGGGGGACAGTGCCGTCGACGAATCGCTGGTCACCGGCGAGTCGATCCCGGTCGCCAAGTCGCCAGGACAGCGCCTGATTGGTGGCACGATCAACGGCACCGGAAGCCTCACGATGCGGGCGGAACGGGTCGGAGCCACGACTCTCCTGGCGCAGATCGTCCGCCTCGTCGGGGAGGCCCAGCGCAGCCGCGCCCCGATCCAGAGGGCGGCCGACGCGGTCTCCCTTTACTTCGTCCCCGCCGTGATCCTGGCGGCGGCGATCACGTTCGCGGTCTGGGCGCTTTTCGGTCCCGAGCCGCGCTTCTCGCTGGCGCTTCTCTCCGCCGTCAGCGTTCTCATCATCGCCTGCCCCTGCGCCCTCGGCCTGGCGACCCCGATGTCGATCATGGTCGGCACGGGACGGGGCGCCCTCGCGGGAGTGCTGTTCCGCGACGCCATCGCGCTCGAGAGGCTCGAGAAGGTCACGACCCTCA
>JANMQK010000379.1:0-18683 GCA_031370485.1 Acidobacteriota bacterium | reverse complement strand
ACGCAGAACTCCTCGCCGCCATACCGGCACGGGGTGTCGGCCGCGCGCATCGTCTCCTTGATCACCTCGCCGACACGCACCAGAAAGCGGTCGCCGGCCAGATGCCCGAGCCGGTCATTGATCGCCTTGAACGAGTCGAGGTCGAGCATCAGGACGGAGAACGTGCTCCCGTATCGCCTGGCGCGCGACTGCTCCTCGAGAAGCTTCCGGTGGAAGTAGTCCCTCAGGAAGAGCTGGGTCAGCTGGTCGATGATCGCCATCTGGAAGTTACGGGCGTTCTCGATCGACACCGCCGCCTGCTGGGCGATCGTTGTCAGGAGGGACAGCTGATCCAGCCCGTAGGCGAAGGTCCTCGGGCTCTGGACGCAGAGCACTCCGATGGTCTCGTTGCTCACGGTCAGGGGCGCCGCGAGCACCGAGCGGGCCGATTCGTCGAGGATGAGCGGCGTGCAGGGCAAAGAGTCGCGGTCCCGGACCACGTCTCCGAGGAGCAGCGGGCGGCGCGCTTCCACCATCCAGTTCGTGAACCCCTCCCCGAGCGGCCGCTCGAGATCCACAACGATGCGCCCGTCCCGCGCCACGTACTCGAGGTAGGGCTCGTGTGGTCCGCGGTGCTTGAGTGACAGGAAGACGAACGGCGCGTCCAGGATGCGGCGCACGTGATCGGTGATCTGCGAGAAGACCACCCTGGGATCGAGGCTCGAGCTGATGTCCTTGCCGATCGTGTAGAGGATCCGGAGCTCGCGCGAGCGGTTCTGCAACTGCACGTTCACGGCGCTGAGATCGTGGCGCGTGCGGTTGAGCTTCTTCAGGACGGCGCTGCCCACGAGGATGGTCGACGCGAGCGGCACGAACCCCCAGACACCGGTGGCCGCGTAGAGCAGCGCCAGGCCCAGGCTCAGGGGGATGGTGAACATTTCAAGGGTGGGGATGTAGCGGATATAGTGTTTCAGGTAGCGGAAAAACGGCTCGCCCTTCAGTATGACCGCCGTGCCCATGACCGCCAGGTTCGTGAGGTTGTAGGCGATAAAGAGGGCGGCGATCATGCCGACGGTCATCCATGAGAGGGTGTGGAATTGCCAGCGCTCCTTGAAGAGCAGGGACAGGTACTGCCCCGCGAGGGCCGTCGTGACGACACCGCCCGTGTTCAGGCAGAGAGACATGAAGAAGGGGTCGTGCCGCTTGATCTCGGGGTCGCGCATGCGCAGGATCGAGCCGAGGAGAGCGCCGCCGAGGGCGACGGCGAGCGCAAGCGGTCGCTGGAGAACGCAGAGCGCCGTCATCATGTAGGACATGTCGAGCGAGATGGAAAGGCTGGCGCGCGGGAAGATGGAGAAGCTCAGGTACCAGGCGAGCCCGATGAACAGGGCGAAGATGACGACCGGCAGGATCTCTCGCGCCAGAAGATCGCGGGCAAGGTAGAGGTGCGCCACCACCACGGCCAGCGACCCGAGTCCCAGCGAGTAGGCGTAGAGGCGGAATCGCTTCTCGTTGGTGTCCATTTTCCGCCCATTGGGGCTCATCGAACAGACCTCACGCGTGACTGTCCCGCCATCAGAATCTAGATCTCGGGAGGGGGGTTCGCAACCGGCATCCAAGCCGTTGACACACGCCGGAGCGCGGCCCTAAGATGCCCCGAGCCCCCGGAGGCCAGTTGGACCGCGAAAAGCCCCACAGGATGGTCCTGACACTGTCAGCCGACCCCGCCTTGGCCGGTCTGGCCCAGCTTGCGACCCTTCATTTTTTTCGCAGCAATGGCGCAGCGGCCCTGGCGGCGCGGCGGTGCGCCCGGGCCGTGCAGGCGCGTGCGAAGGCGCTCCTCAAGTCCGGGGCCCGCCGGGCCGGGGGCAGGAGGGCCGCGCTGGCCCTCATCCTTACCTGTCGCCCCCGTTCCCTGAAGGCTGTCCTGCGCCCCGGGACGGGTCCCTCGAGGAGCCTGGTGATCTGCTCCGACCGCCGAGGTACGGACTGAGCCCTTGCGGGGATCCGGGGCGGATCGTGCTGGTCCTGGGCGGCGGGGCGGCCCGGGGCGTGGCCCTCACGGGGGTCCTTTCCCGCCTGCGCGAGGCCGCGATCCCGATCGATACGATCGTGGGGTGCAGCGTCGGGGCCATCGTCGGGGCGCTCTATGCCGCCGGGGGGCTCACGCCCGAGGAGTTGATGGACGAGGCGCGCGGGTTGACCCCCGCGAGCGTCCTGAGCCTCGCGATCTCCTACTGGAACCTCCCGATGGTTTCGAAACGCGCGGCGCGGCGCACCGGACGGCTCAGGGACCACCTCGATCTCCTGGGACGGGCGTCGTTCGATCGCCTGCATCACGGCGTCCGCCGGCTGGGGATTCTCACATACGATCTCTTGTCGCGGCGGGAGGTCCTGGTGTACGGAGGCCCGGGCCTGCCTGCGACGCTGCCGGTGCGGACCGCGGTCGCCGCTTCGGCGGCGATCCCGGTGCTCTTCCCGCCGGTCGCGGCGCGATTGAACGGCCGGCGCCACCTGCTGGTCGACGCCGGGTGGTACACGACCGTCCCCGTGGAGCACTGTTTCGCTCCTCCGGTGAGCGCCCGGAAGGTGCTTGCCGTGGATCTGGCGATCCGGCTCTGCGTGCGCCAGAGAAGTCCCGCCTACTGGGACCATCTCCGCGAGGCCTGTGGAGACAGGCTCCTGCTTTTGCAGCCGGACGTGTCCCGCCTGTCGGCCATGCTGCCGCGCCGGGGCGACCCCGACCGCCTGGTCGCCGCCGGCAAGGCGGTCGTCAGCGACGCGGTCCTCGACCGCCTGCGGTCGTGGACGCTCCCGGCCGCGTAGGGCGGCCGGGGCTGATCCGGGCTCCGTTCTTGACTCGTCCCGGAGCCGGATGCTAGTGTGACGCCCTTCACGGAGCGCGCGAAAATGAGTGGAGTGGGCGTCATCGGCGGGAGCGGCCTGTACCGCCTGGGCGCTCTCGAGGGACTGCGCGAGGAAAAACTCGTCACCCCCTTCGGAGAGCCCTCGGACAGCTATTTCCTGGGCCGGCTCGGCGGACGCGAGGTCGCCTTCCTGTCGCGGCACGGGCGCGGTCACCGGCTGCTTCCTTCCGAGATCAACTTCCGGGCCAACATCTTCGGCTTCAAGATGCTCGGGGTCGAAAGGCTGCTCTCGGTGAGCGCCGTGGGCAGCATGAAGGAATCGCTGCAGCCTCTCGACGTGGTCCTGCCCGAGCAGTTCATCGACTGGACCCGGCAGCGTCCCTCGACCTTCTTCGGAGGGGGAGTGGCGGCGCATGTGTCAGTCGCCGATCCAGTCTGCCCGGATCTCGTCGCGACCGTCGAGGCGGCGGGAAAGGAAAGCGGGGCGCGGATTCACCGGGGCGGGGTCTACCTGTGCATCGAGGGCCCGCAGTTCTCCACCCGGGGCGAGTCGAACCTGTACCGTTCGTGGGGTGTCGACGTGATCGGGATGACCAATGCCCAGGAGGTGAAGCTGGCGCGCGAGGCCGAGCTGTGCTACGCCACCCTTGCCATGGTCACCGACTACGACTGCTGGAAAGTCGAGGAGAAGCCGGTCTCGGTCGGGGAAATCGTCTCCCGGCTGAACGAGAACGCGGAGACCGCGCAGGCGATCCTGGCCCGGGCGATCGCCCGGATCCCGGATCGGCGGGCCTGCGCCTGCGCCACCGCGCTCGACAACGCCATCATCACGGAGCGATCCGCCATCCCCGCGGCGGCGCGCGATCGGCTGCGCCCTCTCGCCGGCCGGCGGCTGGACTAGGCGATGGCGCTCCTCGTGGTCGGGTCGGTCGCCTTCGACTCGGTGAAAACACCTGCCGGGGAAGCGAAGGAGGTGCTCGGCGGATCGGCGGTCTATTTCGCCATCGCCGCGTCCTACCTCACGCCCGTCCGCATGGTCGCCGTCGTGGGGGAGGACTTCGGCGACGGCCCGCGGGCGCTGCTGCGCGAGCGGGGCATCGACATCTCGGGTCTCGAGGTGGCCAAGGGCAAGACCTTCCGGTGGGGCGGCGAATACTCCCACGACCTGAATGAGAGGACCACCCTGTTCACGCACCTGAACGTCTTCGAATCGTTCCGCCCGAAGCTCCGGCGCGAGGACGCCGGCGCGCCCTACCTGTTCCTCGGGAACATCGACCCCGACCTGCAGCGTCAGGTCCTGGCCGACGTCAAGCCGAAGTTCTCCGCCTGCGACACGATGAATTTCTGGATCGAGGGCAAGAACCAGAGCCTCAAGAGGCTCCTCGGCGGTGTCGACGGGCTGGTGATCAACGATTCCGAAGCGCGGATGCTCGCCGGGGAGATCAACACCGTCGCGGCGGCGCGGCGGCTGCTGTCGCTGGGCCTGCGCTTCCTGGTCATCAAGAGAGGGGAGTATGGCGCCGCGCTGTTTCATGGCGGGCATTACTTCGCCGTCCCGGCCTATCCGGTCGAGAACCCCGTCGATCCGACCGGGGCCGGGGACAGCTTCGCCGGCGGTTTCATGGGGCACCTCTGCCGCAAGAAGGAGCAGGACGGCCGCGCCTTGCGCGAGGCGATGATTTACGGAAGTGTCCTGGCTTCCTTCTGCGTCGAGGAGTTCGGCACGCAGCGCCTTGCCTCGGTGAGCGAGACGGCTATCGAGAAGCGCGCCGGGGAGCTCAGGGATTTCCTCAGCATCGACGAGCCACCCTCAACCTGAAACCGTGCCCCCGGGCGCCGTTCCGCAGCCCGGCTGCCTTGACACCCGTACCCCCCGCCTCTACGATGGCGGTCGAAGGTCCCCGGGGACCTTATTCCACGCGAGGCTCCCGCATGACGCGAGTGATCGCCGGTGCGTTCGACGGCAAAGGCTTCAGGATCGGCGTCGTGGTCAGCCGGTTCAACGATCTGATCTCGGGAAGGCTCCTCGAGGGGGCCCTCGATTGCCTGCAGCGCCACGGTGTCGCCGAGAAGGACATCACGATCGTCCGGGTGCCGGGGGCGATGGAGATCCCGGTCGCGGCGCAGCGTCTGGCGCGGTCCAAGCGCCACGACGCCGTGATCTGCGTGGGGTGCGTCATCCGGGGCGAGACCTCCCATTACGAGCAGGTCTGTTCCGAGGTGGCTCGCGGTGCGGCCGCCGTGGCCCTGGAGACCGGGATCCCCGTCACGTTCGGCGTGCTGACCACCGAAAACCTGCACCAGGCCATCGAGCGCGCGGGGGCGAAGGGCGGGAACAAGGGGTGGGACGCCGCCCTCGCCGCCATCGAGATGGTCTCACTGTTCCGCAGCCTGGAGGCCTGATGGCCTCGCGACACCGGGCCCGCGAGTACGCGCTGCAGATCCTCTACCAGGCCGAGGCGGCGGGTGCCACGGCGATGACCGAGGTGCTGCCCCAGTTCTGGGCCGAGAACGACGCGCCGGCCGAAGTTCGCGCGTTTACGGAGCGCCTGGCGCGCGGGACGTTCGGCGCTTTGGTGGAAATCGACGTTCTGCTGGACGAGAACCTCGACAACTGGCGCCTGGAAAGGCTGGGAATCGTCGAGCGGAGCATCCTGAGGCTCGCCACCTTCGAGTTCCTTCACGAGCCCGAGACCCCCCGGGTGGTCGTCATTGACGAGGCGATCGAGCTTGCCAAGAGGTTCGGGGGTGAGGATTCCGGTCAGTTCGTGAACGGCATTCTCGACGCCCTGCGCAAGCGCCTGGAAGCGGCCGGGAACCTGGGCGCTCCGCGTGGAACCGAGACCCCCCCGCCCGGCGTCGCCTGAACCCTCCCGGCAGACATTTTTGTAATCACGGCCGCGGGTGGCCCCATCCCCTGTAAAGACTAAATTGACCTTGGGCCGACACGTTTGTCCGCGCCCCGCCGGGACGATCCCGGCGAGGGCTGGGTCGGCCGGAGGCCCATTGAGCGTCGTCGGCTGCCTCGAAGATCTCTCGTTCCCCGACATCCTGCAGATGATCCATCTCAGCCGGCAGTCGGGCACTCTCATCATGACGCAGGGTGACGAGGAGAGGTGCGTGCGGTTCCGCGACGGGCGGGTCTGCGGAGCGACGCTGGGGCGGGGAGACCTGGAGCTCGAAGACCTGCTGATGCAGAGAGGGATGCTGACACGGGCCGCGCTGGACAGGGCGCGCGAGCGGCAGGAGGGAACCGGCGAGCCGATTTCGAGCGCCCTCGTGGCGCTGGGGTCGATCTCGCAGGAGACGATTGACCGGGTCGTGCGTGAGGAGCTCGGCGCCATCGTACGTTCGCTGGTGGTCCTGCAGGAGGGGGAGTTCCGCTTCGAGCAGAGCGAACCCGTTTCGCAGAGCGCCGGTCCGGGCATCGAGCTGTCCGAGGGACTCGAGCCGGCTACGATCCTGCGCGAGCCGGCCCCCGCTGCCGAGCCGGCGGACCACGGAACGCCCGACAGGCGGGGAGGGCCGCAATCCGCTCCCGCGCGCGTCGACGGGGCGCGACGCGTCCTGCTGCTCGTCGAGCGATCGTACCTGCGCCTGGCGCTGAGGGACGATCTGCTGCAGCACGGCTGGGAGGTCAACGGCTGCGCCGCCGCCGACAATGCGCGGGATCTGGCACGCGGTCTCGCGGAGAGCGGTGTCCCGTTCCATCTCGTGTGCGACCTGTTCCTGCCCGATGAGACCGGCAGCGGCTGGGGAGGCGGCCTCGAGCTGGTGAAAGAGATGCGGGAGATCGCACCCGCCCTCCAGGCCATCCTGATCGGCGAGGTCCGGGATCCCCGCCAGATAGAGGAGATCCAGTCGGCCGGATCGGCCGAGTATGTCCCACTTCCCGATATGTCCACCGCGGGGAACGCCGCCATGGGCCAGGCCCTCGCCGGATTCTGCACCGCGCTGCGCGATACGCTCCGCGGGCGAAGACCCGCCCCGAGGCCGGCCCCGCCCGCCGCGGGGGCGATCCGGGTGGGGGACCCGCTCTCCCTGCTGCGCGGGTTGATCGGGGAGATGCGCGGCGAGGAGCAGGCGGAGATCCCGCTCCTCGTGCTGCGGCTCGCGGGGGAGTATTTCGAGCGGGGCAGCCTGTTCATGATCGTCGATCAGGAGGCTTACGGGGTGGGCGGCTTCGGCACCGGCGATCCGGGCGGCCATGACGGGATGGACAGGCGCATGCGCGGCGCGGCCGTGCCGATCCGGCCGGGGTCGGTCATGGCCCGGGCGATGGAATCGACCGACGCCATCGTGGGCGCGATACCGCGGACCCCCGAGAACGCTTCTCTCCTGGATGCGGTGGGATTGCCCGCTCCCTCGGAAGCGGCGCTTCTTCCCCTCGCCAGCGGCAAGAAAATCATCGGCGTCCTCTACGGCGACAACGGGGGGAAGGGCCGTCCGCTCGGCGATCTCAAGGCTCTCGAGATCTTCCTCAGCCAGGCCGGGTTCGCGCTCGAGAACGCCTTTCTGCAGCGCAAGGTCGACAGCTTGTCCCAAAGGAGCGGGGGCGGGGAACCGGGCGCCGGGCGGGGCCCGGGCGGGAGCGCGAGGACATGATCGTCGTCTGCCCGAGGTGCGCGAGCCGCTATCGCCTGGCCGATGGCCTGCTCGCCAGTGGAAAGCGAAAGCTGCGCTGCCGCGGATGCGGCGAGGTCTTCGACGCGGGCGAGCCGGCGGTACCGCCGGCGCCGGACACACCCGTTGCGCCGCCTTCGCCGGCACGAGCGCCCCAGCGTCCTCCGGCCGCGACCCCGGGACCTCCCTCGAGGTCCGGGGGCCCGCTGGCCCTGGTTGCCGACCTCGATCCCCAGTCGAGCGCCCTGGCGCGCAAGGCCCTCGAGGAGCTGGGCTGCCGTGTGCACCTGGCGAGCGACGGCGAGCTTGCCTTCCGTTTCGCGGTGAGCCGTCGTCCGCGGATCCTGGTCCTGCACCTGAAGCTCCCGAAGCTCTCGGGGCTCGCGGTCTGCGAGGGGGTCAAGGGCAGCCCGGACCTCAAGGAAACGCGCGTCGTCCTGTTCGGGCCGCCCGGATGGCTGGCGCGGGCGGAACGCATGGTTCCAGCGGCGCGCTACGCGGACGACCGTTTCGAGTCAAACGTTTCGCTGCCGGAGTTGCGTCGCCGGCTGGCCCTGCTTCTCCAGCCGGCGGGCGAGCCGGCCCCCCCGTCACCGGGCGTCCGCGCTCCCGCTCCTCGGCCCGGCCCCGCTCCGGCACGGACGCCAGCCGCCATCCCCGCTCCGGCGCAGGGAGCCCCTCTTAGTCCGAAGGCGGAGATCGGCCGGATGGCCCGCGCCATCCTGTCCGACTTGAAGTGCTACCACCCGGATCTTTTCCGACAGGCCGTGGAAACCGGCCAATTCCTCCAGATCTTCAAGGCGGAGCTCGCCCAGTGCAAGGAAGTGGTCGCCCAGCGTTTCCCCGGTCTGCCTGACCGTCTGGTGCTCCTCTCCTCGGCTCTCAAGGAAGGCATCGACGAGGAGCGCGCGCAGGCCGTCTAATCCTTCGCCGAGACGCGCGGGTCAGCGGACGTTTCTGCGCGGAAGGTAATCGTGCAGGATGGTTACGGCCTCGGAGAGCGCCTGTTCCGGGTCGATTCCCCGCATGCAGGTGTGATGCCAGCAGCGCCGCCGCTCGCAGGGGGAGCAGGTCACCAGGTGGCGCACGACGCGATGCGAGGGGCCGCGCGGCGCGAAGCGCTCGGGGCTTGTCGGGCCCGCCACCGAGACCGTGGCCACCCCCAGCGCGGCGGCAATTTGCAGGGGCGCTGACGTATTCCCCACGAACAGGTCGCTCGCCGCAAGGAGGGCCATCATGCCGCGGATCGACTGGCCTCCCGACGGGAGGGCGTCGGGGGTTGCGGCGCACAGCCGCTCCGACAGGCTCTCCTCCCCCGGTCCCGAAAGGACGATGCAGGCCGCCCCGGTGCGCTCGGTGAGACGCGCGATCACCTCAGCGAAAAGCTCCGGGGGCCAGCGCTGCGCGTCGCGGCCGGCGCCGGGATGGACCACGACCCGCGGCTCCGCCGCCCCCAGGGCCGCGAAGCGCGCCAGGGCCTCGCCCCTCTCCTCGGCGGTGACGTACAGCGCCGGCGCCGGCGGGCGTCCCGATCCCGTGACGCCGAGCATGGCGATCAGGTCGCGATGCAGATCTTGGATGTGGCGATCCTTCGCCGGTCGCGGCGACGGAAGATTGAAATGGACCTGACGGCCCCCCCCGGAGAACCCCGCGCGCAGCGTCGCCCGGGAGCGCGCCACCACCCGCGCGGCGGCGAGAGAACCGTCCAGGGTCAGGTCGATCGCGAGATCGAAACGTCCGACGAGCGCGGGCGGGCAGGTGGCGTCCCGCATCGGCACCCGCCTCGCGACGGCCGGATGGGCCTTGAGCAGGGACAGCGGCGCGACCGGGGCCAGCAGGGTGATCTCGGCGTCCGCGAAATGTTCGTGCAGATCGAGAAGCGTGCCCGCGGCGACGGCCATCTCGCCAAGACTCGGGCCGCACACGACGAGTATCCGCGACAGGTCCCGTTCCGGAGGGGAGAGGCGGCAGCGCAGGGGATGCGAGGCGATGAGAGCGGCGGCCCGCGCCGCGGACCACGCGCGGCGCCATGCCGAGCGCAGTCGATCGAGACGCATGGCGTCCTTGGGGGGGGGAAGGGTGAGCCGGATGCGTCCTTCGGAGCCGCTCACCGCCGCACTCTCGCTTCCGCCTGCGCGGCGCTCTCGACGGGGGAGGTCCGCAGCACGGCGGCATAGGTCGCAGCGATTCCCTCGACCATCGTTTCCATGCGGAACGCGTCGCGGGCCCGTTCGAGGCCCTGGGAGGCGATATCAGCCCTGAGGGCGGGGTCCGCCGCCAGCGCCGCCGCGGCGAGCGCGAACGACCCGGGGGAGCGCGGAGGCACGAGCAACCCGGAGACCCCGGATTCGATGATCTCCGGAATCCCGCCGACCGCGTAAGCGACCGTCGGCACGCCGGCGAACAGGGCGGCCAGGATGGCGCGGGGAATCCCCTCGTGCCGCGCCGGGTGGAGGATAATGTCGAAGGCGCGCAGATGCCTCGCCGCATCGTGCCGCTCTCCCAGGAAGCGAACCGCCGACGACAGCCCGATCGCCGCGGCGCGCAGGCGGCAGGTGTGCTGCCAGGGGGCCGCCGGGTCGGCGGACCCGAGGAACGCCAGCAGCGCACCGGGAGCCGCCGCACGCAGGGCCGGCAGGGCCGTGACGGCGTCGTCTCCTCCCTTGTCGGGATCCACCCGCCCGATCACCCCGGCGATGAACGGCTCGCCGGGCAGGAGAAGAGACCGGCGCGCGGTGCCCCGCTCGAGGAAATCGATCGGCGCAAGACCGGTCGGGACGACGCACACCTTGCGCGAGCGGCGCAGGGCGAGGCTGCGCGTCGCGGTGTCCCGCGAGGCGGCGACGGCGGCGTCGGAGAGCCCGAGCAGCAGCCGATCGAAGGCCACCCCCGTCGGCCGGGAGGCGCGCACCTGCCAGACATGCGCCCGCCGGGAGACCAGGGCGGCGAGTCCGGCGTAAAGCCCCGTCCGCGGCGAGTCGCTGTGCATCAGATCGATGTCCCGCTCACGCAGGAGCGCGACGAGCCGCCGGAGCGCGCGGGCGCCGGAAAAAAGCGTCCGGGGACCGGGGCGCGGCAGGAGAAGAATGGCGCACTCGATTCCATGGCCACGGAGGGCCTCGGCCAGGGGCCCGGCCTCCGGCAGCACGGCGAGAGCCTCGACCCCGGCGCCGCGCAGACCGACGGCGAGCTCGAGCAGGCCGCGCTGTCCTCCCGTGAGCAGGTCGGCGCGCGCGGCGACCAGTGCGACCCGCACGCCTCCCGCGGCACGGGTCACCGCCGGGCCGGTCGCCGGCCGACGGCGGTCCGGTCCACAACGCCCATCCGGCGGCCCTGGCGAACAACCGCCACCGCTCGCCCGAGCAGATCTTCCCGGAGGACCCCAGCGACTGGTTCCGTGCCGGCGTCTCCGCGCAGGCGGTAGCGGCGGCGGCCCCCGATCATCTCGACGCTCTCCAGGCGCCGGGCCACCAAGTTTCCTGAAACCCTGGCCACGACGATCTGCCCCGGGCGCGGCAAGCCGAGAAACGGCACTACCTCGACCAGGTCCCCGGGGACGAGGCAGGGACGCATGGTGGAATCGTCCACCGGGACGACCAGGATCCCTCCCGGCTCGAGCAGGGTCTCCCGGACGACATCGGTCTCCGTCGCGGCCTGCCCCTGCCCCGCCAGGCGCGAGGCGCTCACGCGCGCTCCCACGAGACGGGGGAAGCGCCGACGACCCTCTGCCGGATGTGCAGGAAAGGCGTGCGGGCGAGGTCCACGACCCTGCGCCCGCGGGCGCACTCTCCGGCCGCCGTCGCGGTGATCTCGACACGAGGGCGGAAGTAGTTCTCCTCGTTCTGCGACACGACGCGCGCGAGGTCGCCGGTGCTCAGCTCTACGAAGGCCCCGACCGGGAAGATCGGGAGCGCCCGGAGAAGCGCCCGGAACAGGGACGGGCTGAAGCGGGCCCCGTGCCGCGACATGGCCAGGGAGGTGACCTCGTGCAGGTCGGCGGGACGCTGCTCCCGGGGACCGTGAAGCGTCAGGTCGAGCAGGCAGGCAATCGCCACGGCCTGCGAAGCCAGGTCGGCGCGCGGCCGTTCCGATGGAGCGCGTTCGAGGCGCAGGCAGGCATGCGCCTCGGCGATGCGCGACGCCAGGGACTCCTGCCCCAGTCCGAGAGCCCGGAGGACCCGCCCCGGGCTGAACCGCGCTTCGCCGGGGTCGAGGGCCTCCTCCGAGAGGATGGGCGGAAGTTCAGCGCCCGGATCGATGCCCGCCTCGATCAACCCCGCGTCGTGCAACAGTCCCGCCAGGGCCACTTCCCCGGTCGCCGGGCCCTGCTCGGCCGTGCTCGCGATGCGCGACGCGATGAGCGCGGTGTTGATGGAATGGCGCGCGAGAACGAACCCTGCCATCGGGAGGAGCAACTCCTCGATGGGCGTCGTGCCGCCGCCGCGCGTCGCGAGGACGCCGGCGAGAGACGGGATGAACCCGGGATCGACCGGCTGGCCGCTCCGGGCCTCGCGGAAATGCGCCGCGAGGAGGTCGGCCTCGCCGATCCCCGGCGTCGCGCCGGGAGCAGCGGCCTCGGACGCACCCGCGGACGCGGAAGCTCCCACCGCGGTGGCGGGTGCATTATGACCCGCCCGGTCATGTCCGGTCGGCCCGGCCGGCTCTCCCGCGAGCGCCGCCACCTCGCGCAGCGAGCGCATCCCGCGATGGACGCCCTGGAGGGCGGCGACATCCTCGACGAGGGCGATGCCACGGATCGCCTTGCGCCATCCATCCTCGCGCATGCGGGGAAGGACGGCGCCGCCTCCGTCGGGGGCGGCGATCTCGAAGACCCCGGTCAGGCCCGCGGCTCCGGTGCCGGAGCATTCGGCGCATCCCTTGCCCGCCGGCACCGCCAGCCCGCCGGACCGCTCGACCTGCGCCAGGTCGCGGGGGTGCAGGCCCAGTCGGCGCGCCCTGGCGGGGGGGAGGGTCTCCCAGGTCGTGCAGCCGTGGCAGACCGTGCGGACGAGAGCCTGACCGATCACGGTGATCGGCACCTGAGAGACGGAGGCGGCCTGGCTCGCCGCCATCACGTTCCGCGCAAGAAGGTCCGGATCGGCTCCGGGCACCGCGCCCAGCACGAAGGCGCCGGTCGAGGCGAGACGCGCCGCGAACACGACGTCCGCCGGGCGGGCGACTCGATCGATCAGCACGAAATCAGGCGGGTAGGGGTGCTGTCCCATCGCGAAGGGCCAGGCGGCGGGGGAGTCCGCCAGCCACTCCAGCCTGGGGCCCGCCCCTTCATGCGCCTCCGCCGGACCGACAAGGGCGCCGCGCAGTCCGCGCCGCGCGAGGTCCGCGGCCAGAAGACCCAGCGTTGTGCTGCGGCCGGAGCCGGGTGTCCCTGAGGCCAGGAGGAGGCCCGTGGGCTGCTCCAGGAAGGCGAACAGGAACTCCATCATCGAAGGGGCCATACCCAGATCCGCCAGCGCGGCCGGGGAAGGGCCCGGCACGGTGCCCGCCAGGCGCGCCCGGTAACCGCCCGGTGTCGCCGACGGCCGCAAGGACAGCAGGGCGCGGGCCGGGCGGGCGGATCCGGTCCTCACGACCCCGCGAGGAACGAGACCGAACAGCGCGGCCAGGAGTCCGAGCGCGTCCATGGGGGGGACGGCCAGCGGCTGCTCGCTGCCATCGTGGGCGATCAGGAAGACTTCCAACCCGTCGCGGTCCGGCTGGATCAGGATCTCGGCATGCTCCCCGGACATCAGGCGGGACACGAGCGGCACGAGAAGATCGGGTCTCGGGGCCACCCGCGGCCAGGGCAGGCCCCCGGACTCCGGCAGCAAATCGGCGGTGCGGATCTCCGCGGCGCTCGCCGCGATCCTCACCGGCACGATCTCCCGGTCGGTGAGGTGGCGCACGGTCGCCGCGGGCCCGGGGTCTCCCCCCACGACGAAGATCGCGTTCTGGCGTTCGGCCAGGAGGTACGGTGGCGCGGGCGGCGCTTCGTCGTGGCTGGATCCGAGTGCGGTCATTGAGTCGCGCGCCATGTCCGGACGCCCCTACGAAAGCGTGGATTCCGCAGGCTCGAGGGTCACGATCTTGGCGAGCAGCGTTCGCTCGAGGTAGCGGAAGTCGAGGGGTTTCTGGATGAAGTCGTAGGCACCCAGCTCGAGGGCCTTGAGCGCGATGTCCTGATCGGCGTGGCCGCTGATCATGATCACCGCGGGCGCCGGAGCCCTCCCGCGAAGGCTCTCGAGCACCTCGAGCCCGCTGATCCCGGGCATCGAGACATCGAGAAGAACCACTTGAGGGCGGAGACTCTCGATGAGGGACAGGGCCTGCTTTCCGTTCGCGGCGCCGTGCGCCTCGTATCCGTGGTCGGTCAGGAACTCGATCAGGACCTCGCGGATGGGCGCTTCGTCGTCGACCACCAGGACCTTTCTCATCGGGTGCCTTCGCGGGCCGCCTCCCCCGAAGTGAGGTCGGCAAGGACGCACTCCACCGCGGAGACATCCGGAAGGAATTGCAGCCGCCGCACGGGCACCTGCTCCGACAGCTGTGCGAGGAAGCGGACCGCGAACTCCAGCCCCTCCTGGTCCCACATGGCCGGGAAGGCGCGGACCATCATCTGCGCGACTGCCGAGGAGGAGGAGATGTCGGCGAGAATGGTCCGGGGCGCCTGCTCCAGGATGAAGATCGACTCGAGCGGCGCCGAGGCGGGCGCCGCGCTCCCCCCGCCAGCGTTCCAGGGGGTCCCGAAGATCCGGTATTCCCCCGGTTCCTTGCGAATGACGATCCGCTCGTCGGAGAGGACCACGGCACCGGGGAGATTCTTCCAGAAACCTGCGATCGTGGTCTTCCCCGAGCCGGATGTCCCGAGGAACAGGATGCCCCGTCCCTGGTAGGTCACCCCGCAGCCATGCACGAGGACGCCGCGGCCACGCGCGAGCCGGGCGAGGAAGACCACCTCGTCGAACGGCGAGACGAACGGGTGGATCATGCCCTGGTCGAGATGCGGCCCGCCGGGCAGCGTCTCACCCTCTCCCTGGCTGTACTCCCGGTCGAACTCGACGGAGAGGTAGGGATCGCGGCCGAACCGGGGGGACCGGAGGGTCAGGAGATGCCCCTCCCCGGTCTCCTCGATGCGCCAGATGCACCCGGTGTCGAAGACCGGCCTGCCGCCGGAGCGGCGTACGGCCCGCTCGGACGAGGGGCCCAGGACGACCAGGGCGCAGTCCTTTCCGGGCGCTTCGGCAAGGAAGGGAACGTGAGGAGGGCCGACCGCCATCGGGATCGACGGGTCGGAGGATCGAATCTCCAGCCCAATCCCGGCTATCTCGAGGATGAGCGGACGGTTGCGCTCGACGTTCACGATGCGCTCCGGACGTCCCGGCGTCGCCCGAAGGAAACGACGGCCGGGGTCTCCTCGCCTGCGACGATCGGCCGCGCGAGGGCAAGCAGGATCTGTCCGGACAGGGCGACGGGACGCAACTCGAGGGCGCGCCTCAGGAGGAACCCCTCCACGGGATCGAGGGCGCCCGGGTGGAGCGCCTCGGGGGCGCACACGCCCACGGCGGCGGGCGATGCCAGGGCCAGCTGCACCAGGCGAAGGGTCCGCGCCGAGTCGGCGCGACGTCTCACCGCCTCCCAGCAGATCATTCGCCCGTGCGCCGCCAGGAAATGACCCAGGTCGGCGATCTCCAACAGCCGGCCGAACGAGCGGCGGATCAGGTCGAGGCTCAGGAGCACCAGGTCGTCCTCCGGACGGAGGAGCAGGGCCGGTGCGCCCGCGACGAGACCGGGGAGCGCTTCCGCGAACAGGGAGGCGACGGAAAACGGTATGAATGATCCGCGCGTCCGCGGGCCGCCGACGTGCAGGTCGACCCGCGTGCCGCCGCGGCGGAACGACCTGGGCGCGCACTCCTCGTATCCGAGGCGGCGCAGGACCGGGCCGGCGGCCGGGAGATCCCCGGGCCGCACGAGCAGGTCATGGTTCTCGAAGAGGCGGGCGCCGGGGTCACGGTAGATCCATTCGGCGGCGCGCAGGCCGCGCAGCACCGCGACCGGCACCGCGGCGCGGTCGAGGGCGTCGAGAAGCTCCGCGAGATCGAGACCCTGGGCGAGCGCCCTCGCCGCCTGCCTCTGATGGCGGCGCTTCAGCGTGAACTTCAGCCAGGGATGCGCCTCGCCGGCGGGAAGAAGGGACAGGGCGCGGTGGGCAAGGCCGTCGATGCGATGGAACGCGATGCGGTCGAGCAGGATCGGCAGGTCCCCGGGAGGCACGCGCGACAGCGCCCGGGCCAGCGCCTCCGGATGCGGCGCCGGGGACGCGAAAAGCCCCGGCAACCCCGCCGCCGGTTCCGCGAGCGCGACTCCGGCGAACCCTGTCGATGGCGATGAGGATCCCGGCATTTGCTTCTCCTGTGTGTCGTCTGGGCCGCGGGCGTGGCGAATATAGGTTCTGAGGAAACAATCGCAAGTTGGCGCTGCGAATGGATTTGCGCGTTACGTTCCTGCAACGTGGCGTCGATCCGGAGACGTTTTTGTGGCGGGGAACCCTGCTAGAATGAGCGACCGATCAACGATCCCGCGTACATTTGGGACGGTGGCGGGCGGGGGGGCGCGGTGCAGGACGACTACAGGGAAAACTTCGACGCCATCGAGCGCGCCTGGCAGGAACGCTGGCGGTGCACGCGCGCCGCGGCCGCCCCGCGGATCCCGGGGCGGCGCAAGTTCTACTGTCTCGAGATGCTCCCGTACCCCTCCGGGCGGCTGCATATGGGGCACGTGCGCAACTACTCGATCGGGGACGCGGTGGCCCGCTTCTACGCCATGCGCGGCTACGACGTCCTGCACCCGATGGGGTGGGACTCTTTCGGTATGCCGGCCGAAAACGCCGCGATCAAGCACGGGACCCATCCGGCGCGCTGGACCAACGAGAACATCGCGGCCATGGCGTCGCAGCTGCGCCGGCTGGGGTTCGCCTACGACTGGGAGCGGGAGATCGCGGCGCACCGGCCGGCGTACTACCGCTGGACCCAGTGGTTCTTTCTCAAGATGCTGGAGCGGGACCTCGCCTACCGCAGCCGCCGGCTGGTGAACTGGTGCTCTTCGTGCCAGACGGTGCTGGCCAACGAGCAGGTGGAGGGGGGACGCTGCTGGCGCTGCGAATCGGAGGTCGGGAGGCGCGAGCTGGACCAGTGGTCCCTGCGGATCACGGCCTACGCCGAGGAGCTCCTCGCCGATCTCGCGAGTCTTCCCGGCTGGCCCGACAAGGTCCTCGCGATGCAGCGCAACTGGATCGGAAAAAGCGAGGGGGCCATGGTCCGCTTCCCGATTGTCGAAGCGGGCGGAGCGCCGGGGGGCGAGGCGCTCGAGGTGTTCACGACACGGCTCGACACGATTTACGGCTGCACCTTCTGCGTCGTGGCTCCGGGGCACCCGATCCTGGCGCGGGTGGAGGCGGGCGGACGGCACAGGGCGCGGCTCGACGAGTTCCTGGGCCGCATGGGGAACCGGGAGGTGGCCCGCCCGGGCGCGGCGCCCGAAGAGAAAGAAGGTGTCGACACCGGGATCGAGGTGGTCAATCCCTACAGCGGCGCCAGGGTCCCGGTGCACGTCGCGAACTTCGTCGTGATGGGGTACGGCACCGGGGCCGTCATGGCGGTGCCGGCGCACGACCAGCGCGATTTCGAATACGCGACCCGGTACCGACTGCCGATCCGCACGGTCGTCCTGGACGAGCGGGGCATCCCGGCGGCATCTCCGCCCTCCGCCATGGTGGAGGACGGCCGGCTCACGGAGTCCGGCCCATACACCGGGAAGGGCTCGGAGGAGGCCCGCCGGGAGATGCTGCGCGCCGGCGAAAAGGCGGGCATGGCCCGGCCCCTGGTGCAGTACCGGCTCCTCGACTGGGGGATCTCCCGCCAGCGCTACTGGGGCACGCCCATCCCGGTCGTCTACTGCAACGCCTGCGGTGTGGTCCCGGTGCCCGAGAGCGACCTGCCGGTTCTTCTCCCGGAGGACGTGGCCCTGACCGGCGAGGGAGGGTCGCCTCTCGCCCGCCTCGCGTCGTTCGTCGAGACGCGATGTCCGCGCTGCGCGGGCCCCGCCCGGCGCGAAACGGACACCATGGACACCTTCGTCGATTCGTCCTGGTATTTCTACCGCTACTGTGACCCGTCGAACGAAAAGGCCCCCTTCGACCCGGAGGTCGTCGCGGCCTGGTTTCCGATCGATCTCTACATCGGCGGCATCGAGCACGCGACCCTGCACCTGATCTACAGCCGCTTCTTCGCCAAGGTGCTGCGCGACCTGGGACTTCTCCGTCTCGATGAGCCGGTCAGGACCCTCCTGTGCCAGGGGATGGTGCTCAAGGGCGGCAGCGCCATGTCGAAGTCGCGCGGCAACACCGTCGATCCCGACGAGATGGTGCGGCGGTTCGGCGCCGACACAACCCGGCTCTTCACGCTGTTCGCGGCTCCCCCGGAAAAGGACCTGGAGTGGAACGAGCAGGGGGTCGAGGGGTGCTTCCGGTTCCTCGAGAAGACGTGGCGCCTTCTGGCGCCGAGGTTCACAACACTCGCCCGGGCGCCGTTCCCCGCTCCGGGTGACGGCGGGGATGACCCGCGGCGGGCCGCCCTGCGCCGGAAGATCCACCAGACGATCGACAAAGTGACGGTCGATCTCGAGAAGCGGCTTCATCTCAACACGCCGGTGTCGGCCCTCATGGAGATGCTCAACGCCATGCAGGACTTCGTTTCGGAGTTTCGGGAGGGGGACGACCCCTATCTCAAGGAGGCGGCGCGGACGCTGGCGCTCCTGTTGCAGCCTCTGGCGCCGCACATGAGCGAGGAGCTCTGGAGCCGCCTGGGAGGGGAGGGGAGCGCCGGGCGCCAGCCGTGGCCCGAGGCCCGGCCGGAGTGGCTGCGCGAGGACGAGGTTGAGATCGTCGTGCAGGTCAATGGGCGGCTGCGGGGACACCTGAGGGCCGCGGTCTCGCTCACCGAGGATGAGGCGATCAGGAGGGCGCGCGAGGACGCAAGGGTGGAAGCGCACCTGGCGGGGCGCACCATCCGCAAGACGATCTACCTGCCGGGCAGGCTCTTGAACATCGTGGCGCAATGAGAGACGGCGGAACAACCGGAGGCTTCGACATGGCGGGCATGAAACTTCCGGGATGCGCGGCGCGGGTGCGGGGAGTCCTGGCCCTGGCGCTCCTCCTCGGCG